>JAWRKD010000101.1:0-13493 GCA_040307135.1 Desulfovibrionaceae bacterium
GATGGCGCCCGATTCGCGCAGGTCCGAGAGCATGGGCCGCTTCACCGTGCGCTCCTCCACCTTGCGGTTGAGCTGGGACAGGGCGATGACCGGGATGTCCAGCTCCTTGGCCAGCGCCTTCAGGTTGCGCGAAATGTCGGAGATCTCCTGTTCGCGCGAGTCGATGTCGCGGCTGGAGCGCATGAGCTGGAGGTAGTCCACCACCACCAGGCCCAGCTTGTGCTCGGCCTTGAGGCGGCGGCAGCGGGCGCGCAGCTCCAGGGTGGTCAGGGCCGGGGTGTCGTCGATGAAGATGGGGGCCTTGGCCAGCACGTCGGCGGCGTCCTGGAGCTTGGCCCAGTCCGAGTCCTCGATGAAGCCGCTGCGCAGCCGTGAGAGCTCCACCAGCCCCTGGCAGGCCAGGAGACGGGTCATGAGCTGCTCCATGCTCATTTCCAGAGAGAACACGGCCGTGGCCACGCCGGACTTCACGGCCGCACGCAGGGCGATGTTCAGGGCGAACGCGGTCTTGCCCATGCTGGGCCGTCCGGCCACGATGATCAGGTCCGAGTTCTGGAGGCCCGAGGTCATCTCGTCGAAGCGGGTGTAGTGGGTGGCGATGCCCGTGACCGCGGATTTGTTCTCGTAGCGCTGCTCCAGCTGGTCGAAGACCTTGCGCACCAAGTCCTTGGAGCCCATGTAGGTGCTCTGGGCCTTGGCCTCGGCGATCTCGAAGATGCGCTTCTCGGAGCTGTCCAGGAGCGCGTCCACGTCGCGGGCCTCGTAGCACTCGGAGATGATGGAGCTGGAGGCGTCGATGAGGCGGCGCAGGGTCGCCTTGTCGCGCACGATGCGGGCGTGGAACAGGGCGTTGGAGGCGCTCACCGGCGAATCGGCCAGCTCGGCCAGATAGACCGGGCCGCCCACCTGGTCCAGTTCCCCGCTCTGGCGCAGGTGGTCCGTGACCGTGACCAGGTCGATGGGCCGGTTCAGGCCGTAGAGGTCGATGAAGGTCTGGAAGATGGTGGCGTGGGCCGGGGAATAGAAGTCGTCCGGCCCCACCAGGTCCACCAGGGAGTGGAACAGGGTGTTCTTCAAAAACACGCCCCCCAGAACCGCCTGTTCGGCCTCCAGGCTCTGGGGGGGGACTTTGCGTAGAAGATCGGAGGAGGCCCTGGGCTGGGCCTCCCCCGTCGATTGTGCGTCGCGGCCCTTAGGCCTGCTGTTCGGTTCCTTCCGCCGGCTGTTCATTGCTGGCCTCGGGAGCGGGCTGCTCTTCGGTCTGGCCTTCGCGGACCACGGTGAGCTTCACGGCGGCGTGGACGTCGGGATGCAGCTTGACCTCGATCTCGAACTGGCCCAGGCCGCGGATGGGCTCGGGCAGGACGATCTTGCGGCGGTCGATCTCGATGCCCTGGGCGGCCAGAGCCTCGGCGATGTTGGCCGAGGTCACGGAGCCGTAAAGCTTGTCGCCTTCGCCCACGCGCACGGCGATGGTGACGGCGGCGTTGTTGATGCGCTCGGCCACGTCGGCTGCGCCGGTGCGCAGCTTGTCGGCCTTGGCCTGGAGCTTCTTCTTCTCCAGCTCGAACTGCTTGAGGCTGGCCTCGGTGGCCGGCATGGCCAGGCCCTGGGGAATCAGGTAGTTACGGCCGTAGCCCGGCTTCACGGTGACGATCTGGCCGAGGCGGCCGAGGGACTCCACGTCGGCGCGCAGGATGAGTTTCATGTCCGGCCTCCTACAGGGTCCGCTTCTTCACGTCCGTGCTGTGCACGGTGGTGTAGAAGAGCAGCGCCATCTGACGGGCGCGCTTGATTTCGGTGGTCAGCTGCCGCTGGTGCCGGGCGCAGGTGCCGGTGATGCGGCGGGCGATGATCTTGCCGCGCTCGGTGATGTAGTCGCGCAGGATGTCCGGGCGCTTGTAGTCCAGGGGCAGGTTCTTGTCCGCGCAGAAACGGCAGAACTTCTTGCGGGGCGTGAACTTCTTGTTGCGGAATGCCATGTCCTGTCCTCCCTACGCCGCGGTGGCGTCCGCCAGGCGGACGGTGACGAACTTGAAGATGCCGTCGGTGATGCGGATGTTCCGCTCCAGTTCGGCGATGACCGGGCCGGGCGCCAGATATTCCAGGCGCACGTAGTTGCCGCGGGTCTGCTTCTGGACCGGGTAGGCCAGGGTGCGGATGCCCCAATCGTCGATGGCGTTCATCTTGCCGCCTTCACGCTCCACGATGGACGTAAGGTTCTCGATGATCGCCTTGCGGTTCTCCTCGGCCAGATCGGGCGAGAGAAGAACCAGTGTCTCGTATTTCTGAGACATGCGTTCCTCCTTGTGGTCTATGGCCCTTCCCATGTGGGAAGAGCAAGGCAGAACGGGGACCTTATTCGTTCAGCGCCGGCCTGTCAAGGCCGCTTTTCCTTGTCCTTGTTCTTGTCAGGCGGCGTCCAGCCGCACTCCCGTTTGGGGCCTCAGCCTCCCAGGCCGCGGCCCAGGACCCGGCCGAAGAGGAACAGGCCCGCCACCACCAGGAGCAGGACGATCCAGGGTTCCATGCTAGACCCCCATGATGTTCAGGCCGGAGTCCACATAGACCACCTCGCCGGTGACCCCGCGGCCCAGGGCCGAGGCCAGGAACACGGCCACGCCGCCCACCTCCGCGGTGGTCACGTTGCGGTGCAGGGGCGCGCGCTCCTCCACGTGGGTCAGCAGGGCCTTGAAGCTCGACACCCCCGAGGAGGCCAGGGTCTTGATGGGGCCCGCGCTGATGGCGTTCACGCGCAGGCCCTTGGAGCCCAGATCCGCGGCCAGGTAGCGCACGCTGGCCTCCAGGGCGGCCTTGGCCACGCCCATGACGTTGTAGCTCGGCACCACCTGCTGGGAGCCGTGGTAGGTCATGGTCAGCACCGAGGCTTCGGGGTTGAGCAGGGGCTCGAAGGCCTTGCACAGGGCCACCAGGGAATAGGCCGAAACGTCCAGGGCCAGATGGAAGCCCTCGCGGCTGGTGTCCACGTAGCGGCCCTTGAGCTCGTCGCGGTTGGCGAAGGCCACGGAGTGCACGAGCACGTCCACCCCGCCCCATTTCTCGCGCACCATATCCACCGAGGCATTGATGCTGGCGTCGTCGCTCACGTCGCAGGGGAAGGTGAAGTCGCCGCCCAGTTCCGCGCTGATGGGCTCCACGCGTTTCTTGATGGCCTCGTTCACGTAGCTGAAGGCCAGGCTCGCGCCCTGTTCCTTGAAGGCCTGGGCAATGCCGTAGGCGATGCTTTTCTCGTTGGCCACGCCGAAGATGAGGGCCTTTTTACCGTGCAGCAGCATGCGGATCTCCTTAGTTGCGTGAAAGGTGAGCTACACCCGGGGTTCCGTGCCGGTCAACAGCCGGAAGGCCTCCAGGTACTTTTCCTGGGTCCTGGCCGCGATGTCTGCGGGAATGTGCGGGGCCGGGGGCCTCTTGTTGAAGCCGATCTCCTCCAGCCAGTCGCGCAGAAACTGCTTGTCGAAGCTCGGCTGGCCACGGCCCGGGGCGTAGTCCGCGGCGGGCCAGAAGCGCGAGGAGTCCGGGGTGAGCACCTCGTCGATGAGGAGGAGCGCGCCGTCCTTCTGGCCGAATTCGAACTTGGTGTCCGCGATGAGGATGCCGCGGGTCTTGGCGTAGTCCCGGGCCCGGGAATAGATGCCCAGGGCCAGGTCCTGGACCTGGGCCATGAGCTTTGGCCCGAGCATGGCCGCGGCCTGGTCCACGGTGATGTTCTCGTCGTGCTGGCCGATCTCGGCCTTGGTGGAGGGCGTGAAGAGCGGCTGCTCCAGCATGGCCGACTCCTCAAGCCCGGCGGGCAGCACGTGGCCGCTCACCGCGCCGGTCTTCTTGTAGTCCTTCCAGCCCGAACCGGTGATGAAGCCGCGCACGATGCACTCGATGGGCAGGGGCCTGGCCTTGCGGGCCAGCACCGAGCGGCCCCGCAACACCGCGGCGTAGGGCGCCAGGGCCTTGGGAAAGTCCGCCGGCTCGGTAGCCAGCACGTGGTTCGGGGTCAGGTCCTCCATCATCTTCATCCAGAACTGGGTGATCTGGTTGAGGATCACGCCCTTGAGCGGGATGGGGTCGGGCATGACCACGTCGAAGGCCGAGATGCGGTCCGTGGTCACGATGAGCAGGGTCTCGGCGTCGATCTCGTAGATGTCGCGGACCTTGCCCCGGGAGGCCAGGCGGAATTCCTTGATGTCGGTGGTAATCACGGCGGGTGCGCTCATTTCTTCCTCGTTGTCTTGGGAATGCGGCATTCTACGGAACGGGCGTGGGCCTCCAGGCCCTCCAGCCTCGCCAGGCGGGCGATCTTGGCCCCGTGCGCGGCCACGTAAGAGGGCGGGGCCGCGATGACGCTCGTCTTTTTGCAGAAGGTCTGCACCGAGAGGGCGCTGGAGAAGCGGGCCGTGCCCAGGGTGGGCAGCACATGGTTGGGGCCGGCGAAATAGTCGCCCACGGGCTCGGGGCAGTGGCAGCCCAGGAATACGGCCCCGGCGTGACGCACGAAGGGCAGCATGGCCCAGGGATCGGCCACGGCCAGTTCCAGGTGCTCGGGAGCCATGCGGTTCACCAGGTCCAGGGCCGCGTCCCGGTCCGGGGTCAGGGCCAGGGCGCCCCAGTCGGCCAGGGATTTGGCCGCGATCTGGCCGCGCGGCAGGCGCTTCAGCTGGGCGGCCAGCTCCTTCTGCACGGCCGCGGCCAGCTTCCTGTCCCAGGTGGCCAGGACGCAGGCGGCCAGGGGGTCGTGCTCGGCCTGGGAAAGCAGGTCCGCGGCCAGCCAGGCGGGCTCGGCCGAGACATCGGCCACGATGGCGATCTCGCTGGGACCGGCGATCATGTCGATGCCCACCTCGCCCACCAGCAGGGCCTTGGCCGTGGCCACGAAGATGTTGCCCGGCCCGGCGATCACGTCGCAGGCCCGGATGGTCCTGGTGCCGTAGGCCAGGGCCGCGATGGCCCAGGCGCTGCCGCAGAGGTGGATCTCCTCGATGCCGAGCAGGGCGGCCGTGGCCAGGATGTGGGGATTGAGCGTGCCGTCCCGGCGCGGCGGGGAGACCACGGCGATTTCGCGCACCCCGGCCACCTGGGCGGGCACGGCGTTCATGATCAGGCTTGAGACCAGCGGGGTTTCGCCGCCCTGGCCGCCGGGCACGTAGAGGCCCACGCGGTCCACGGGCAGGACCATCTGGCCCAGCACCGCGCCGTCGGCCGTGGTGGTGAGCCAGGAGTTCTCGCGCTGGCGCTCGTGGAAGGCGCGCACGTTGGCGATGGCCTCGGCCAGGATGTCCGCGTCGGCCTTGGGAATGGCCTTGAGGGCCCTGGTCAGGGCGGCCTTGGGCGCGCGCATTTGGGCGGATGTGAACTCCGGGCAGTCGAAGCGCCGGGTGTAGGCGGCCAGGGCCGCGTCGCCGCGGCTGCGCACCCGGGCCAGGATTTCCCGCACGGTGGACTCCACCGAGGCCCCGGGATTGCGGCGTCCGGCCAGGCGGTCCCGCAGGGCGGGCCAATCCTTTGCTCCGCTGTAGGCGATCTGTGGCAGGGACATGGGTTGTTTCCGTGGTTCCAAAGGTTGGCGTCGAGGTCCGGAATATACGGGAGGAGACCCGGAAAGTCGAGCCGGGCAGGGGCGCAAAAAAGGGCCGGGGCTTGCGCCCCGGCCCGATATCGGCGTGGGAAAGGCTGGTGAGTCTTTAGAAGCTGTAGGCCAGACCGGTGCTCAGCTTGAAGGCGTCGTCGCGCTCGATGCCGCCCCAGGTGTCCTTGTCGTAGCCGTTGATGATGTAGCCCAGGTCTAAGGTCAGGGCCAGTTCATCGTACAGCTGGTACTTGTTGTTCAGGTCGAATTCGATGATGTGGTCTTCTTCGGTCAGGGAGCGGCCGTAGGTGACGAAGTCGTAACCGGCAACGGTGGTGTTGGCAGTGTCCTTGTCGTTGGTTCCCTGAACGTAGAGGGCGTTGATCGTGTGGGACAGCTTCTCGACGAAGCTGATGTCCTTCAGGCTCAGGCCGGCGGTCCAGAAACCGGTCTGGGAGTTCAGGTAGCCGTAGCTGCCCATGAGCAGGGTGTCGCCGCCGAACCAGAAGGAGCCCGGAGCCCAGTACTGGGAGTACAGCAGGGGCATACGCTCGGAACCGTTGGTGGCGTCGTCGTCTTCACCGGAGGTGTACACGAAGAACACTTCCGGGGTCATGAAGTCGAAGCCCGTGTAGTCCACGGCCAGGTCGAACATCCAACCGGAGCGGTCGTTGGTGTCGCCGCCGCCGGACACGCTGCCGTAGGCCACGTCGGCCATGACCTTGATCGGGTCGAAGTAGGTCATGGTGAAGCTGGTGCCGCCCCAGTACGCGTTGCGGCCGGCGGTCAGGTCAGGGGCCGGAGTCAGCAGGCCGCTGGCCAGGTTGCCGTTCAGGTTGGCGTCGGCCAGGGCGTCGTGGCCCGCGTAGGCGTACACGAAATACGGAGCGAAGGCGAAGCCGTCCAGGTTCACGGGCAGGCCCACGAACCCGGTGTCGAACGAACCGTTCGTGTGGCCGGAATTGCCGAAGGTGGCGTCGTTGTCATAGAGGCGGCCGTAGCCGGTCAGCACGCTCACCTCGTCGATGATCGGGGCGGAAACCACCAGAGAGGGCATCTCGGTGTCCAGGATGATGTTGCTGCCGCAGAAAGCGCCGGAGTTCGGCAGCACGATGGTCTGGAGACCGCCGCGCACGGCGATCTTGGTGTCCGGGACCGTGAAGTCCAGGTAGGCCAGGCGCACGCTGACCGGGACGTTGTGATCGTGGAAGCGGAACTCGTTACCCCAGGTAGCGGTGCCGATCTCGGTGCCCAGCACGCCCTTGAGGTTCTCGTTGGCGATGAATTCAAACTTGGTCCGAGCGCGCTGATACACGCCGAAGTCGCCGTCGTTGTTGGCGCCGGAGGCGTTGTCGGTCATGTTGTAGCCCTGGGAGAACAGGAACTCCAAGGCCCAGTCGCCCGAGGCCTTGACCGTGGCGGCGGAGGCCACGGAGGCCATGCCGAGCACCAGGGCCAGGACGGTGGCAAGAAGCACCAGACGTTTCATTGTTATCCTTCCTTTCTTTTGCAGGTGTTGCGTAATGCGGTCGCCCTTCCAACGCCTCAACTGGGCTGATTCGTACCAGGGTTCAAATTTTTTTACAAGGGGCGGCGGGAGGTTTGGTTACAATTTTTTTTACGATGGTCAAAAAATTGTCTCGGCATGGAGCCGCCCCTGTTTCTCTCTGTGGCCGGTCCGCCCGGAGAACAAAAAAAGGCCGGGGCTTGCGCCCCGGCCAGGTACAGCCGTGAAAGGCCGGATGGAACTAGAAGCTGTAGAGGAAACCGGTGCTCACCTTGAGGGCGTCTTCGCGGTCCACGCCGGCCCAGGTGTCCTTGTCGTAACCGTTGATGTCGTAGCCGAGGTTCACCATGAAGCTCAGTTCGTCGTAGAGCTTGTAGGTGTTGTTCAGGTCGAACTCGATGATGTGGTCTTCCTCGGTCAGGGTGTAGCCGTAGGAGATGAACGTGTTGGCGCTCGGGGTCGTGGCGCCGGCGAAGGTGGCCACGGCCTTGTCGTTGGTGCCCTGGGCGTAGAACGCGGTCAGGGTGTGGGACAGCTTGTCGATGAAGCTGATGTCCTTCAGGCTCAGACCAACAGCCCAGAAGCCGATCTGGTTGTTGTTGAAGCCATGGTCGCCGTCCAGCAGCAGGTCGCCGCCGTAGAACAGGCCGTTGCCGATGCCCCAGTTGCGGGCGGTCAGGGCGGGCATGCGCTCGGAACCGTTGGTGGCGTCGTCGTCTTCACCGGAGGTGTACACGAAGAACACTTCCGGGGTCATGAAGTCGAAGCCCGTGTAGTCCACGGCCAGGTCGAACAGCCAGCCGGAACGGTCCTGGGAATCGTCGCCGCCGGCGGAGGAGACATTGCCGTAAGCCACGTCAGCCATGACCTTGATCGGATCGAAGTAGGTCATGGTGAAGTTGGTGCCGGCCCAGTACACGTTGTGGCCAACGGTCAGGTCCACGGCGCCGGGGCCGCGCAGGCCGTTGAGCACGTTGGCGGACAGAGCGCCGTCGGCGTTGTGGCCGCCGTAAGCGTACACGAAGTAGGGGGCGAAGGCGAAGCCGTCGAGCTTCACGGGCAGGGCCAGGAAGCCGGCGTCCAGGGAGCCGTTGGTGTGGCCGGTGACATCGTCGTCGTTGTCATACAGGCGGCCGTAGCCAGCCAGCACGCTCACTTCGTCGATGATCGGGGTGGTCACCACCAGAGAGGGCATTTCATCGTCCAGGATCATGGAGCCGCCGCCGAAGGAGGTCGGCAGGTTGATGCCCTGCAGACCGCCGAGCACGCGCACCTTGGTGTCCGGGATCATGAAGTCCAGGTAGGCGCGGCGGGTGTTGATGGTGGCGTTGTGGTCATGGAAGCGGAACGTGTTGCCCCAACGAGCGGTGCCGATTTCGGTGGCCAGCACGCCCTTGAGGTTCTCGTTGGCGATGAACTCGAACTGGGTCCGGGCGCGCTGATAGACGTTGAAGTCGCCACGGCCGCCGTCGTCGCCGTTGCCGCCGCGGTCGCCCGCGTCGTCGCTCATGTCAAAGTTGTTGGACCAGAGGAACTCCAAAGCCCACTGACCGGTGGCCTTGACCGTGGCGGCGGAGGCCAGGGAGGCCGCGCCGAGCACGAAGGCCAGGACGGTGGCGAGAAGAACCAAACGTTTCATGGGATCCTTCCTTTCTTTTGCGTCTGTGGTGAAAGCGAAAACTGCCTTTTCACGCCGGTACCTGGGCTCCAACTAGCAAGGTTCAAAATTTTTGACAAGGGGTTTGCACGGGTCTGGTAAAAATTTTTTTACTTTGTAACAATTTCGCAGCCGATCCCCGGCGGGTTGTCGGGAACCTGGACAACGCGGGAAACAGGCATGCAACCATTGCCCTCGGGCCGGTCCGGGCTTAGAGGAGGAGGCATGGATTCCAGCCACGCCCCGGGAAATACATTTCAGTATTGTAATCGAGACTACCCGGACTCCCCGGGCGTCTATCTTATGAAGGATGGGCAGGGCCGTATCCTTTATGTAGGCAAGGCCAAGAGCCTGCGCAAGCGCCTGGCCTCCTATTTCCGCGCACCCGCCGGACTCACGCCCAAGACCCGCGCCCTGGTGGCCCGCGTGCGGCGGGTGGACGTGCTGGCCGCCACCAGCGAGAAGGAGGCCCTGCTCCTGGAGGAGAGCCTCATCAAGAAGCACCGGCCGCGCTACAACGTGGTCCTGCGCGACGACAAGCAGTATCTCCTCTTCCGCTTGGACAAAAACGCGGCCTTTCCCCGCCTGCGCATCACCCGCCGGGTGGAGCGCGACGGCGCCCTCTATTTCGGCCCCTTCACCTCGGCCCAGTCCGCGCGCGAAACCTGGCGGCTCCTGGCGCGCGTCTTCCCCCTGCGCACCTGCTCGGACCGGGCCATGCGCAACCGCACCCGGCCCTGCCTGCACTTCCACCTGGGCCAGTGCCTGGGGCCCTGCGTGCACCGGCTGGAGGAGGGGGTCTATGGCGAACTGGTGCGGCGGGTGGAGCGTTTCCTCTCGGGCAAGGCCGAGAGCGTGCTGGCCGACCTCCAGCGCGAGATGAAGAACGCCGCCGATGACTTGCGTTTCGAGCAGGCCGCCCAGCTGCGCGACCGCATCCGGGCCGTGCGCCGCACCGTGGAGCGCCAGGCCGCGGTGCTGCCCGGCGGCGGGGACCTGGACGCGATCGGCCTTGCCGGGGCCGATGAGGGCCTGGGCCTGGGCCTGGTCATCGTGCGCCAGGGCCGGGTCCTGGACGAGCGGGTCTTCCACTTTCCGGGTTTGGGGCCGGAGGAGAGCGGCGAGGTCCTGGAGAATTTCCTCATTCAGTTCTATCATCCCGAGCGTTTCATCCCGGCCCGCATCCTGGTGCCGGAGGTCCCCGGCGACCCGCTCCTGGCCGACGTGTTGGTCGAGCGCCGCGGCGGAGCCGTGCGCCTGGCCAGACCACGCGGTCCCGCCGAGCGCGGCCTGCTGGACCTGGCCCAGGAGGCGGCCCGCCGGGCCAAACCCCGGGGCGCGGGCGCGGACCTGGCCGCTGTCCTGGAAAAGCGGCTGCACCTGGCGCGGCGGCCGTCGCGCATCGAAGCCGTGGATGTCTCGCACCTGGGCGGCACCGGCACCCGCGTGGGCCTGGTGGTTTTCGAGGAGGGTCGGCGCGTGCCGGAAGCCTCACGGCAATACGCCCTGGCCGTGGGCGGCGGGGACGACTACGCGGCCATGGCGGCCTGGGCCGAACGCCGGGCGGCCTCGGGCCCGCCCTGGCCGGACCTGCTCCTGGTGGACGGCGGCCGGGCCCAGCTGGCCACCGTGGAGCGGGCGCTTGCCGAGGCCTTCGCAGGCCGGGAGGAGATCCCGGCCATTGAGCTGGCGGCCCTGGCCAAGGGAGAGACGCGCCGGGCCGGGGAGCTGGGCGACCGCCTGTTCCGGCCGGGTCGCAAGAATCCCGTGGATCTGGCCCCGGGCAGCGCGGAACTCCTCTTTCTCCAGTCCGTGCGCGACGCGGCCCATCGTTTCGTGCTCTCCCGTCAGCGTACGGCGCGCAAGAAGACGGCGCTCAAGAGCGCGGTCCTGGACCTGCCCGGGGTGGGACCGGCCCTGGCCCGCAAGCTCTGGGACCGTTTCGGCAGCCTGGAGGGATTGCGCGCGGCCTCGCTGGAGGACCTGCGCAGCGTGCCGGGTCTGGGTTCGAAAAAAGCCGAGGCCGTGCTCCAGGCCCTGGCCGCCCTGCCCTAGATCGTCAGCGGCGTGCCCGGGGTCAGGTCCAGGACCCGGACCTGGGGAGCGAATTCCTTGAGGTGCGCCTTGAATCCCGCGGTGTTCTGCTCCAGGATCGGGAAGGTGCCCCAGTGCATGGGCGCGGCCAGCTCGCAGCCCAGGAGCTTGCAGGCGTAGGCCGCCTGGCGGGAGTCCATGGTGAACCAGCCGCCGATGGGCAGCAGGGCCAGCCTGATCTTGTGGAACCTGGCGAAGAGCTCCATGTCCCCGAACAGGGCCGTGTCTCCGGAGTGGTAGGCGCAGAATCCGTCGGGCCAGGTCAGGATGAAGCCCGAGCAGACGCCGCTGGCCGCGGAGTGCATGGCCTGGACCATGCTCAGGCGCACCCCGTCCACCTCCACGGCGCCGCCCAGGTTCATGCCCAGGCCCAGGTCATGGGGCAGGCCCAGGCCGTTCAGCTTGTTCACCGTGTCGTACACGCCCACCAGCGGGACCTTGCGCGCCGCGGCGATCTCCACGGACTGGCCCACGTGGTCGCCGTGGTCGTGGGTCACGAGCACGGCGTTCACCGGCCCCAAAGCCGTCCAGGGCGCGGGGGCCTTGGGGTTGCCCGCGAAGAAGGGGTCGATGGCGAAGGCCAGGCCCTGATGCTCCAGACGGAAATTGGAGTGTCCGAACCAGGTGATCTCCATGGCGTCCTCCTCAGGCGCCCCAGCGCTCGAACAGGCGGTGGGGGATGTTCAGCTGATCCAGGATCTTTCCGGCCAGGTGCGCGGCCAAGTCGTCGAGGCCGCGGGGGGCGTGGTAGAAACCCGGGCAGGCGGGCAGGATCACGGCCCCGGCTTCGCGCGCGGCCAGCATGTTCTTGAGGTGGATGGCCGAGAGCGGGGTCTCGCGGGGCACGAGCACGAGCTTCATGCCCTCCTTGAGGGCCACGTCCGCGGCGCGGTGGATGAGGTTTTGGCCCAGCCCGTTGGCGATGGCCGCCAGGCTCGCCATGGAGCAGGGGCAGACCACCAGGCCGGCGTGCCGCCAGGAGCCGCTGGCCGGGGGCGCGGCGATGTCCGTTTCCTCGTAAAAGGCCGCGGCCAGACCGCGCAGTTCGTCCTCGTCCAGGCCGCCCTCGTGGGCCATGACCTCCCGGGCGGCCCGGGACAGGAGCACGTGGAGCTCCACGTCCGGGCGTCCGCCCAGTTCACGGGCCAGGACCCCGGCGTAGAGCAGGCCGCTGGCCCCGGTGACGGCCAGGACCACGCGCCGGATGTGGGGATCGTTCGTCATGCCCGCAGTGTAGCGACCCGCTTCGTCATTGACAAGGCGCTCCGAAGCCGTAGATTGGGAATCGTCCCGGCCGCGGCCTTGACAAGAAGCAGGGCTGGGGGATAGCTAGGGACCCCTTGCGGGCAATTAGCTCAGCTGGATAGAGCGTTGGCCTCCGGAGCCAAAGGCCAGGTGTTCGAATCACCTATTGCCCACCAGCAATTTCAGGGAGTTATGCACTACCTTGCATAGCTCCCTGTTCTCGTTTTCGCACCCAATCCGCACCAGGTCATGCCGTGTCCGCTTCAGCAGCGCGCCGCGCCGGGGAAGAGATGTTCGGCGTCCTCGCGCACCAGGTCGGCCACGGCCTGGGCCCGGTCCGTGAAAAGCTGGAGCGCGCCGAAATCCGGCAGCTGGGCCGGTTTCTGGAGGAGCAGGGCGTCGGGGCCGAACCAGGCCGGACACAGTCCGCCCAGGAAAAAGCCGCGTTCCGTGAGCTGGTCCACGGCCCAGGGACAGCCGGGATCGGCCAGGTTCACGAAGATCTGGGCCAGGGGCGGGTTCCCGGATTCCAGGCGGTCCAGGCGCTCGGCCAGATCCTCGCCCACGGCGGCCAGCTGGCCGCGCACCACCCCGGCTCCGGGGAAGCGCTCCACCTTGAGGGAACAGGCGCTGTCGGCAGCGGGGGCCTTGGCCGCGCCCGCGGTCCGGTCCAGCTCCAGGCCCTGGTAGAGGAAGGCCAGGGCCTTGGCGTAGCGCTCCGGCGCGTGCACCAGGGAGTGGACGCTGCTGGCCACGCGGCTGAACACCAGGCAGCTGGTGCGGCCGGCCACCTGTTCCTGGGCATAGGCCTCCCCGGGCATCAAGCTCAGTTCCAGGGCCGTGGGCCTCATGCCCAGACGCAGGAAGAGCTTCTGGGTGGTCAGGTGGTGGCAGGCCGCCTCGCCGAAGACGGCCTCAAGACGCGGGTTGTTCAGCACGTGGGCGATCTTGAATTCGTAGAGCAGGAACACGATGCGGCCCTGGCGGTATTCGGGCAGGATGAGGGTCGGGCCGATCTCGAAGCAGCCCGGGTTGGGCGCGGAGCTGCGGAACACGCTGGACGCACCCAGGATGTCGCCTGCGGGGGTCCGGGCCACCACGCAGAAGATGTCGCCGCGTTCGGCCTCCTGGATGAAGCGCTCCGGCAGGTAGGGCGTGTCCACGGGGTAGGCGTCGCCGTACACCGCGAAGTAGAGCCGGGCCAGGCCCAGGGCGTCTCCGGGCCGGAAATGGTCGATGACGTAGGACTGCCCGGGGGCCACCGGCGGCAGGGCGGCCACCTGCCGCAGGGTTTCGGCTTTGTCCATGCTCGGAACTCCGTGCCGGATCCGGGCAATATCCCGGTGGCCCGGCGATTTTCTTCAGCCTAGCATCGCTGCGCGGCCCTGCCAATCCTGCCCGCGGCCGGGCCG
>JAWRKD010000102.1:0-4960 GCA_040307135.1 Desulfovibrionaceae bacterium
TCGGGGAAGAGGCGGACGGCAACGACGTGGAGGCCGTGTTCGAGGCCGCGCAGCGGCTGGCGGCGCACTGCCGCGACGGCCGCGGCCCCGCGCTCCTGGAGTGCCGCACCTACCGCATGCACGGCCACGGGGAGCACGATCCCCAGCACTACGTGGACAAGGCCGAGCTGGCGGCCTGGGCCGGGCGCGACCCCATCGCGCGGTTCGCGGTCCGGCTCAGGGCCGAGGGCCTGGACCAGGAGGCCGCGCTGCGCGAGCGGGCCGCTGGTCTGGTGGAGGCGGCCCTGGCCTTTGCCGAGGAAAGTCCCGCGCCCCCGGCCGAGGAGGCGCTCCTGCATCTCTACGTCAACCCCATCGCGGAGGGCTAGGCCATGGCCGTGAAGAGCACCGGACAGGCGGTGGCCGAGGCCCTGGGCCTGGCCCTGGACATGGACGAGAGCGTGTTCCTGGCGGGCGAGGGCATCGGCACCTCCATCCACGTGAACCCGCACCTGCCCACCCATGGGCTCCTGGAGCGCTTCGGCCCGCGCCGGGTGCGCGACACGCCCGTGAGCGAGGCGGCCATCGCGGGCCTGGCCGTGGGCGCCAGCTGCATGGGGCTCAGGCCCGTGGTGGAGATCATGTTCTTCCCCTTCCTGACCCTGGCCATGGACATGCTGGTGAACCACGCGGCCAAGCTGCGCTACATGAGCGGCGGGCTGTCCAGCTTCCCGCTCACCGTGCGGGTCAAGTCCGGGACCTTTTCCGCGGGCTGCCAGCATTCCCACTATCTGGAGGCCTGGCTGGCCCACGCGCCCGGGCTCAAGCTGGCCTATCCCTCCAACCCGGCCGACGCCAAGGGCCTGCTCCTTTCGGCCATCTTCGACCCGGACCCCGTGGTGGTGGTGGAGGAGATGCCGCTCTACTGGACCGTGCACGAGGAGGTGCCCGAGGGCGACTACCGCGTGCCCCTGGGCCAGGCCCGCATCGCCCGGCCGGGCCGCGACGCCACCCTGGCCACTTACGGCGGGGCGGTGCACGTGGCGCTCAAGGCGGCCGAGGCCTTGCAGGCCCAGGGCATTTCCCTGGAAGTCATCGACCTGCGCAGCCTGGTTCCCCTGGACACGGCCGCGGTCCTGGCCTCGGTGCGCAGGACGGGCCGCTTCCTGGCCCTGCACGACGCCACGCGCTTCTGCGGCTTCGGCGCGGAGCTGGCCGCCAGCGTGGCCGAGGCCTGCTTCGGCCAGTTGAAGGCCCCGCCCCTGCGCCTGGCGGCCCCGGACATCCCGGTGCCTTTCGCCCCGGCCCAGGAGGCCTTCTACAAGCCCTCCGTGGAGCAGGTGGCCCGGGCCGTGGCCGGGCTGGTGCGGGGCTAGCCGTGGACGCCCTCCGCGACCGGGCCATGGGCGCGCTCGTGGGCGCGCAGGCGGGGCTCTCGGGCATTCCGCAGCGCTTCCTGGACGGGCTGGAGGAGCGGGACGGACTGCTGGACCTGGCCGCGCGGCTGGCGGCCCAGGTCTGAGGCCTTGACGGGCCGCGGCCGACCCCGTAGGCCCGGGTCATGCACGAACCCACTCCCGAAGCCATGGAGCGCAGGAACATCGTCCCGGGTCTGCGCGTGCTCGTGGTGCGCAAGGAAGACCAGCGCAGCGGCAAGACCACCGAGGGCCTGGTGCGGGACATCCTGACCAGCGCGGCGCGCCACACCCGCGGCATCAAGGTGCGGCTGACGACCGGCGTGGTGGGCCGGGTGCGCGCCATTCTGGGTCCCGCATGAGCGAACCCCGCATCTGGGTGGACGCCGACGCCTGCCCCGGCCCCATCGCGGAGATCCTCTATCGCGCGGCCCAGCGCCGCAAGGTCCACCTGCACCTGGTGGCCAACAAGCTGCTGCGGCCGCCGGAATCGCCCTACATCCACACGCAACGGGTCCAGAAGGGCTTCGACGTGGTGGACGACATCATTGCCGAGAGCGCGGGCCCGGGCGACCTGGTGGTCACGGCGGACATCCCCCTGGCCGCGCGCGTGGTGGACAAGGGGGCCTGGGGCCTGAACCCGCGCGGCGAGCTGTACGACAGGGCCAACATCCAGGCCCGGCTCAGCCTGCGCAACATGCTCTACGAACTGCGCGAAAGCGGGGTGCGGACGGGCGGCCCGGCCCCGCTCCACGCCCGCGACCGCAACGCCTTCGCCGCCCAGCTGGACAGGTTTTTGAACGGGAAGATGGGGGAGGAGACTTGACTCCCCCCTGCCCCATCCCCTATTCCCACCTCCATCCAACCGCCCATCGGGCAGAGGTTTTTTTGAAACAGACAGTGGATCTTGCCCCCCTGGCCGCCGGCGCGAGCCAGGGCCGCTAGCGCTCCTTCCGGAGCGTGACTCCCGCCCCTTGTGAAGAGCCCGGAGTCCCCGGGCGTCTCGGCTCGCGTCCGCGGCCGCGCCTGGCGTTGTGGACCATATCCCGCCATGTTCACGCACAAGGAGCAAGCGTCATGTGCATCCGAGACGAAAAAAGCGGCGACGCCGCCCGCATCACAGACATCCAGTACGCGGCCTTCAAGGACCATCCCCTGCACCCGGCCGGGGCCGAGCCCACGGAACACCTGATCGTGGAGCGGCTGCGCGCCGCCGGGGCCCTGGCCCTGTCCCTGCTGGCCGAGGCGGACGGCGCGGCCGTGGGCCATATCGCGCTGTCGCCCGCCGCAGTGGGCGCGGACGCCACGGGCTGGTTCCTGCTCGGTCCCGTGGGCGTGCTGCCCGAACACCAGCGCCAGGGCCTGGGCTCGGCCCTGGTGCGCGAATCCCTGCGCCGCATGAGGGAGCAGGGGGCCCTGGGCGTGGTCCTGGTGGGCGACCCCGGGTTCTACGGCCGCTTCGGCTTCGCGGCCGTGCCGGGCCTGACCTGGCCGGGCGTGCCGGACCAGTACGTGCTGGCGGCCTGCTTCACCGAGCGCAGGCCCCAGGGCGCCATAGCGGCCCACGCGGCCTTCGGCTGCTAGCCCGCTGTCCTGAACAAGGGGGGCGTCCCGTCGGCGCGGGACGCCCCTTCCAGCCCCTTGCCCCGGCCCGGGCCGTGGGCTAGAATGCGTCCACGGTCCCCATCCCCAGCCCGGAGGCCCTATGATCCGCCGCGCCCTGTTCCTGTGCCTGTGCTGCTGCCTGCTGCCGCTGTCCGCGGCCCTGGCCGACGACGCCATCCTGCGCGAGATCATGGCCAAGAACTCCGCGGACTACGCCCCGGTGGACAAGAGCGCGGACCAGGTCATGACCCTGGACAACGACTCCCTGCGCCACAAGTCCGAGCCCCAGGCCGCCCACGCCGAGGACGAGAACCCGTTCAAGGCCTCGGGCGAGCTGGGCGTCATGGGCACCATCATGAGCCCCACGGGGATCGGGTCGGGCTCGTCCCAGTAGGGCGGCTCCCGGGCGCGGCGGTTCCGTGAATTCCGGCCTCCGGCCCGCTCCAGCCCTGGACAAGGGGACAGGGGCCATGTAGTTTTCAATAACCATGGCCATATCCCGACGCGCGTTCCTGGCGGGCCTGTGCGCCGCCCTGGCGATCCCGACCCTGCATCCCGTGGCCCTGGCCGCCACCCCTCTGGGCGAGCCCCGGTTCCAGGCCCTGCTCCGGCCCTGGACCGGCGACCTGGACGGCATGGTCCAGCGCCGCTTCATCCGCGTGCTGGTGGCCCACAGCCGCACCAACTACTTCCTGGACGGGGCGCGCCAGAAGGGCGCCACCTTTGAAGGCATGGAGGTCTTCAAGGACTGGCTCAACACGCAGCTCGGCCCGGGCAGGCACGTGGAGATGATCTACATCCCCATGCGCCGCGACGAGCTGTTCACGGCCATGGCCGAGGGCCGCGGCGACATCCTGGCCGCCAGCCTGACCGTCACGCCCGAGCGCGAGGCCCTGGTGGACTTCACCGAGCCCTGGCAGGAGAACGCCAGCGAGTTCCTGGTCACCGGGCCGTCGGCCCCGCCCCTCCAGAGCCTGGACGACCTCTCGGGCCAGGAGGTCTGGGTGCGCCGCTCCAGCAGCTACTACGAGAGCCTCACCGGCCTGAACAGGCGGCTGGCGGCCAAGGGCCTCAAGCCCGTGCGCATCCGCGAGGCCGACGAGAACCTGGAGGGTGAGGACATCCTGGAGATGGTCTCGGCCGGGATCATGCCCATGACCGTGCTCGACGACTACCGCGCCGCGATCTGGGCCACGATCCTGCCGGGCCTGCGCGTGCGCACGGACATGCCCGTGGCCCAGGGCCGCCACATGGCCCCGGCCGTGCGCAAGAACTGCCCCCAGCTCAAGGAGCTGCTCAGCCGGTGCGTGGTGGCCCAGCGCCAGGGCGCCACCCGCGCGCGCCTGAGCAAGACCTATTTCCGCGCCACGGACTACCTGCGCAACCCCACGGCCAGCGAGGACCTGCGGCGCTTCAACCAGGCCGTGGGCCTGTTCCAGCGCTACGGGGACAAGTACGGCCTGGACTACCTGCTCGTGGCGGCCCAGGGCTACCAGGAGTCGCACCTGGACCAGTCGGCCCGCAGCCCGCGCGGGGCCGTGGGCGTGATGCAGCTCTTGCCCAGCACCGCGGCCAGCGCGCCCGTGAGCATCCCGGACATCACCAAGCTGGACCGCAACATCGAGGCCGGGGTCAAGTACCACCGCCACCTCATCGACACCTGGTTCGACGACCCGGCCATCCCGCCCCAGGACCGCATGCTTCTGGCCTTCGCCGCCTACAACGCGGGCCCGGGCAACGTGATCAAGATGCGCAAGCTGGCCAAGGACATGGGCTTCGACCCCAACCGCTGGTTCGCCAACGTGGAGGTGGCCGCGGGCCGGATCACGGGCCAGGAGACCGTGCGCTACGTGAGCAACATCTTCAAGTACTACGTGGCCTACAAGCTGGTCATGGACCGCAGGGCCGAGATCGAGGAGGCCAAGGCCAAGGCCGAGGAAGCCAAGGGCAAGAAGTAGGGG
>JAWRKD010000103.1:0-6332 GCA_040307135.1 Desulfovibrionaceae bacterium
CTCAAGGGCCAGAACGTGGCCGTGGGCAACGGCAACGCCCTGGACAAGCCCACCTGCCCGGAATGCGGCGAGGAGCTGGTGTTCGAGGAAGGCTGCCACATCTGCAAGGCGTGCGGGTTCACGAAGTGCGGGTAAAATAAACTAACATCGCTTTCTTATGTCGAAAACAGAAATTAAATTAAAATTTTGGCGTAGCGGGCAAACTGTTTCGGAGCGTCTTGCAGCCAACCTCCTCCATCTTGAGAGTTTTGTTTCATTAGACCCACAGTGCCCCCTTGGAGGTAAAGATGGATTGAAAGATGTCGTTTGTATAAAAAATGGGTGGAAATATATTGGAGCTTCATTTTTTCCTCCAACAGAGCAGACTTTCACAAAGATAAAAAACAAGTTCACTGCCGATCTATTTGGCGTAGCAAAAAATGGTGCTGACGGAATTGTATTCATCACGAATCAAAGCATAGGGCCAGCTGAGAGAGAACGATTAATTCAAATCGCTGAATCAAAAAAAGTAAAGCGATAATTTATCATCTAGAAAGAATCCGTGTTATTCTTGATAGCCCATTGGGATATGGGATACGACTTGAATTTTTAGATATAGATATGAGTCGAGAAGAACAGTTAAGTTTCTTCTCGCAGTGGACGCGTATTTTTTCAGAACAGCTTCAAGATAATGCAACATTTATTATAAAAGAAATTAAAAAGATTTTTGCCAATTCGCACTCCAGAGAATTTCAAGTGAAAAATATTCAAAATGCACAAATTGTTGCAACACAATTTACTATATCAACATTCCATGAAAGCTTAGACATAAAAATACCAGCAACAAAGTTTTTAACAATTGAGTCTCTGTGTATAATTCATGCAGCGCTGCTTTTTGACCAGGGTGATACAAAATATGCTGGGATTATTAGAGACAAGCCTGTCTGGATCGGACGCCCTGGCTCTCAAATCAATGATGCTATCTATGTTCCCCCTGATGCAGATATTGTTCTAGAGTTGACTAGAAAATTATTAAAAGATTGGGCATTAAATTATGATTCCTTAGTGAGACAAAATAATCCTGCCGCAATTATCAGAAAGCTCGCTGAATTTCATAGCGAATTTTTAAAGATTCATCCTTTTTTTGATGGAAATGGAAAAACCGCGCGCTTTCTGTTGGCTCGGCAAGCAAAAGAATTATTGATGCGCAATTATCCTATTATCATTGAAAATAATAAAACATATTTCCGAGCTATTGAAGAGGCAGGGCTAGGAAACCTCATTCCTCTTGAATCTATAATTAATCAAGCTATTTATGGTGTCGAAAATCCTTTCGGCACAACAAAGTAGCCTTCCTATAAGCTATCATCTCTTTCTTTCACCACTCTGGGACGAACCCCTTTCTTGATCCGTTCCGCCGGCCGCTCGTCCTTGGCCTTTTCTGGGTCAAAGCGCACCAAATGATCGCTTGCCTCCCCGTCTCTCGAAGTATATATTTAAATATATACTTCGGAGGCCAGCCATGAACACCGCGAAAATATTCCAGAACGGCGGCAGCCAGGCCGTGCGGCTGCCCAAGGAATTCGCCTTTCAGGGCGCAGAGGTCTTTGTGCGCCGGGTGGGCCGGGCCGTGGTGCTCCTGCCCAAGGACGACCCCTGGGCCGTCATGGAGCAAGGCATCGATCAGTTCACTCCGGACTTCCTGGCCGAGCGCGAGCAGCCCGGGCAGCAGGAGCGCGAGGCGCTGTGATGCGCTTCCTCCTGGACACCAGCATCTGCATCTACTGCATCAAGCAGAAGCCCCGCGCCGTGCTGGACCGCCTCCGGCAGCTGCCCGTGTCCGGCGTGGGCGTGTCGGCCGTCACCGTGGCCGAGCTGGAATTCGGCGTGTTCAAGAGCGCGGACCCGGCCCGCAACCGCGCCGCGCTCCTGGCCTTTCTCTCGCCCCTGGAGATCGCGGCCTTTGACGACCGCGCAGCCGAGGAATACGGCCGCATCCGGGCGCATCTCCAGGCCCGGGGCACGCCCATCGGCCCCCTGGACCTGCTCATCGCGGCCCACGGCCTGAGCCTGGGCGCGACCCTGGTGACCAACAACGAGCGGGAGTTTTGCCGCGTGCCGGGCCTGGCCGTGGAGAACTGGGCGCAGTAAGCCCCCTACCCGTTCACCGCCCTGGGCCGGACCTCTTCCTTGATGCGCTCGGCCAGATTCTCGTCCTCGGCCCTTTCCAGGTCAAAGCGCGTCTGGAGATTGAGCCAGACCTCGGGCGTGGTGCCGAAGTAGGCGGCCAGGCGCATGGCCGTGTCCACGCTCACCGCGCGGCGGCCGTGCACCAGATCGTTGATGCGCTGGGCCGGGACGCGCAGGTCCAGGGCCAGCCGCGTCTGGCTGATGCCCAGCGGCTTCAAAAACTCCTCCAGAAGAATCTCGCCCGGATGAATGGGCGGCAGCTTTGCGGCCATGTGCGCCACCTCCTAATGATAGTCCACAATCTCCACGTCCCGGGCGTCGCTCCCGGTCCAGACGAAGCAGATCCGGTACTGGTCGTTGATCCGGATGCTGTGCTGCCCCTTGCGATCGCCCTTGAGCGCCTCCAGCCGGTTGCCGGGCGGCGTGCGCAAATCCTCCAGCCGCCGGGCCGCATCCAGCCAGACGAGCTTGCGCCGGGCCACGGCCAGGATGTCCGGCGGGAAACGGCGGGACGGCTCCCGCAGAAACACCCGCTCGGTCTCCTTGCAGCGGAAGGACTCGATCATGGGTCGTGCGTATCACGCGCCGCGTGACATGTAAAGTATGTGCATTCCCTGAGCAAACCCCGCACACGCCTGCCCAGATTTGCGCACCCTGGCCTTTCGTTTTCTAAGCACTCCAAAAATTCGCCTTTCTTTCCGATTTGTTAGGTTTTGGCACTGGTTTTGCCATGTATCCCCTGTCTTCGGGCTGGAGGGGGTTTTGCCCGGCGACGGAGCGCCTTATGTGGCCTCAATCCGCGATGATCCTGCTTCTGGCCCTGGCCGGCACGGGCTGCGCCGGCATGGACAATTCGTGGTATCCGGACTCCCACGGCCCGCACCACGGATATTACGATTCCTGGTACAGCCCCGCGCCCGCGTACTATTCCTCGACCTATTACGTGGTCCGTCCGCCGCGCTACGCCCCGCCGCCCGCCCATCACCGGCCCCCGGCCCCGCCGCAGCGCCACGAATACCACGGCGACCGCGACGGCCGCCACGGCGGCCCCCGGCCGGACATGCACCACAACCAGCCGCCCAGGGCCCAGCACGACGGCTCCCGGCCCGGTCCCGGCCCGCAGCATGCGGACAGCCAGCCTCGGCCGGACCACAGCCCCCAGCCCGGCTTCCATTCCCAGGAACCGCGGCCGGGCCGCTGAGCAGGACGCGATTTCCGTGTGACGTTTTCCCAGGTGGCGCGTATGATGAACAATGAACCCCGGCGTTGATGCCGGGCACGAAACCCAAGGAGGACGCATGTTCCGCTGCAAGCATCTGCTGGCCGCCGTCCTGGCCCTGGCCCTGGCCGCCCCGATTCCGGCCCTGGCCCAGACCAGCCAGGACAAGGCGGCCAAAACCGAGGAAAAGGCTTTGGAGAAAACCACGCGCACCGAGGAACAGGTGCAGACCCAGGCCGGCAAGGGCCATGACCAGGCCGTGGAGCAGGGCCAGCAGAAGGTGATCCGTACCGAGGAAAAGGCCCAGGAAAAGATCCGCAAGACCGAGGAAAAGGGCGACAAGGGAAACAAGGGCAAGAACGAGGACAAGGGCAAGCCGGACAAGGCCGCCAAGTCCAAGAAAAAGAACAAGTAGCCTCGACTCCCTCCTCTCTGCGTAAGGCTCCGCCCTGGCGGAGCCTTACTATTTTCTAATTCAAATCCAGCTTTTTTGAAATGTTGCCGTAATGTGGCGGTGCTAGACCGAGCCCGCGCAACGTTGCATGGCCGCAGGCGAGATGGTCCCGCAGCGGCCTGAACACACAAGGAGGCGCCCCATGATCCGCATCAAGACGCTGCTGGCGGCGGTTCTGGCCCTGTCCCTGGCCCTGGCTGTTCCGGCCCTGGCCCAGACCAATACGGACACGGCCACGGACATGACCCAGTCCCAGACCGTGAAGAAGAGCGCCAAGAAGAAGGCCCAGGCCAAAAAAGCCCCGGCCAAGAAGAAGGCGGCCAAGAAAAAGGACGCCAATTCCTAGCCCCGGCGAGCAAACAGGAAGCCCCGCTTGCGCGGGGCTTTTTTGTTTTCGCGGAACGCGGCGGCGAAGCCGCCTAGATGCGCTTGGCGATGGCCAGCACCGTACCCGCGTAGGCGCGGTCGTGGTTGTAGCGCATGATGACCCGCATCTGGCCCGTGTGGTTGAGCCCCTTTCGCCAGCCCGCGTTCTTCAGGTAGTTGGCCGTGCTGTGGATGGCGTCGGCCGGGTCGAAGAGGTCCACCCTGCCGTCGCGGTCGCCGTCCACCCCGAGCTTGAGCACGTTGGTGGGCATGAACTGGCACAGGCCGATGGCCCCGTAGATCGAGCCCGGCACCACCACCGGGTCCACGCGGTTGGCCCAGGAATGCTCCAGGAAGGCCTTGAGCTCGTCGTAGGCCCAGTCCGCCTTCTGCTCCTGGCGCATCTTGAGCCACTCCACCTGGGCCGGGGTGGGCCCAAGGTCGTCCAGGAACCCCTGCACCACCTCGTAGTCCCGGGCCGCGGCCATGCTGGCCAGCACCGTGAGCGCGGGCCGCTCGCCGCAGTACTTGCCGAGCTTGGTCTCCACCATGAGGATGGCCGTGACCACCTGGCGCGGCAGGCCGTAGCGCTTCTCGGCCGCGGCCAGGGCCTTGGCGTTGGCCTTCATGAAGGCCGCGATCTCGGCCCGGCGTTCGGGCGTGAGCCAGGTCTCCCAGATGGTCTTGTGCGGGCCGGGCTGCGGGGCCACGGGCGGCAGGTACTTGGTCTTGTAGAGGGCGCGCAGCTTCTTGCCCATGCTGGCCGGGTCGAAGCGCACCTCGGGCCGGGAGAATAGGGCCTCCAGGGCCGCCTTGTCCAGGCCGTCGGCCTCCAGCTGTTCCAGGAGCCAGGCCCAGGCCGGGTCCGGGCCGGGCTGCGGGGTCTGCAGCTCCATGCGCACCTGGTCCCGGTCCAGCACGCCGTTCTCGGCCGCCAGGCGCAGTTCCTCGGCCGCGGCGGCCCGGGGCGCCAGAAGCAGGAGCGCGAACAGGGCGGCCAGCGTCTTCATGCGAAGACCACGGTCTTGTTCTGGTGCACGATGATCCGGTCCTCCAGGTGCCAGCGCACGGCTCGGGCCAGGACCTGGCGCTCCAGGTCGCGGCCCAGGTCCTTCAGGTCAGCCACCTGGTGCCGGTGGCTGACCCTGGCCACATCCTGCTCGATGATGGGGCCGCCGTCCAGCTCCTCGGTGACGTAGTGGGCCGTGGCCCCGATGATCTTCACCCCGCGCTCGCGGGCCTGGCCGTAAGGGTCCGCGCCCACGAAGGCGGGCAGGAAGGAATGGTGGATGTTGATGATGGACTCGGGCCAGCGGGAAACGAAGTCCGCGGACAGGATCTGCATGTAGCGGGCCAGCACCAGCAGGTCGGCCTTGCCCTCCAGGAGCTCCAGCAGGCGCGCCTCGGTTTCGGCCTTGTCGCCGTTGCCGGGCACGTAGTGGAAGGGCACGCCGAAGGCCTCCACCTGCTCGCGCAGCACCGGATGGTTGCTCACCACCAGGCCCACCTTGCAGTCCAGCTCGCCGCGGGACCAGCGCCAGAGCAGCTCCAGCAGGCAGTGCTCCTGGCTGGACACGAGCAGGGCCACGTTCTTGGGGTCGCTGGAATAGCTGATGCGCCAGTCCATGTCGAAACGGGCGGCGATGACCTCGGCAAAGGCCGCCTCCAGGGCCGGGCGGGTCACGTCCAGGCGCGGGGTCTGGAACTCCAGGCGCATGAAGAAGCTGCCGCCCTCGGGGTCCGTGGAGTACTGGTCCAGGGCCGTGATGTTCACGCCGTGGGAATAGAGGAAATTGGTGACCGAGGCCACGATGCCGGGCCGGTCCGGACAGGTGATGCGCAGCCGCGCCACGGAGTTCTCGCCCATGGCGGCCTTGTAGCCGAGTGGCCGCGAAAAGGCCAGAGAGCGGCAGGCCCGCGGCGCGCGGATGTGTGAAATTTTGCGGAGCCGTGTGCAATTTTCTGTGCAGGATCTTGCATCGCGGCCAGAGCGGAAATCATCTTTTCTTGTTATTCAAGCTTGTTGCAACTTTGGCACCGGCCTTGCTTTAAGACAGCCAACAGGGCCGATCCTGGTCCTGGCAGCAAACGGTCACAGCGGTTCACACCCAACCCCCCTCCTCG
>JAWRKD010000104.1:0-44619 GCA_040307135.1 Desulfovibrionaceae bacterium
ATGGGCGGCAGGAAACCCCTGGCCGTGACCGCGGCCATGGCCGAGAAGCGTACCGTGCCCGTGTCCATCAAGGCCGTGGGCACGGTGGAGGCCTACAGCTCCGTGGCCATCAAGACCCGCGTGGGCGGGCAGATCGCCGAGCAGTACGTGCAGGACGGCCAGGACGTGCGCCAAGGCGACCCTCTCTTCCGCATCGACCCCCGGCCCTTCGAGGCCGCGGTGCGCGAGTCCCGCGCCAAGCTGGAGCGCGACCAGGTCCTGCTCAAGAAGGCCAACGAGGACCTGCGGCGCTACTCCGGACTCATTGAGAAGAACGTCATCAGCCGCGACCAGTTCGAGCAGACCGAGGCCAACGCCCGCAGCCTGGCCGCCACCCTCAAGGTGGACGAGGCC
Organism: Desulfovibrionaceae bacterium; assembly: GCA_040307135.1. GTDB lineage: Bacteria > Desulfobacterota > Desulfovibrionia > Desulfovibrionales > Desulfovibrionaceae > Aminidesulfovibrio. The sequence goes on from JAWRKD010000104.1 coordinate 394, forward strand.
GAGCTGGAGAGCCGCCAGCTGGACCTTTCCTACACGCTCATCAGCGCGCCCATCGACGGCCGCGTGGGCCACGTGCAGGTGACCCTGGGCAACGTGATCAAGGCCAACGACGACCGCGACCTGGCCGTGATCAACCAGATCCGGCCCATCTACGTGGCCCTGGCCGTGCCCGAGCAGTACGTCACCGAGATCCTCCGGCGCATGGGCCAGGGCTCCCTGCCCGTGCAGGCCGAGGCCTCGGGCGGCGGCTACCTGGAGACCGGCGTCCTGGCCTCCCTGGACAACACCGTGGACAAGAACACCGGCACCATCAAGCTCAAGGCCGTGTTCCCCAACGACAAGCTCCTGCTCTGGCCCGGCCAGTTCGTGCGCGCCACGCTCAACCTGGACTCGCGCCAGGGCGCGGTGCTGGTGCCCTCGCGGGCCGTGCAGCCCGGCAGCAAGGGCGCCTTCGTCTTCGTGGTCACGGACAAGAACACGGTCGAGATGCGCAGCGTCACCGCCGGGGCCATCGTGGACGAGTTTACGATCATTGAGGACGGCTTGTCCGGCGGCGAGACCGTGGTCACCGAGGGCCAGATCCGCCTGACTCCGGGCGCGGCCGTGCAGGTGACCATGGCCAAGGACCAGGCCCCGGCGGCCAAATCGTCCGAGTCCACGCCGGCCGCGGCCCCGGCCCAGGCGGCCCCGGCCACGGACGCCGGGGGCAAGGCCCCATGAACCCGTCGCAGGTTTTCATCAACCGGCCGGTCATGACCATCCTGGTCATGTTCGGCATCCTCATCTTCGGCGTCATGGCCTACCGGTCCCTGCCGGTGTCCGACCTGCCCAACGTGGACTTCCCCACCATCCAGGTCACGGCCACCCTGTCCGGGGCCTCGCCCGAGACCATGGCCTCCTCGGTGGCCGCGCCCCTGGAGCGCGAGTTCTCCACCATCGCGGGCCTGGACTCCATGAGCTCGACCAACACCCTGGGCACCACGCGCATCACGCTCCAGTTCAACCTGGAGCGCAACCTGGACGGCGCGGCCCTGGACGTGCAGTCGGCCATCTCCGTGGCCAGCCGCAAGCTGCCCGACGACATGACCACGCCGCCGTACATGCGCAAGGTCAACCCCGCGGACCAGCCCATCTACTACCTGGCCGTGTCCTCGGACACCATGCCGCTGTGGCAGCTCAACGAGTATGCCGACACGCTCATGGCCCAGCGCATCTCCTCCATCAACGGGGTGGCCCTGGTCAACGTTTATGGCTCGTCCAAGTACGCGGTGCGCATCCAGCTGGACCCCGAGGCCCTGGCCAGCCGCCAGTTGGGAATCGACGAGGTGGCCGACGCCGTGGCCAAGGCCAATGTGAACCTGCCCACCGGCACCATGGAGGGCGCCAGCCGCGCCTACACCGTGCGCTCCGAGGGCCAGATCATGCGCGCCGACGGCTACCGGCCGCTCATCGTCTCCTACCGCAACGGCTCGCCGGTGCGCCTGGAGAACCTGGGCCAGATCTTCGACAGCACGGAGAGCAACAAGCGCGGCAACTGGTTCAACGGGGTTCCGGCCCTGGTCCTGGCCGTGCAGCGCCAGCCCGGCACCAACACAGTGGCCCTGGTGGACGAGATCAAGTCCCTGATGCCCAAGATCCGCGCCCAGATCCCGGGCTCGGTGAAGATCGACGTGCTCTACGACCGCTCGGTGTCCATCCGCGACTCGGTGCGCGACGTGAAGTTCACCCTGGCGCTCACGGTCTGCCTGGTCATCCTGGTGATCTTCCTGTTCCTGCGCAACCTGCGGGCCACGATCATCCCCTCCCTGGCCCTGCCCATGTCCATCGTGGGCACGTTCGCGGTCATGCACCTCATGGACTTCTCCCTGGACAACATCTCGCTCATGTCGCTCACGCTCTCCGTGGGCTTCGTGGTGGACGACGCCATCGTCATGCTCGAGAACATCGTGCGCCACCTGGAGATGGGTAAGAAGCCCTGGCGCGCGGCCATCGACGGCTCCCGGGAGATCAGCTTCACCATCATCTCCATGACCATCTCCCTGGCCGCGGTGTTCATCCCGGTGTTCTTCATGGGCGGCGTGGTGGGCCGGCTCTTCCACGAGTTCTCGGTGACCATCATGGCCTCCATCCTCATCTCCGGCTTCGTGTCCTTAAGCCTCACGCCCATGCTCTGCGCCGTGGGGCTCAAACCCCACGTCCCGGGCCAGGAGGAACGGCCCAAGGGCCGCTTCTACGAGGTTTCCGAGCGTTTCTTCGAGCGCTCCCTGCAGCTCTACGACGTGACCCTGCGCTGGGTGCTCCGGCGCCGCCGCCTGGTGCTCTACGCCTCCTTCGGGCTCCTGGCCCTCACCGGCTGGCTCTTCGTGGTCACGCCCAAGGGCTTCCTGCCCTCCGAGGACACCGGCCAGGTCTCGGCCTTCACCCTGGCCGAACAGGGCGTGTCCTACGAGGAGATGGTGGCTCGGCACAAGCAGGTCAACGACATCCTCCTGGCCGACCCCAACGTGGGCCAGTTCACCTCCCTGGTGGGCGCGGGCGGCCCCAACGCCACGGGCAACAATGGCCGCATCATCATCCAGCTCAAGCCGCGCGACCAGCGCAAGCTCTCGGCTCAGGAATTCACCCAGATGATGCGGGCCAAACTGGCCTCGGTGCAGGGTCTGCGGGTCTCGCTCCTGGTGCCGCCGTCCATCAACATCGGCGGCCGCTCCTCCCGCGCCCTGTACCAGTTCACCCTCCAGAACCCGGACACCGACGAGCTCTACCAGTACGCCCAGGCCTTCGAGGCCCGGCTGCGCGACGTGCCCGGCCTGCAGGACGTGAACAGCGACCTGGAGATATCCAACCCCGAGGTGACGCTGGACATCGACCGCGACCGGGCCTCGGCCCTGGGGGTCTCGGCCTACCAGATCGAGGACGCCCTGTCCTCGGCCTTCAGCTCGCGGCAGGTGAGCACCATCTACGCCTCCACCAACGACTACCCCGTGCTCCTGGAGCTGCTGCCCCGCTACCAGGCCGATCCCGCGGCCATGTCCCTGCTCTACGTGCGTTCCAAGAACGGGGCCCTGGTGCCCCTGGACGCCCTGGCCAAGGTGGGCGTAGGCGTGGGGCCGCAGTCCATCAACCACACGGGCCAGATGCCCTCGGTGACGGTGTCCTTCAACCTGGCCCCGGGCGTGGCCCTGGGCGACGCCATGCCGCGGGTGCAGGAGCTGGCCTCGGAGATGCTTCCGGCCACCTTCGCCACCAGCTTCCAGGGCACGGCCCAGGCCTTTCAGGCCTCGTTCAAGGGCCTGATCGCCCTGGTGGTCCTGTCCATCGTGGTCATCTACATCGTGCTCGGCGTGCTCTACGAGAGCTTCATCCACCCCCTGACCATCCTCTCGGGCCTGCCCTCGGCGGGCGTGGGCGCGCTTTTGACGCTGCTCCTCTTCCGCCTGGACCTGGACATCTACGGCTTCGTGGGCGTGATCATGCTCATCGGCATCGTCAAGAAGAACGCCATCATGATGATCGACTTCGCGGTGGAGGCGGGCCATTCGGGCAAGACTGCGGAACAGGCCATCCACGACGGCGCCCTGGTGCGCTTCCGGCCCATCATGATGACCACCATGGCCGCGCTCATGGGCACCCTGCCCATCGCGGTGGGCTTCGGCGCGGGCGCGGAATCGCGGCGGCCCCTGGGCCTGGCCGTGGTGGGCGGGCTCATGGTCTCCCAGCTCCTGACCCTCTATCTCACGCCGGTCTATTACATCTACCTGGACCGGCTGCAGAAGCGGCTGGAGCGGATCTTCAAGCGGGGGAACGGGGAAGGGGAGCCGGGCGCGTAAGGCGCTTCAGGACTCTTCGGGCGTCACGGCGCAGGGCAGAAAGGCGCTCAGGCGCACGCCCCGGCCCGGCGCGGCCTCCAGCTGGAAGCTGCCGCCCAGCAGGCGGACCCGCTCGCGCATGCTCTCGATGCCCACGCCTTCCAGCCGGGATGCGGCCGGATCGAAGCCCACCCCGTCGTCCTGCACGCGCACGGCCAGGCCGCCGGAATCCCGGCTCACCTCCACGCACAGGTTGCGGGCGCGGCTGTGGCGGGCCGCGTTGCTCAGGGCCTCCTGCAGGATGCGGTAGCAGATGATCTTCTGCTCTTCGTGCAGTCCAGTGTCGCCCACTTCGATGGAGATGCGCGCGCGAATGGCCGGGCAGGGCAGCAGGCACTTCTTGACCAGGGCGCGCAGGGCGGCCTCCAGGCCCACGTCGTCGAGCATGGGCGGCCGCAGGCTGGCCACCACCTCGCGCATGTCGCGCATGACCTCGCCCACGGTGCGCGCGGCCAGGCGCAGCTTGTCGAAGGATTGCTCCGGCAGCCGGCTGGCGAGGCCCTGGAGCTCGGTCTGGAGGAAGATGTGCACGGCGGCCAGGGACTGGAGCACGCCGTCGTGCAGCTCCATGGACAGCCAGCGCCGCTCGGTTTCCTGGGCGGCCAGGATCTTGAGCGAGAGGTTGCGCAGCCGTTCGTTGGCCTGGTGCAGGGCCGCGCTGCGCTCGGCCACCAGGTCCTGGAGCTCGTTGCGGTAGCGGGTCAGCTCGGCGGTGAGGCGCAGGGCGTCGGCGTGCTGGCGCTCGATGACCGCCAGGGATTCCTCGTAGTCGCGGTTCACGCAGCGCAGCAGCCTGCGGTGGGTGTCCGCGATGCGCTCCTGCTTGGCCCGGCCCTCGTCCAGGAGGCGGATCTTGGCCTGGAGCGCCCGGTTTTCCCGCTCCAGTCCGGCCAGGCGGGCCAGCAGGGCCTCGCGGTCAGCGCTCATGGTCCGCGCTCCCCAGGGCCAGAGCCACGAAGGTGTCGTTGAAGAAGCAGGCCCCGGCCGGATGGTCCAGGGAGCCGATCTCGCCGTAGGTGTAAAAGCCGAACCAGGGCACGCCCGGGGCCTTTTCGGCCAGCACGTCCAGCTCCTCCGGGGCGCGCGTGCCCAGGATGCGGCGGCGCGAGGCGCAGGAGAAGAAGAGCACCAGCTCGGGCCGGCCCGGCAGTCCGTCCACGGCCCGTTCCAGGGCCTCGCGGGCCGCGGCCACGATGTCGTCGCGGCCGGCCTCGGCAAAGCGGATCCTGGCCCGCTCCGGGAAGTTGCCCACAAAGCGGATGCTGCCGTCGGCCTCGTTGATGAACACCGGGTCGCGCAGAAAGAAGGTCCTGCCGTCGCCGTCCTCCGGGAACACGGCCAGGGGGAACTGGCTGTATTCCGAGGTGTCCGGCCCCAGGTAGCGGGCCAGGAACTCCAGGGCGGGCTGATCCTCGATGCGCCGGACCTCGTTGCCCTGGAACTCGGTGAGCCGGAAGGCCCGGCCCAGGGGTTTCCAGCCGCAGCGCGCGCCGTGGGACAGGACCAGGGGGCCGCGCAGGAGCAGGAAGGCGCAGCCGTCGGTGACGGCCTCGGCGCCGCAGAACTGCCAGGTGCGGCGGAACAGGAAGCCATCCCCGGCCGTGCCGCCGAAGACCGGCAGGTCCGGCCCCAGGACCTTCTGGAGCAGGCGGTCCAGGGGAATGCCGATGGTGGAGAGCCCATCGGGCAGGACCAGGCAGAGGGTCTCCGGGCCGGAGAGCCGGGCCCGGGCCAGGGCCACGGCGCGGGCCAGGCTGCCCTCGGGGTCGGCGGAGAAGTCCGTGGCCAGCCCGGCCGCGGCCTCCAGGCCCTGGCTCCAGAACAGGAGCAGGGCGCAGGACTTCTCGGAAAAGCCCGAGTCCGAGGAGGCCTCGCCGTCCGAGGTGCAGCCCGCCAGCTCCAGGGGGCCGAAGGCCTGCCGCACCAGGTCCAGGGCCGCGGCGAAGTCCCCTTCGTAGAACGAGGTGAAGAGCAGCCCGGCCACGGGCCTGCCGTGGCCCAGCCGCGCGGCGGCCGCGTCCACGGCGGCCCGCGCCGCGTCCAGCAGGGTCAGCCCTTCGGCCTGGCCCATGGCCACGTGCAGCATGGTCCCTCCCGCGTGTCCGGGGGCATCTTCGTAAAAAAACGGCTTCCGGGCAAGGCCCGGACCCCTGGTTTCGCCGCGCCGGGGCGGCCCCGGACCATCTTTATCCTTGACAGACGGACAAAAGCCGTCGAGATTGTGAAAAAAAGAACGCCAACTGCGACATGGCGTTAGCAAATCCGCACGGGACGGGCCGCGGGAAGGGGAGCCCCGCGGAACGGCCCGGCCGGAGCGGGGCCGGCGACCAATGGAAATGCGGCATTTCCACAGCATTCCGCGCGGCTTTTTCGACGCCCGCGATCTGGACCTGCTGAACATCGTCAACGATGTGCTGAACAGGAAGGACACGCCGGGCCTCAAGCGCCTGCTCTCCTCCTACCTCCACCCCCACGGCATCAAGGAGATGGCCGCCACCAAGGGCCTGCGCATCGCCTACGCGGTCATCCACCTGCTGGGCTCCCTGGAGACCGGCCGCACCGAGGACCGGCTCAACGCCCTGCGCTCCCTGCACGACGAGGTGCTCACCACGGGCACCAACTCCTTGCGCCGCAACACGGCCCGCGTGCTGCTCCAGATCATGAAGGAGCTGGTGCGCAGCCAGGGCGACTACCTGCGCCAGCTCAAGCTGGCCCGCGACTTCCGCTCCGCAGCCACGGGCAAGCCCCGCGTGGTCCACGCCCAGCTCGAGAAGTTCCACCTCATCGAGATGCCCGAGGAGTGGAACCAGGTGGCCTTCGACGACCACGTGCACGACGCCAACACCAAGGGCCGCAAGTCCGCCACCCACCTCATCATGGACGCCTGGATCAAGGGCATCCGGCGGCTCACGGTGATCTACTACAACTACGTGACCAAGGAGGTCGCCGAGGAGCTGCTGGAAGCCGCCGAGATCATGGGCATGAACGTGCGCATCGGCATCGAGTTCTCGCCGCGCTTCCGCGGCCGCTACCTGAAGCTCATCCTGGGCTCGCGCGACAATACCGATACCCAGGAATACCTGCGCTTCCTGGCCGATCCCCAGGTGGCCGCGTTCATGGCCGAGGGCCAGAAGGTGAGCCGCTACCACCAGCGTTACGTGCTGCGCGTGTTCGAGAGCTTCAACAGCAGCCACCGCCTGGCCCTGAACGAGCGCTTCGGCATCCAGATGGAGCCCCTGGACCGCGAGGCCTTCCTGGCCTCCATAGGCACGGGCCAGGCCTCGCTCCTGCACCTGGGCAAGTTCATCCACGATGCGCTTCAGCCTCTGTTCCAGGCGCGGGCCGAGCGCCTTTCGGCCTACTGCGCCCTGGCCGGAACCCCGGAGCGCGAGGCCCTGGACCGGCTGGTGCGGGACATGAACGAGCTGACCCCGGAGGGCCTCATCGAGGACTACCTGCAGCCCTCGCGGAATCCGGACCTGCCCGATCCCAACACCCCGGCCGACGGGCCCGAGGTCCCCTGGCTCCTGACCCTGGGCCCGGCCGAGCTGGCCGAGGGCCTGACCCAGCTCCACGGCGGCTTCCGGCTCATCCTGAGCCTGGCCCGGCTGCGGGCCGAGGACGTGCTGGAGATCCTCTACGGCTGCCAGGGCCGCATCACCCACCTGGAGATCTTCAACCTCAAGGACTACGCCACGGGCAAGGCCTGCGACAACAGCCGCATCCTGGAGCTCCAGGCGGCCATCAACTCCCAGAACGTGGTCCGCTTCAAGCGCTTCGTCCAGAAGGTCCTGGCCGAGGTGGACGGCTCCGCGGCCCCGGATGCGGCCGAGCGCCGCCGCACCCTGGAGCGCATCCTCTGCGACATCCCGGGCTTCCTGGCCTACTACAAGCACACGCCCCTGCGATCCCGCGTGGGCACGGACTCCACGGGCCAGTCCCACCGCCTCCACGGCATGGGCCTGGTCATCCGCGAAACCCTGCCGCCGCGCGCCCAGCGCGCCCTGGACGACCCCCGCTCCATGCGCCGCCGCATCCCGGTGCGGGCCACGGCCTTCCTGCGCGAAACCCGCCGCCCGGCCGAGGGCGCCAGCGCCCTGACCCGGCCCCTGCTGCGCCTGCTCCAGCGCCTGCCCGGCGGCGGCTTCCTGTTCGGCAGGCGCAGCCGCGACTGGGTCATCCCGGACTATGCAGCGTCCGAGCCCGAGGAGAGCAACATCTACACCCTGGGCGGGGTCCAGAAGGAGGCCCCGTGCGTGTTCGCGCCCTGCGCCGCGCCGGAGTCCGGACGCACCCTGCCGCTCAAGTACCTGAACAGCTGGCTCAAGAATGCGCTCAAGATCCTGCTGGGCTTCATCCCGGCCTTCCTGACCTTCTTCCTGACCAAGCAATGGTGGGTCCTGGCCTGGGGCGGGGCCTTCATCTGGTTCGCCATCACCGGGGTGCGCAACATCATCCAGTCCGTGCTCGGGTCCGGCGGCCTGCACCGCTCGCCCCTGGTGCGCTGGAAGGACTTCGTGAGCTGGGAACGGGTGGCCGACTCGCTCCTCTACACCGGATTTTCCGTGCCGCTGCTGGACTGGCTGGTGAAGACCGAGATCCTGGACCAGGGCTTCGGCATCACCACCGCCACCAGCCCCACCGAACTTTACGCCTTCATGGCCCTGGCCAACGGTCTCTACCTCATGAGCCACAATCTGTTCCGGGGCCTGCCCCGGACCGCGGCCTTCGCCAACCTCTTCCGCTCGGTGCTGTCCATCCCCCTGGCCGTGGGCCTCAACTGGCTGGCCTGGGAGGGGCTGCGCGAAAGCGGCCTGGCCCCCGTGGAGGCCGCCGCCATGCTCCAGAAGTGGGCGGCCATCATCTCCAAGGCCGCCTCGGACACCGTGGCCGCGGTCATCGAGGGCCTGGCCGACCGGGACCAGAACATGCGCATGCGCCAGTGGGATTACAGCGGCAAGATCGAGCAGATCTTCCGGGTCTATGCCCGGCTGGAGCTGCTTTTTCCGCGCCAGGACGTGCTGCGCATGCTGGAGTCGCCCAAGGAGTTCCTTTCCACCATCGCCTCCGAGGGCCGCGACTTCGACAAGATCGTGGCCGTGAACGCCCTGGACCTGCTTTATTTCTGGTGGTACCAGCCGCGGGCCAAGAGCGTGCTGCGCCGCTGCCTGCGCGAGATGACCCAGGAAGAGCGCACGATCTTCCTGCTCTCCCAGTACGTGCTCCTGGAGGCCAAGGAGATCAGCCAGCTCTTCCTGGACGGCCTGGTGGGCAAGGACTTCTCCAAGGCCCTGGCCTTTTACCTGGACTATTCCCGTCCCTATCTGGAGCAGCTCCAGGAGCTGGCCCTGAGCTGCGCGCCCGAAGGCCTGGGCGGCACCGTGGACGGCAAGCCCCAGCCCCTGCCCGGCTGACCGGAAAGCGTTCACCCGCAGCCTGCCGCCATGGACAGGCAGGGCTCGTTGCGTGTACTCTTGGCCCTTGATTCCATCCCCGCAACAGGTGGACCCATGCCGAAAACGCGCCCGGCCCTGTGCCTTCTTCTGCTCCTGACCCTGCTTCCGGTCCCGGCCCGGGCCGAGAAGCAGGCCGTGCTCCTGCTCCAGTGGCTGCCCCAGGCGCAGTTCGCGGGCTTCTACGTGGCCCGGGACAAGGGCTTTTACCGCGAGGCCGGGGTGGACCTGACCATCCGCGCGGGCGGGCCGGACATCCTGGCCTCGCGCGAGCTGGCCAGGGGCGCGGTGGAGTTCGCCACCATGTTTCTGGCCACGGGCATACAGCGCCGCTCCGAGGGCATGCCCCTGGTGCACCTGGCCCAGCTGGTCCAGCGTTCGGCCCTCATGCTCGTGGCCCGGCGCGACTCGGGCATCCGCGAGCCCAAGGACCTGGACGGCAGGCGCGTGAGCCTCTGGGACAACGAGTTCCAGCTCCAGCCCATGGCACTGTTCCAGCGCCTGGGCATCGTGCCGGACGTGGTGCCCCAGGGCTTCAGCCTGAACCTTTTCCTGCGCGGCGGCGTGGCCGCGGCCTCGGCCATGTGGTACAACGAGTACCACACCCTGCTTTCCGCCGGGATCGACGCCGACGAGCTCACCGTGTTCTTCTTCGCGGACATGGGCCTGAACTTCCCGGAGGACGGCATCTACTGCCTGGAGCGCACCTGGGAGCAGGACCCGGACCTGTGCCGGGCCGTGGTGGGGGCCACCCTCAAGGGCTGGCGCTACGCCTTCGACCACCCGGACGAGGCCCTGGAGATCGTGCTGGCGCAGATGCGCGAGGCCCGGGTCCCGGCCAACCGCGCCCACCAGAAGTGGATGCTGGCGCGCATGCGCGACATCATCCTGCCCCCGGGCCGGGAGGACCGCCTGGGCCGCCTGGACCGCCTGGACTACCAGCGCACGGCCTCGGTGCTCCTGGAGCGGGGGCTCATCCCCTTCGCGCTCACCTACGAGCGCTTCACCCGGGAGGCCCTGCCATGAGGCGGCTGCGCGGCGTGTTCCTGCGCCTGACCCTGCTCGTGCTGCTGGGCGCGGCGGCCGTGCTCGGCGGGGTCTCGGCCTACGGCTACATGGTCTCCCGCAATATGCTCCTGGACAAGGTGGAGGAGAACGCCCGCAACCAGGCCCAGGCCACGGTGAACCGCATCGAGTCCGTGCTGGCCGGCCTGCAGAAGGTGCCCTGGAGCGCGGCCTACGCCCTGGAGAACGGCCCGGTCAGCGCCGAGGAGATCCGCAAGCTCTGCCGCCGCCTGCTGACGGACACGCCCGAGGTCTATGGCACGGCCGTGGCCTTCGAGCCCTATTCCTTCGACTCCAAGCAGCTCTACTACTCGCCCTACCTCTACCGCCACGGCGGGGAGATCCGCGAGACCATGCTGGGCGGGGCCAACTACCGCTACTTCTACCAGGACTGGTACCTGCTGCCCCACGAACTCGGCAAACCGGTCTGGACCGAGCCCTATTTCGACGAGGGCGGCGGCAACATCCTCATGACCACCTACGCCGTGCCCTTCTACCGCGAGGACCACGGCGAGCGCCGTTTCGCCGGGGTGGTCACGGTGGACGTGTCCCTGGAATGGCTGCGGCGCATCATCTCCGAGGTGCGCGTGCTCCAGACCGGGTTCGCCTTTCTGGTCTCGGGCAGCGGGGTCTATGTGAGCCACCCGGACATGAGACTGGTGCTCAACGAGACCATCTTCACCCAGGCCGAGATGGCGGGCGACCAGCAGATCCGCGAGATCGGCCGGGACATGATCCGGGGCGGCACGCGCTTCGTGGCCGTGACCGCGCCGTCCACGGGCCGGGAAGGCTTCCTGTTCTATGCGCCCCTGCCGAGCAACGGCTGGTCGCTGGGCGTGTTCTATCCCCGCGACGAACTGCTGGCCGACGTGAACCGCATGACCCTGGTGGCGGGCGGCATGGGCCTTTTGGGCTTCCTGGCGCTGGCGGCCATGGCCGCGGCCATCGGCCGCTCCATCGCCCGGCCCCTGCGGCGGCTCTCGGTGGCCGCCGGGGAGATCGCCGCAGGACGCCTGGACGCCGCCCTGCCCGAGGTGCAGAGCGACGACGAGGTGCGCGACCTGACCCTGGCCTTCGGCCACATGACCGCCTCGCTCAAGGACTACATCCGCAACCTGACCAGCACCACCGCGGCCAAGGAGCGCATCGAGAGCGAGCTGCGCATCGCCCACGACATCCAGATGGGCATCCTGCCCAAGACCTTTCCGCCCTTCCCGGACCACCCGCAGTTCGACCTCTACGCCAGCATCGTGCCGGCCCGCGAGGTGGGCGGCGACTTCTACGACTTCTCCCTGCTCGCCGGGGAGCGCTTCTGTTTCGTGGTGGGCGACGTTTCGGGCAAGGGCGTGCCCGCGGCCTTCTTCATGGCCGTGGCCAAGACCCTGCTCAAGGCCGTGGCCGCCCAGGGCCTGGAGCCCGGCGAACTCCTGGCCCGGGTCAACGAGGACCTCTCCACGGAGAACGACTCCTGCATGTTCGTCACCGTGTTCTGCGGCATCCTGGACATCGCCGGGGGCGAGGTGGCCTGGGCCTCGGCCGGACACAACCCGCCGGTGCTGGCGCGCGCCGGGGCCGCGCCCGAGTACCTGCCCACCCATCGCGAGCCCGTGGCCGGGGCCATGCCCGGCCTGGCCTACACCACCGAGCGCTTCACCATGGCCCCGGGTGACACCCTGTTCCTCTACACCGACGGGGTCACCGAGGCCATGAACGCCGAGGGCGGCCTGTTCGGGGAGGACCGCCTGCTGGAGCGCCTGGCCAGCCTGCCCGCCGGGAACACGGCGCGGGAGATGATCGAGGCCGTGGGCGCCGCCATCGGGGCCTTCACCGGCGGGGCCGAGCAGTCCGACGACATCACCATGCTGGCCCTGCGCTTCCAGGGGCAGGGCGGCGTGGCCACGCCCACCCGCAGCCTGCGCCTGCCCGCGCGGCTGGAGAGCCTGGAGCCCCTGCGGCTGTTCGTGGACGCCGAGGCGGCCAGGATCCTGGACCCGGCCCTGCTGCCCAAGGTGGAGCTGGCCCTGGAGGAGGCCCTGGTCAATGTTTTCGGATACGCGTATCCTGACGGCGCGGGCGACGTGGAGGTGGCCTGTCCCCTGCCCGGCGAGCCCGGGGCCTTCGCCCTGAGCATCACGGACTGGGGCGGCCCCTACGACCCCCTGACCCAGACCGCGGCCCCGGACCTGGACGCGGGCCTGGACGAACGCAGCCCGGGCGGACTCGGCGTGTTCTTCATCAAGACCGTGGCCAGCCACGCCCGCTACGAGCGTCGCGATGGAGTCAACGTACTGATCTTGAGCTTCGGCTGAATCCTTGCGAGGCGCCCATGAGCGTGAACGCCGCACAGGCTGTTTTTCTGGAACTGCCGCCCGAGGCCTCCTTCCTCTCCCTGGCCGTGTCCGCGGCCGAGACCGCGGGCAAGGCCTGGGACCTGGGCCCCGGCCGCACTCCCCGGCTGGCCCTGGCCGTGGAGGAGTTTTTCGAATACCTGCGCTGCAACACCCCGCCCGGCGAGACCCTCCGGCTGACCTTGCGGCGCCGGGGCCCGGCCCTGTGCGCCGAGTTCCGTTTCCGGGCCAAAAGCCTGGATCTGCGCGCCATGAACTTCGCCGCCGGCATCGCGCCCGAGGACGGGCGGGAAATGGGCCTGCTCCTGGCCGCGCGCTTCACGGACCGCTGCCGCCTGGAGCGCCGCGGCCCGGACGGCTTCATGCTGGCGGCCGAGGTGGACCGCGACTACCCCCAGGCCGAGCCCCTGCGCCAAGCCCCACGGCTTCAGCCGCCCTACACGCCCCTGGACCATCCCCCGGGCGACATCCTGCGCCACGCGGCCATGCTCGCCGCGGGCCGCTATCCGCTGCGGCTCTGTCCCCACGGCTTTTCCGAGCCGGGCCGGCTCCTGGACATGGTGGAGGCCGGGCTCTACGGCGCCCTGGTCCTGGCCGACGCGGCCGGGCGGCCCGCCGGGCTCATGCTCTGGCGCGCCCCGGCCGAGCGTTTGAGCGTGGCCTTTTCCGGCCCCTACGTCCTGGACGAGGCCCGCGACCCGGCCATCGCCCGGGGCCTGGTGGAGGGCTTTCTGGCCCGGGTGGCCCGCACCCCGGCGGTCTGCGCCGTGAGCGAACGGCCCACGGAGGACCTGCCCGAGGCCTACTTCGAGCCCCTGGGCTCGGTGACCCGCACCCAGGGCGGCGAGGCCGTGGAGCAGCGGTCCTATTTCCGCGCCCTGCGCGAGGACGAGGGGGCCTCGATCTGGGCCTGCGCCGAGCTGGAGCCCTTCCTGCGCCAGGAATACGAGCGCCTGGCCTTCGCCCGCGAGATCCTGCCCGTGGAGCCCGACGGCGGCGAGGCCCACTCCCTGCTGTCCACGGACCTGGACCTGCGGCGGGGCCTGGCCGTGCTGCGGCCCCTGCTGGACGGCCGCGACCTGGCCGCCAACCTGGCCCGCCACGTGGAGGCCCTGGTCCGCGAGGGCGCGCCGGACATCTTCCTGCACCTGGACCTGGGCCAGGCCTGGCAGGCGGCCATGGCCCCGGCCATCCTGGCCGCGGGCTTCCAGCCGCGCCTGCTCCTGCCCCACGGGGCCACGTCAGACATGGTGGTGTTCGAGCATGGCGACGCCGCGCACTGATCCGGCCGCGTGGAACATGAACACACTGCTGGAGCGGATTCCGGCCCACGTGCGGGAGTTCGAGTGCTACGTGCCCAGCCGGCCCGATCCGGTGCTCATGCGCCAGTACGGGGTTTCGCGCCTCTACCGCCTGAACAACAACGAGAACGCCCTGGGGCCGCCGCCCCTGGCCCGGGAGGCCCTGGCCGTCCTGAAGGCCGGACGGGCCGCGCAGTATCCGAGCGGGGACAGCTACAACCTGCGCCAGGTCCTGGCCGCGCGCTTCGGCAAGTCTGCCGAGCGGTTCCTGGTGGGCAACGGCTCCACCGAGATCATCGGCGCGGTCATCAAGTCCTTCTGCGAGCCCGGCGACGCCATCGTCACGGCGGAGCAGACCTTCGCGGTCTATGAGTGGGTGGCGCGCTTCTCCGGCCTGGAGACGCGCCTGACGCCGCTGCTGGACCGGGCCCTGGACCCCGCGGCCATGCTGGCGGCGGTCGATGGCCGGACCAAGATCGTGTTCCTCTGCAATCCCAACAATCCCACCGGCGCCTGGTGGGAGCGGGAGACCCTGGAGGCCTTCCTGGCGCAGCTGCCCGGCGACGTGGTGGTGGTCCTGGACGAGGCCTACCGGGAGTTCGTGGACGACCCGCGCTTTCCGGACGGGATGGAGGTCATGGAGCGCCATCCCAATGTCCTGGTCTTCCGCACCTTTTCCAAGATGTACGGCCTGGCCGGGCTGCGCGTGGGGTATCTGTGCGGCGCGCAGGAGCTGGTGGACGTGGCGCGGCGCTGCCACATCGTCTATTCGGTCAACATCGCGGGCCAGGTCGCGGCCGAGGCGGCCCTGGCCGACGACGCCGGGCACATCGCCGCCACCCGCGCCATGGTGGCCCAGGCCCGGGACTTCCTGCGCGGCGAGTTCGACGCCCTGGGCCTGGAGCACATCGGCGGGGCCGGCAACTTCATCATGGTCCGCACCCCGGTTTCGGACACCCTGATGTACCGGCGGCTCATGCGGCAGGGGGTCATGGTGCGCACCATGACCAATTTCCGTTTTCCCAACTGGATCAGGGTGTCCCTGGCCCAGGGCGAGGCCATGGAGGCCTTCGCCCGGGCCTTCCGCACCTCCCTGGACCGGGAATGACCCGTCCGCAACCGGGCGCGGGGCTTGGGCGCGCCGAAGCGAGGCTCTCATGAAGATGCCCGGACATCCCGTCCTGCAGTACCGCTGGGCGCTGCGCCACAGCGGAACGGGGAAGGCCCTGGTCTATTACGGGCTGCGCAATCCGCCGCGCCACCAGGAGTCGGTGCTGCCCGTGTCCGCGGAACTGGCCGGGGTCCTGGCCGGGCTGGACGGCTCGGCCGCCCTGGACGGCCTGCCCGAGGCCGTGCGCCAAAGCGCGGAGTTCCTCGGACTGGTGGAGCAGGGCGTGGTGGTGGACCGGCAGGACCGGCGCGAACCGGCCACGGCCGGGCGCAAGCAGACCTGCGTGCGCTGCGTGGCCGACGACCACCTGCTGCCGGGCCTGGAGTTCGACGAGCGCGGGGTCTGCGCCTTCTGCCAGTGCTACGAGCGGGCCGGGCAGGAGGGCGGAGCCGCCGGGCCGCGCAACGCGGTGGACGACGCCGCGCTGCTGTCGATCGCCGCGGCCAACAAGGACTCGCGCTTCGACGCCATGGTCCTGTGCACCGGCGGCAAGGACTCCACCTACCTGCTCTGGCACCTGGCCAAGCGGCTGGGGCTGCGGGTCCTGGCAGCGTCCTGGAACATGCCCTACACCAACGAGACCTGCAGGGGGAACGTCCGCCGCGCCCTGGAGCTGCTGCCCAACGTGGAACTGGTGGAGCGGACCCTGCCCTGGGACGACGTGCGCGCCGCCATGCGCGCCCAGTTCGGCAACGTGGGCCTGCCCTGCCTCTGTCCCGTGGTGGCCCACGCGCTCTTCTTCCCCCTGGCCGCGGAGGAGCGGATTCCCGTGGTCATGCAGGGGGTGGAGGAGGTCCAGCTGGCGGTCGTGAGCCATGTCATGCGCAGCCTGCAATCCGGCACGGAGCCGTCCCGGGCCGCGCCGCCGTCCCTGCGCGAGCAGACCCTCCAGTTCCTCGATCTTGCGGCCCGTGCGCCCGAACCGGCCGATCCCTTTTCCCTGACGGCCGACTACATGCGCTATCAGCGTTCCGTCCGCGCGGTCCTCGACCCGATCTACAGGCCCCTGGACCGCTTCCTGGAGCGGGCCGGGCGGGACGGCTCCGTTTTCGTGCCGCAGTTCCTCCGGCTCAAGACCAACGACCTATATGGTTCCTGGAGCCAGGCGGCGGAACTCATGCGCCGGGAGATGGACTGGAGGATGCCGCCGGGCCAGAAGGGGTTGCTGCACACCAGCTGCCGCATCGAGAAGGTCAAGGACTACTGCCAGTACATGCGTTTCAGGAACATGCGCACCACCTCCTTCCCGCAGTCCATCGTGGAGGTGGGCGCGGGGGTCTTTTTCGGCCTGCTTTCCCGCGAGGAAGGCCTGCGCGAGGTGGAGGAGCTGGGCTATCATCGCGAGCCCGAGGCCATGGCCGGGCTGCTCCGGGACCTGGGCCTGGGCGACGACGACCGTAGGACCCACGGCGAAACCCGTTTTTCCCTGTGCGACTGCGGCGCAGACCAGGGAGGCTGCGCGTGAGCTCCGAATTCCTGAACCGGGCCGCGCCGGTCTTCACCGAGCAGGGGCTGGCGGTGTTGCGCAGCCGGGTGGTGGCCCTGGCCGGGCTGGGCGGGGTGGGCGGCGGCGCGTTCCTGGCCCTGGTCCGCTGCGGGGTGACCCGCTTCCGGCTGGCGGAGAACGGGGTGTTCGACCCGCCGGACATGAACCGCCAGGCCGCGGCCTTCGGCCAGACCATGGGCCGCCCCAAGCTGGCGGTCTATGCGGAGCTGGCCCGCTCCATCAATCCCGCCGTGGAGCTGGAGCTGTTCCCCGAAGGGGTGCGCGCGGACAACCTGGAGCCCTTCCTGGCCGGGGCCGACCTCTATGTGGGCGTCATCGACGTGGAAAAGGGGGGCGAGGTCAAGGCCATGACCCCGGCCCTGCTGGAAAGGCACGGCCTGCCCATGCTCACCTGCGGGGCCATCGGCTTCGGCGCCCTGCTGGTGGGCCACGAGCCGGGCGGCATGATGCCGGAGGAATTCTGGCGGCTCGCGGGAGAGAAATCCAGCGGCGGCGGCCTGCTGCCGTCGTTTCTCGGCAGCCTCTTCAACCGGCCGGTCATGGAGCGCATGGAGCGGGGGCTGGCCTCCGGCGTCCTGCCCACCACGGCCATCGGCGGGCTGGCGGCCAACACGCTGCTGGCCTGCGAAGCCCTGGCCTGCCTGCTGCGGGGCACGGGCCTGCTGGACCGCGAGCCGGTCTTCGCCCCGCGCTTCGTGGCGCTGGATTTTCTGGACCAGAAACTGACCGTGGGCCAGGTAGGTCGCTGAGGGCGCGGCGCAGGGAGGCGGACATGGGACGTGAGGAGCTGATCCGCATGCTGCGAGAGGCGCGGCGGGAGATCGAACCCGGCCAGGAGGTCTCCATCGGGCCGTTCCGGCCCGAGGACGCCCCGGGCATCGCCCAGGCCTACCTGGAGACCTACGGCGACGCCTTCCCGCTGGAACACGTGTACGACCCCGAAGAGATCGTCCGCCGCAACGCCACGGACGACCAGCATACCCTGGTTGCCCGGACCCCCCGGGGCGAGGTGGTGGGGCTCGCCGGGCTGTTTCGCTACCCCCCCAATCCCGACGTGTACGAGGCCGGGCAACTCATGGTCCTCAAGAGCTACCGCAGGGGGAACGTGGCCACTGTGCTGAACAGGGAAGTGTTCGGCAACCTGCCCCGGCGTCTCGAGATGGCCGTGGTCTTTGGCGAGGCGGCGGCCAACCATCCGATTTCCCAGCACCTGCTCTGTTCCCAGGGCGTGGCCTTCACCGGCCTGGAGCTGGAATGCATGCCGTCCGCCGCCTATCTTCGGGAAGGAGGCCCGGGCCGGAACATCTCGCTGTTCTTGATGTTCAAGGTGTTCAGGAATTCCACCTGCGCCGTGCATCTGCCCGAAGCGTACCGGGAGTTCTGCGAAGCGCTGTACAGGGAACTGGGGGTGTCCCGGGACGTTCTTGCTCCGGCTTCCTGGGCGGGCGACTCGGTGGAGAACCGGGAGTTTTTCCCGGAGAGCGGGCTGATGCGTTTGACCGTGCACCGGGCCGGCAGGGATCTTGCCGGAGTGGTCCACGCAGCCGAAGCCGAGGCCGGCGGGGGTCTGGTCCAGGTCTTCCTGAACCTGGGCGACGCGGGCGTGGCCCAGGCCGTGGAGCTGCTGCGCCACAGGGGGTATTTTCTCGGAGGCCTGCTGCCGCACTGGTTCGGGCCGGACGGCCTGCTTCTGCAAAAGGTTCCCCGGGAGCCGGACTGGGACGCCATCCAGGTTTGCGGCCCGGAGGCCGAGGCCATGCGCACCCTGGTGCGCGCGGATTTCGAGCGCGCCCGGCGGACGGAGCGCTGAGGCCTCCGGAGCCCGCCCCCTAGACCCCGGTGTACTGGGACCAGTACTTGAGGTCCGGGTTGATGTGGGTGAGCCCCAGCTGCTGGCAGACCTCGAAGACCAGCACGGCCCCGAACAGCCCGAGCAGGGCCAGGGCCAGGACCCGTTTCGCGCCCCGCCCCTGGCGCAGGAGCAGCACGCTCGGCAGCACGCCGAAGAGCAGGCAGATGCCCACCCCGCCCACCACGTTCATGGCCACCAGGAAGATCCCCGGATAGAAGATCGAGACGAGAAGCGGCGGCAGGAAGGCCAGGACCCAGATCAGGGCCTTGCTGCGCGTGTGCAGGTACGTGCTGGTCAGGTCCAGGAGGAAGTCCTGCAGGGCCGTGCCGTTGGCCAGGAAGGCCGCGCTCATGGAGAGGATGGCGAAGATGAGCCCGATGTCCGTGAAGAGCTTGGAGTCGAGCAGCAGGGACAGGGGCACCGTGGCCGGGAGATTGGCCTTGAAGGCCCAGAGCAGGGAGGTGCTTTCCGGCCCCTCCATGGGCAGGGAGCAGAACACCGCCGCGGTCCAGGCCAGGTTCATGGCCAGGCCGATGAGCGAGCCGTAGAGGATGGCCCGGCGGGCCGCCCCGCGGTCGCCCATCTCGCGGCAGAGGGTGGGGATGAGGTTGTGGAAGAGGAAGGCGGTGAGGGCCACGGGCATGGCCGCGGGCAGAAAGCCCCAGCGCATGGGCAGGGCCCGGGCGGGCTCCACGTGGCCCAGGGTCATGGCCACCAGGGCCGAGAAGGTCAGGCCCATGCAGAGCAGGATGGCCGTGTTGCAGCGCCGCAAGAGGCTCATGCCGAAGCCGGTGAGCCCCGCCACGATGACGAAGTAGCAGAGCGTGGCCACGGGCCGGGACACGGGCAGGACGAAGAGGTTGGTGAGGATGGTGGTGGTGCCCGTGAGATAGGCCGTGAGCACGCCGTAGAAGACCACCAGGTCCGCGGCCACGGCCACCCACTTGGCCGCCGGGCCCATCTTCGTGCCGAAGAAGGTGGGCAGGCCGCCGGAGTCGCCCTGGATCAGGTCGTCCTCCCCGGCCAGGATCCAGGCGCTGGCCAGCATGATGGCCCAGACCAGGACGATGCCCGCGGCGGCCGGGATCATGCCCGCCGGGGCCAGGTTCACGGGCAGGGCCAGGATGCCCGCGCCCAGCAGGTTGCCCGTGACCATCAGGGACATGGTGAAGACCGGGGCGCTCTTGGCGGCCATGGTGTTCCTCGGCGGCCGTTGAAAAATTCGCACGGTTTTTGAACGGCCTGCGGAAAAGGGTTTTCAGCGCTCTGCTAGGCCTGCTTGTGCAGCATGATGTCCAGGATGGCCGGGTCCAGGCCCGTGAGCCCCTGGCGCGAGAGCACGGCCAGGTTGCGCATGGTCTGTTCCGCGGACCCGTCCACGATGCCGTCGGTGCTCCGGATGATGCAGCCGTTGAGGGCCAGGAGCCCGCTCTTCACGGCCGAGGCGGCCATCTCGCCCACCTTGAGGGCGCAGCTGGTCTTGGCCCCGTCGCAGCACACGGGAGCGAAGCTGCCCAGGTGGTTCTTCACGGCCCCGCCGATCTTCTCGGCCGTGCCGCCGAAGAGGAAGGCCGTGGCCGCGGCCACGCCCGCGCCGCCCGCCAGCCCGCTGCCGCAGAGCGCCGAAAGCCGCCCCACGCCCGCCTTGATGGAGCAGGTCACCAGGTAGCTCAGCATGACGGCCTTGAGCACCAGGGTCTCGTCGTCCAGGGCCGCGAACTGCGCGGCCGAGACCACGGGAATGCCCGCGGCGATGCACTGGTTGCCGGACCCGGCCAGGGTCATGGCGGGCAGGGGAACCCCGCCCATGCGCGAATCGATGCCCGAGGCCGTGCGGATGCCCGCCCAGAGAACCATGTCCTTCTTGAGCAGGCCCTGGCGCACCAGGCCCAGCTGGGTGCGGCCCACGCCGATGCCCGGGCCGTGGGCCAGGCCGTATTCCACCAGGGCCGTGTTCAGGGCCAGGCCCTCACGCACGTAGCCCAGGTCGCTTGCGTCCATGTCGTCCACCAGGTCCGCGAGGTCGGCCAGGGTCATGTCCAGGAGCCACTTCTCCAGCCCCTCCAGGCCTGCGTCCCCGCCGCCCGCCGCGGCCGCCGCGGCCGCCGCGCCGCCGTCCAGCTTGCGGCCGTCCAGCACGCGCTCCACCACGTTGTCGTGGCGGCCCGTGATCAGGGCCTGGGCCGTGTGGCCGCCGCCGGTCACCGTGGCCCGCACGAAGAGGCCGTGGGTGTCCTGGGCGATGCCTGCGCTGACCTTGCCCCGGGCCACCAGGTCGCGGGCCTTGTCCAGGCCCCCGGCCGAGACCGCTGCGAAGACCTGGAGCCTCTGGGTCGGGTCCCCGGCCGCCGCGCCCATGGCCGCGGCCAGGGGGATGCCCGCGCGCGAGCCGGAGTTGGGAATGGTCACGCCCATGGCGTTCTTGTAGATGTTCGGGTCGGTTTCCACCGTGACGGACTCCACGGCCGCGCCGCCCAGCAGGGCCGCGGCCTCGGCGGCGGCCAGGCCGATGGCCGCGGGCTCGGTGCAGCCCAGGCCGGGGTCGGTCTCCAGGTGGAGGAGCTGGCGGGCGTTGCCGTGGAGGATGTCCTTGATGCTGAATCCCATGGGCGCTCCTGGGCCGCGGCGGGGAATCCGGAATGGATTCCAGAGTGCGCGGGCTTCGTTCCCTCTGTACAGGAACAGACGGCAGGGACACAACTTTTTCCTGGCGGGCGGTCGCTTCCCGAGGAATTGTTCCAGGCGAGGCTTGCCAGAAAGACGGGGCTTGTGCCATGCCCATGGGGAGCCGGGCCGTCTTGGGCCCGGGCGGGCTGCAACCAAGGAGTGAGGGGTATGAAAAAGGTTCTGGCGGCGCTCATCGCCGCCGCGCTGCTTGTGTCCGCCGCGCCGGAGGCCCGGGCCGCGGCCAAGAAGGTCCGGGTGGCCTTCGTGCTCCTGGAGACCATCAACGACCAGGGCTGGACCACGGCCCACTACCACGGCATCCAGGACATGCAGAAGGCCCTGGGCGACAAGGTGGAGGTCTCCTACACCGAGAACGTCATGAGCCCGGCGGATTCCGAGCGGGTCATCCGCACCTACGCCCAGCAGGGCTTCGACATCATCTTCGCCACCACCTTCACGCACATGGACGCCATGTACAAGGTGGCCGGGGAATTCCCCAACGTGAAGTTCATGCACTGCTCGGGCTACAAGACCCGGCCCAACATGGGCACCTACATGGTGCGCATCGAGCAGGCCGAGTACCTGGCGGGCTACATGGCCGGGCTCATGGGCTACAAGAACGTGGGCACCGTGGCCACCCAGCCCATTCCCGAGGTGGTGCGCGGCATCAACGCCTTCACCCTGGGCCAGTTGCGCGGCCTGGGCGAGGCCGGGGTCAAGCACGACCCGGCCAAGGTGAACACCGTGGTCTGGCTCAAGGCCTGGCGCGACCCGGTGAACGAGACCACCCTGGCCGAGACCCTGGCCGGGCGGGGCCACGACCTCATCCGCCAGATGGCCGACACGGCCGACAGCGCCAAGGCCGCCTGCGCCAAGGGCGTCCCGGCCATCGGCTACTGCATGGACGCCGCCGGCTACGGCGCGGCCTGCGCCCTGGTCTCCACCACCTTCAACTGGGGCCGCATCTACACCGAGCAGGTGCAGAAGGTCCTGGACGGGACCTGGAAGCCCGTGGAGTACTTCGGCGGCCTCGAGGACCACGGCGTGGGGCTGTCGCCCTTCGGCAAGGCCGTGCCCAAGGCCGTGCAGGACAAGGTCCTGGCCGCGCAGGCCGAGATGGAGAAGGGCGTGGACAACTCCTTTGCCGGGCCCGTGCTGGACCAGTCCGGCGCGGAGCGCATCGCCAAGGGCCAGAAGGCCTCGGACAAGGATCTGCTCACCATGCAGTGGTTCGTCCAGGGCGTGAACGGCAAGCTGCCGGACTAGCCGGGAAAGCCGCAACCGGGGGGTCGGGACGCCGGCCCCCCTTTTTCCGCATGACCCAGAACGCGCCGCTGCTCTCCTGCCGGGGCCTGACCAAGCGCTTCGGCCCCTTCACGGCCAACGAGGCCGTGGACCTGGACCTTTTTGCGGGCCGGGTGCACGCCCTGCTGGGCGAGAACGGGGCGGGCAAGAGCACGCTCATGCACATGCTTTCGGGCCGCTACCGGCCCGACGCCGGCCAGATCCTCCTTTCCGGCCGCCCGGTGCGTTTCGCCTCCCCGGCCCAGTCCCTGCGCCGGGGCATCGGCATGGTGCACCAGCGCTTCCTCCTGGTGGAGCCGCTGACCGTGGCCGAGAACCTGTCCCTGTCCCTGGGCCGCCTGCTCCCCGCCGCCGAGGTCCGCGCCCTGTCCGAACGCTTCGGCGTGGCCGTGGACCCGCAGCGCCGCGTGGAGGACCTGTCCATGGGCGAGCGGCAGCGCGTGGAGATATTGAAGCTCCTGGCCCGGGAGGCGTCCGTGCTCATCCTGGACGAACCCACCTCGGTGCTCGTGCCCGAGGAGGCCCGCGAGCTCTATGCCCTGCTGCGGGCCCTGGCCCTGGGCGGCCGGGCCGTGGTCTTCATCAGTCATAAGCTGGAGGAGATCGGCCGCACCGCAGACGAGGTCACGGTGCTGCGGCGCGGCCGGGTGGTGGCCCGCAACCTGGCCCCGGCCTCGGACCTGGACCCGGCCGAGCTGGCCCGGCTCATGACCGGCAGCGCGCTGCCGGAGCGTGAACAGGCGGCCCGGCCCGAGCCCGGGGAGCTGGTCTTCGCGGCCACGGGCCTGGCGGGCGGGGAGGGGACCGGCTTTTCCGGCGTGGATCTCCAGGTGCGCAAGGGCGAGATCCTCGCCG
Source organism: Desulfovibrionaceae bacterium (assembly GCA_040307135.1). Taxonomy (GTDB): domain Bacteria; phylum Desulfobacterota; class Desulfovibrionia; order Desulfovibrionales; family Desulfovibrionaceae; genus Aminidesulfovibrio. The sequence goes on from JAWRKD010000104.1 coordinate 23,787, forward strand.
TGGTGGGCGTGGCGGGCAACGGCCAGGAGGCCCTGGCCGCGGCCCTGGGCGGGGTGCGGCCCTTTGCGGCGGGGGAGATCGCCTTCCTGGGCCGGAGCCTGCCCGCCCGGCGCTGGGGCGGACAGCGCGGGAGCGTGGCCTACGTGCCCGAGGACCGCCACGGCCGGGCCACGGCCCCGGACCTGGATCTGGTGGACAATTTCCTGCTCACCTCGCCCTGCGGCGCGGGCCTGCTGCCGGACTTCGCCGAGGCCGAGCGCCGCGTGCGCCGGGCCATGGAGGAGTTCCGCATCGCGGCCTCTGGCCCCGGGGCCAAGGCCCGCCAGCTTTCGGGCGGCAACCTCCAGAAGTTCATCCTGGCCCGGGAGATGGACCGCCGGGTCCCGCTCCTGGTGGCCGAGCAGCCCACCCAGGGCCTGGACGTGGCGGCCCTGGCCGAGATCCAGGCCGCCCTGCGCCGGGCCGCCAGGGACCGGGCCGTGATCCTCTTCACCGGCGACCCCGAGGAGGCCCTGGCCCTGGGCTCGCGGGTGGGGGTCATGTACCGCGGCCGCCTGACCCTTTGCCCCGGGGGCTCCGGTCCCCAGGCCCTGGAGCGGCTGGGACGGCTCATGGCCGGGCTGGAGGCCGCGTGATCCGGCTCGTTCCCCGCCACGGCGGCGCGGTCCGCAGCGGACTCTGGGGCCTGGGCCTGGCCTTGTGCCTGGCGCTGGTCTCGGGCGCGGCGGCCTTCGCCCTGCTCGGCGCGGACTGGGTCCAGGCCTATGCGGCCATGGCCGCGGGCGCGCTGGGTTCGGCCCAGGGCCGCATGGACGTGCTCATCAAGGCCGCGCCCCTGATCTTCACGGGTCTGGCCGTGGCCCTGTGCTGCCGCCTCAAGGCCTGGAACATCGGGGCCGAGGGCCAGTTCGTGTTCGGGGCCGTGGGCGTGGCGCTCGCGGGTCTGCGGCTCTTTCCCGGGGGCGGGGCCTGGCTCCTGCCCGCCTGCCTCGCGGGCGGGGCTGCGCTGGGCGCGCTCTGGGCCGCGATTCCGGCCCTGCTCAAGACCCGTTGCGGGGTGAACGAGATCCTCTCCACCCTGCTCCTGAACTACGTGGCCGTGATCTTCATGGAGCACCTCTATTTCGGCCCCTGGCGCGATCCGGCCGGGTTCGGCTTCCCGGGCACGGCCGAGCTGCCCGCCGCCTCCTTCCTGCCGGTCTGGCCCGGCACCCGCCTGCACCTGGGCCTGGGTCTGGCCCTGGCCTGCGCCGCGCTCCTCCTGTTCCTCCTCCGGCGCACGGGTTTCGGCTACCGGGCACGGATCATCGGCCACAGTCCGTCCGCCGCGCGCTACGGCGGGTTCCGGGTGGAGCGGATCACTGTCCTGGCCCTCTGTCTTTCCGGGGCCCTGGCCGGGCTGGCCGGGGCCTGCGAGGTCTTGGGCATGCAGCACCGCCTCCAGGACGGCCTGGCCTCGGGCTACGGCTTCGACGGCATCATCGTGGCCTTCCTGGCCCGGCTGCACCCCCTGGCCGTGGTTCCGGCGGCCGTGTTCCTGGGCGCGGCGGAGGTCGGCGGGGACCAACTCCAGACCGCCCTGGGCCTGCCCGGGGCCGTGGTTGCGGTGATCGAGGCCGCGCTCCTCTTCGGCCTGCTTCTGGGCGAGTGGATTTCGGGCCGCCGCGTGGTCCTGGGCGGCGCGGACGGAGGCGGCCGTGGGCAATGACCTGATCCTGGTGGCCCAGATCGCGGTGAAGTCCTCCATCGCCGTGCTCCTGGCGGCCCTGGGCGAGGCGCTTTCCGAGCGCGGCGGGGTGCTCAACCTGGGCCTGGAGGGCATGATGCTGGCCGGGGCCCTGGCGGGATTCGCGGTGGGCGCGGCCACGGGCGATCCCCTGGCCGCCGTGGGCGCGGCCGCCCTGGCGGGCATGGCCCTGGCCTCGCTGCACGCCCTGTTCAGCGTGGGCTGCGGGGCGGACCAGGTGCTTTCCGGCCTGGCCGTGGGTCTGCTCGGCATAGGCGGCACGAGCTTCCTGGGCCGGGCCTGGATCGGCGGCCAGGGTCTGCGCCTGCCGTCGTACGACATGCCGCTGCTGGCGGACATCCCGGCGCTGGGCGACGTCCTGTTCCGCCAGCCGCCCCTGGCCTACGCGGCCTATGTCCTGCTGCCCCTGGTCTGCTGGTTCCTCGCGCGCACCCGCGCCGGTCTGGCCGTGCGGGCCTCGGGCGAGAACGCCCAGGCCGCGGACGCGGCGGGCGTGCCGGTGCGGCTGACGCGCAGCCTCTGCGTGCTCTTCGGCGGGTGTCTGGCCGGTCTGGCCGGGGCCTACCTCTCGCTCTGCTTCACCCCGGGCTGGAAGGACGGCATGAGCGCGGGCCAGGGCTACATCGCCATCGCCATGGTCGTCTTCGCCGGCTGGCGGCCCGGCCGGGTGGCCGTGGGCGCGCTCCTCTTCGGCGGGCTCTCGGCCCTCCAGTTCTACTTCCAGGCAGCGGGGCTGGACGCGGTCCCGGTCTGGATCCTGCGCGTCCTGCCCTACGTCCTGACCCTGCTCGTGCTGGCGGCGTCCAACCGGCTGGAGCGTCTGCGGCGTCTCGGCAACGCCCCGGCCGACCTGGGCCGCCCGTTCAGCCGGGAAGGCTGAGCCCCGGCCTCGTCAGCTTCCGATGAAGCGCGGCCGCATCATGTTTTCGGGTGAAAGCACCTCGTCCATCTTTTCCTTGCTCAGGAGCTTGTGCCTGAGGATCAGCTCGTAGACGGACGCGCCGGTCTCCAGGGCCTCCCGGGCCACGGCCGCGGACTTCTCGTAGCCGATGAGCGGGTTGAGGGCGGTGATGATGCCGATGCTGTTCTCGACCATCCGGCGGCAGTCGTCGCGGTTGGCGGTGATGCCGTCCACGCAGCGGTCGCGCAGCACGCGGCAGGCGCGGCGGAGCATGTCGATGCCCTGGAACAGGCAGTTGACGATGACCGGCTCCATGACGTTCAGCTCCAGCTGGCCGCCCTCGGCCGCCAGAGACACGGTCACGTCCTTGCCGATGATGTCGTAGGCCACCTGGTTGACCACTTCGGGAATCACGGGATTGACCTTGCCGGGCATGATCGAGGAACCGGGCTGCATCTTGGGCAGGTTGATCTCGTTCAGGCCCGCGCGAGGGCCGGAGGAGAGCAGCCGCAGGTCGTTGCAGATCTTGGAGAGCTTCACGGCCACGCGCTTGAGCACGCCGGAGACCTGCACGTAGGCCCCGGTGTCCCAGGTGGCCTCCACCAGGTTCGGCGAGGTGACGAAGGGCAGGCCGGTCTGCTCACGCAGGGCCTCGGTGGCCAGGCGGGCGTAGCCCTCGGGGGCGTTGATCCCGGTGCCGATGGCCGTGGCCCCGAGGTTGATCTCCAGGACCAGGTCGCGGGCCTCGCGCACGCGGCAGATGTCCTCGCCCAGGGTCGTGGCGTAGGCCGAGAACTCCTGGCCCAGGGTCATGGGCACGGCGTCCTGAAGCTGGGTCCGGCCCATCTTGAGCACGTCGGCGAACTCCTCGCCTTTGTTGGCGAATCCCTCCTGCAGATGGGCCATGTCGCCCGTGAGCGCGGTCAGGTCGTTGTACAGGGCCAGACGGAAGGCCGTGGGATAGACGTCGTTGGTGGACTGGCAGCAGTTCACGTGGTTGTTCGGGTGGCAGTGCTCGTACTGGCCCTTCTCGCGCCCCAGGAGTTCCAGGGCGCGGTTGGCGATGACCTCGTTGGCGTTCATGTTCGTGGAGGTGCCCGCGCCGCCCTGGATGCAGTCCACGGGGAACTGGTCGTGGAGGCTGCCGGCGATGATTTCGTCGCAGGCGGAGCGGATGGCCCCGCCGATCTCGGCCGGGACCACGCCGAGTTGCATGTTGGCCGTGGCCGCGGCCTTCTTCACCTGGGCCAGGGCCGTGATCATCTCGGGCCAGTGGGAGATGGAGCGGCGGGAGATGTTGAAGTTCTCCACGGCGCGCAGGGTCTGGATGCCGTAATAGGCGCCGGAAGGAATCTCCCTCTCGCCGAGAAAGTCGTGTTCGGTGCGGGATTTCATGGGATCGGCTCCATGTGCTGAGTGTGTTCTCTTCTCGTCCGCGCGGTGCCGCTCAGGACCGCCTCACGGATTCGTCGGCCCGCCGCAGGAAATCGGCCACGGCGGCGAGAAAGGCTTCGGTCTGTTCCAGGTGGTGTTCATGGGAGGCGTCCTCGAAGATCCGCAGCTCGGCTCCGGGAATGCTGGCTCGGTATTCCTCCGCGGTCTCCGGCCGGGCTTCGTCCAGGCGGCCGCAGGTGAACAGGACGGGGGCATCGATCGCCCCCAACTCCTCGGTTCGGCCGTGGTTCCTGAGCGTGCCCCGGGCGGTGAATTCGCTCGGTCCCCACATGTGTTCATAGATCGCCGGGTTCATTTTCTCCACGGCCCGATTCAAGCACTCGGGCCAGGGGTCTAGGCGGCAGACGTGTTTCCGGTAGTACTCCATGATGGCCGCCTGGTAGTCGGGCGCGGTGAAGTCGCCGGACGCCTCCGCCTTCAGAACCGCTTCGCGCACGGCCTCGGGCATGTGTTCGAGATGGACGCGCTGGTCTTCGGCGAAGCGCCGCGAGTCGAGGCAAGGGCCGCAGAGCACCAGGCTCGCCACCCCGGCGGGACGGCTTACCAACATGTATTCCACGGCCAGCATGCAGCCCCAGGACTGGCCGAGGAGGTGGACCCGCTCCAGGCCGAGCTCACGGCGCACGACCGCGAGTTCTTCCACGAAGCGGGGCAGGGTGTAAAGGGAAAGGTCGCCCGGCCGGTCCGATCCTCCGCAGCCGAGCTGGTCGTAGAAGACCACGGGTCGTTCGTCGGCCAGAGCCTCCAGCGGCTCCAGATAGTCATGCGGGATGCCGGGGCCGCCGTGCAGCGCCAGCAGCGGAACGCCGGTCGCGTCCTGGCCGATGATCCGGTAGAAAACCCTGCCGCCGGGAGCCGGGATGAAACCCTCCCGCATGTCGTCACCTCCGCGCTTTCACCACACGGGAGCGAGGATAGTCCACGAAAATCCCGGGGCCAAGGCCTTTTCGGAGGAGTGAGCGACCTTTGTCCCGCGCGGTCGGCGAACCCCAGGCCGCCGGCCGACCGTCGATCACGCCTGCTCGTTCAGTTCCCGGATGAGGTCCTTGAGGTTGCCGGTGAGCGTGGAGAGCTGGGCGGTGGCCTGCTCGGAACGGGTCATGCCGTCGGAGGTCTCGCGCGTGATCTGTCCCACTTCCTCCACGGCCTGATGGATGCGTTCGGTGGCCACCGACTGTTGTTCGGCCGCCGCGGCGATGCCCTGGACCTGGTTGGCGCTGTCCAGGGCCAGGGCGGCGATGCGGTCCAGGGCCCGGCCCGAGTCCCGGCTCAGGGCGGCGGCCTGGGCCACGGTGGCCGCAGTGGTCTCCACGCTGGCGATGTTGCTGCTGGTGGCCTCGCGGATGGCGCTGATCTTCTCGCCCACCTCCCCGGTGGCCCGCATGGTCATCTCGGCCAGCTTGCGCACCTCGTCGGCCACCACCGCGAAGCCTCGCCCGGCCTCGCCCGCGCGGGCGGCCTCGATGGCCGCGTTCAGGGCCAGCAGGTTGGTCTGGTCCGCGATGTCGTTGATGACGCCGATCACGCCGCCCACGGCCTGGGCCTGTTCTCCGAGGGCGGCGGTGTCCGCGCGCAGCTTGGCCGTGGCCTGTTCGGTTCGGCCGATGATCTCGATGGCCTGACGGACGATGTCCGCGCCCTCGTGGGCCTCGGATTTGGCGTTTTCCGCGCTGCTGGAGGCCCTGGAGGCGTTCTTGGCCACCTCCAGCACGGCCGCGTTCATTTGCTGCATGGCCGTGGCGATCTCCTCCATGCGCCCCTTCTGCACCTCGGCCCCCCGGGCGGTCAGGTCCACCCGGCCCGAGAGGTCGGCCACGGCCACGGAAACACGCCCGGCGATGTCTTCGACCCCGCCTGCGGCTTCGCGCATGGTGGTGATGAGCGCGGCCACCCTGGCTTCGCCCGCCTTGGCCTGCGCCAATGCCGCGCGGGCGTTTTCGGCCTCGCGGTCGGCCTGGCCGCTCTTGGCCTGGATGTCCGACAGGTTGCGTTTGAGTGTGGCGACCATCTCACGCAAGGCCTCGGCCAAATGGCCGATCTCGTCCCGGCGCACGATCGCCAGTTCCCGGTCCAGGTCCCCGGCGGCGACGGCCCTGGCGAAGGCGACGCCCTCCACCAGCGGCAGGGTAACGGCGCGGGTCATGAGCACGGCCGCGGCGACTCCTATGAGCAGAGCCGCGCCAAGGCCGATCAGAAGGCCGGTCCTGGACCGGGAAAGTTCGTTCATGGTGGATTGGGCGGAGGTCTTGGAGCTGGACAGGCCGGAGCGTACGGTTTCGCCGGCGAGGGATTCGAGATGTTCGGCCGTGACGCCCAGGGCCGTTCCGGCCGCGCCGATGGCGCGTACGCCTTCAAGCACGGCTTCCTGGCTGGCTTGGTATTGCTCCAAGGCCGTACGCATGGGCTCCAGGAGCTTGATCTCCTCGGCCTTGAAGGCCGACTGGCGCAGCGTCCGCACCCGCTGGGCCGCGTCGGTGTGCAGATCCCCGGCGCTCTGAACCAGGGAGGCGTCGCGCAGGGCCTGGGCCCGCCAGTTGGTTTCCCGGATGCGGGCCGCCAGTCCCATGACCTCCGTGGCCAGGGCGATCTTGGCTCGACGGCCGGAAAGCTCCGCGGGGTCGGCGTGGGCCTCGATGCCCTCCTCCAGGCGGGCATGCTCCAGTTCCAGGAAACTCGTGAGTCCCTCGTCGAAGACCTCGGCCCACTTGAAGAGTTCCTCGCGTTGACTCTTGACCGTCTCGCTGACGCTGCGCACCTCCCCGATGCGGCTACGGTATTCGGCGGCGGCCTGACGCATGGGATCGAGGCTCTGGCGCAACATCTGAAGTTCGGGCGCGCGCTTGCCCAGCTCTTCGGCCTCGCCGAGCAGCCGGTCCACCTCGTCCATGGCTTCGGCGGCGTCCTGGAGGCAGGCCGCGTCCTGGGAGAGGGTGAAGGCCCGCATGTCGCCCGCGGCGTCGCCCACGGCCCGGCGCAAGGAGGTCACCAACTCCACCTCGGGCATGTATTCCTGGATGAGGGTCGAGGACTGGCGGGCGACGGAGGACATGCTCCAGAAGGACAGTCCGCCGATGCCCAGGCAGAGCAGCAGCAGGACGCCGAACCCCAATCCTATCCTCGTGCCGAGTTTCATGCCGTCCATGTCCGCTCCCGCTTGCGTGTGGGTTGTCCGCCCGGAGGCGAGGTCATGTTCGGGTCAGGCGCGCCATCAGCTTCCGCCCGGTTTCGCTGATGCGGTAGCTGTAGGCCAGATCCCCGGCGGAATCCCGGGAGGTCTCCGCGATTTCGACGATGCCCACGGCCTTGAGGGCCTGGAGATGTTCCTCCAGGTTCCGGCGCGTGAACTGCTTTTCGCCGCCGTAGAGCGGCTCCAGGCTGCGCATGAGTTCATCGACCCGACCGGCACGGCCTTCGGCCAGCAGTCGCGCCACCATGAAACGCAACGGGGGGTGCATGCCGAACATCGTCGTTTCCTCGGCTCAGGCCGTCTTGCGCAGGCTGGTCATCTCGCGCGGGTTGCCGACCACCAGGACCATGCCGCAGAGGATGACCAGCGCCCCGGCCACCAGGTTGGCGGTGATCTCCGTGTCCGTGAACAGGGCGCTGAAGAGGATGCCCCAGAGGGCGTAGGTCACGTTGCAGGCCATGGCCCGGCTCACGCCGGTCATGTTCATGCCCCGGTACCAACAGAGGTAGGAGCAGGCCCCCAGCCCGGCGGCCAGGCAGAGCAGGGGCGCGGCCTCGGAGAAGACGGCCTGCCCCAGCATGGACCAGCCCCCGGCCAGGGGCAGGACCACGAGGAGGTAGGTGCAGCCGCTGATCAGCTGGCGGATGTTCAGGGCCACGGCCGGGTCCAGCAGGTCCATGCCGCTGGTGGAGAGCACGCCCTCCGCGCCCCAGCCCAGGGTGGCCAGGGCGGCGATGCCGATGCCCAGGAAGAACATCGGGCCGGGTGCGGACTCGGGCGGGGCCCAGCCGATGACGGCCACGCCGCAGACGCAGAGGGCCAGGCCGAACCAGGCCCTGGCCACGATCTTTTCTTTGAGGAAGATCATGGCCAGGGCGGCCGCCACGGCGGGGTACAAGGAGGTGATCGGCAAGACGTAGGCCGGTCCGGCCAGATTCAGTCCGATGAGATAGGAGCCCATGCCGACGGGGCCGCCGAACAGGGCTCCCAGGCAGACCATCAGGCCCGGCCGGGTGAACAGGCTGCGTCCGATCTCGCGCAGGCGGCCGGTCCGCCAGTTGTAGAGGAGGTTCCAGAAGCCGGAGATCACGTCGTGCATGCCCGCCAGGGTCAGCGGAGCCAGGAGCCAGAGCGGCGACCCGGCGAAGGGCTGGCGGTTCAGGGCCAGCCCGAGGATCACGCCGTTGGCGCCCCAGAGGGCGCCGGAGAGCAGGGCCCAGAGCAGGCCCTTTTTGGCGAATGTCAGGTCGCGCCGGGCGACCAGGGCGGTTGCGGAAAGAGAGGCTTCGGACATCCGGGGACTCCTTGGTGACGTTGGGCGGGGTAAGCAGTTTTGGTGCCAGGAGCTTGTACCGTTGTGGAACAAGGGTTCCCGGGCGGCGGCAGCGGATATCGACCGGGCGGCGCGGTCGGGCGGCATGACTGTTTTGTCGTTGCAATGAAAGAAATGAAGGGTTACAGGGAGTTCAGATAACGACATTTTTGCCGCCAAAAGCGACATGTTTTGGCGAAGAGGATAAGCCAGTGCCGCGACATTATGACGAATTGGTCCGCGAAAACGAATCCCTGCGTGAACAGGCGGACGAGAGCGAGGACATCCGCCGCCAGCTCCGCAAGAGCGAGGACAAGATCGCGCGGCTCATGGACAGCCTGCCGGGCATGGCCTACCGCTGCACCATCGGCGAGGGTTACACGTATTCGCTGGAGTTCGTCAGCCGGGGCAGCATCGACCTGCTGGGCTACACCCCCGACGATCTGGTGCGCGGCCGCAAGAACACCATCGAGCGCATGACCCATCCGGACGACCTGGAGCGCATGCGCCGGGACGTGCTGCGCGGTGTTCTCGAGCGCACGCCCTACAAGACCATGTACCGGGTGACCATGTCCTCGGGCGAGGTCAAGTGGATCTGGGACCAGGGCGAGGCCGTCTACGACGAGCAGGGAGTCGCCGTGGGCCTGGAAGGCATCATCATGGACGTCAGCGCCCAGAAGATGCAGGAGCTGCGGCTCCAGGAGGAGAACGAGCGGTTGCGCTCCTCGGTCAAGGGCAGCTGCGGCCTGGGCGAGATCGTGGGCAAGAGCGAGGCCATGAACAACGTCTACACGCTCATCCTCAAGGCCGCGCAGAGCGACACGAGCGTGATCATCCTGGGCGAGACCGGCACGGGCAAGGATCTCGTGGCCCGGACCATCCACGAATTGAGCGGACGGCCGGGCAAGTATGTGCCGGTGAACTGCGGGGCCATCCCGGAGCAGCTCCTGGAGAGCGAGTTCTTCGGGCACAAGAAGGGCGCCTTCTCCGGCGCGGTGGACACCCGCCAGGGCTATCTGGCGGCGGCCGACGGCGGCACGCTCTTCCTGGACGAACTCGGGGAGCTGAGCCTGGGGCTCCAGGTCAAGCTCCTGCGGGCCATCGAGACCAAACAGTATATCCCCGTGGGCGAGACCGTGCCCCGCCGTTCCGACTTCCGGCTCGTCTCGGCCACCAACCGCGACCTCAAGGAGATGGTCCAGCAAAAGACCATGCGCGCGGACTTCTTCTACCGTGTGCACGTGCTGTCCATCCATCTGCCGCCCGTGCGCGCGCGCAAGGAGGACATCCCGTTGCTGATCGACAGCATCCTCTCGCGCAAGACCGGCGTGGAGAACAGCGCGGCCATGCTCCCGCCGGGCCTGCGCATCGCCCTGGAGAACTATGACTGGCCGGGCAACATCCGGGAGATGCAGAACCTCCTGGACCGCTACGTGACCTTCGGGGAGATCGACTTCCTGGAGTTGAGCGGCAAGGCCCCGGAGGTGCCCCTGGAGGCCGATCTGCGGGAAGCGGGCGCCCTGACCTTCGACGAGGCCGTGGCGCGCTACGAGAAGGCGCTCCTGCTCAAGGCCCTGGAGCGGAACCGCTGGCGCAAGGCCGAGACGGCCCAGGCCCTTGGGCTGAACCTGCGCACCATGCAGCGCAAGATCCGCCAATACGGCATCTGATTCCGGCTCAGAGGGGCTTGCGGCCGCCGAAGGCCCCGCCGAGCACGTTGAAGGTGTTCTCGACCACGAACAACGCCTTGGGGTCGATGCTGAAGACGAGATCCTCGAGCCGCTTCACGTGCATGTTGTCGGTGATGGAGAAGAGCAGCTCCACGTCCGAGCCGCTGAATCCCCCCTGCCCCTTGAGCATGGTGGAGCCCAGGTTGGTCTCGCCGGCCAGGGCCTTGGCGATGCGCCCGGACTCCGGCGAGATGATCCAGACCGCCTTGCGCTGGTTGAAGAGCGAAAGCACGTACTCCGTGACCAGGGAGCTGACGAACTGGAGCACGATGGAGGCCACCACCAGATCGGCCTCCAGCCGGACCGCCGCGGCCAGCATGAGCGCGGAGTTGACCAGGAAATAGAAGACGCCGATACGCAGGCCGTAGCGCCGGTTGAGCATCACGGCCAGGACGTCCAGCCCGCCCCCGGCCCCGCTGGAGCGCAGGATCACGCCGCTGCCCGCGCCCATGACCGCCCCGGCGGCGATGGCCGCGTGCAGCCGGTCGTGGATGCCCAGGTCCACGGGCAGGTAGGCCGTGAGCAGGGCGATGACGGCCATGCAGTAGAGGTTGAGCAGGAAGAAGCGGGTGCTGACCCCGCCCAGGGCGTAGATGAAGACCGGGATGTTCAGCAGGGTGTACCAGAAGGCCGTGGATTGCAGCCCGGTCCAGTCCTGGATCAGGGCCCCCAGGCCGTAGAGCCCGCCGGGGATGAACTGCTGGGAGGCGGCGATGCCGTTGTAGCCGAGGACGTAGAGCAGGGCCCCGGCGGTAAGCAGGAAAAGGTTGGCGGCCAGCGAGTTGCGCGGGACGCGGCGGATCAGTTCGGCGACCATGGATGCCCTTGTGTTTTGTCGGTTCCTGAAACGGAAAAGGGATGGGCGCGCACAGGGCTCGCCCATCCCGGCGGAGGACCGTCGACCTCCTCACTCATGGTGACAGCATATCACGCGCAGTCGTGTTTGTCCCAGGGTTCGCGATTGTCACGCTGGAGCGCGGTTTCCATGCGGGCCAGGGCTTCCTTGAGCTTGATGAATTCGTTCAGCTTGAGGTTGGTTTCCTTGAGCACCTGGTAGAGCACCGCGCCGGTGGTGTCGTCGGGAATGGGCAGGTCGGCGATGTGGGCCAGGGTGGGCACCACGTCGCGGGCGAAGGCCTGACGATCGGTGGAGCCGGTCTTGGTGTTCACGCCGAGCCCCTGGAAGGCCAGCAGGTTCGATCCGGCCAGAACCACCAGAGTGCGGCGGTCGGCGGCCTCCAGGGCCTTGGCCAGGGCCGCGTCCAGGGCGGCGGCGTCGGGCGCGTCGAGCTTGACCACGCAGAGGGCCGCGCCGGCCTCCAGGGCCTGGGCGATGCCTTCCGGGGCCACGGCGGCGGCGCCGGCCACGCGCAGGGCCTCGGCGGCCACGTCCCCGGCCGTGTAGTTGTTCACGAGCACGGCCTTCTTCTTGAACTTCTTCGCGGCGTCGCCGCCGTCCAGGCTGACCTCTCCGGCCAGCAGCAGGATCACTTTCTTTTCAGCCATCGCGGATCTCCTTTCGCGCTCCCCGGGGCTCGGCCCCGGGGAACTGGTTGTTCAATCCTTGGTCCCGTTCAGGTCGGGGTTTTCCATGATTTGGTAGATGGGGCCGCCCTCGGCGTCGGCCGGGATGGGATTGCCGGTCATGTAGCAGAGGGTGGGGACGATGTCGGCCAGCCAGCGGGGCCGTTCGTAACGGAAGTTGCGTTTGACGTTCGGGCCCTTGAAGATGAGCACGTTCTTCAGCTCGCCGCAGCCGGACACGCCCGTGGGCAGGCCGTAGCCGTGCTCGGCCATGTACTCGGGCTTGAGGGCGTAGACCACGTCGCCGGCCTGGGCCCCGCCCATGCCGAAGACCTTGGCGTCCTCCTTGCGCACGGCCAGGAGCACCGGCCGTTTGCCGGTCTGGGGGTGCTTGTAGTCCAGCAGGGCGTCGATGATCGCGTCGCGGACCTCTTCGTAATCCTCGGGCTTGACGATGCCGCCGGGATACTTGCCCTCCTGGTTCACGTAGACGAACATGTAGCGCTGGGGCACGGCCTTGGACTTGGTCACGTCCAGGATGTAGTTGTAGCCCTCGGACTCCTCGTAGATCTCCCAGTAGTTTTCCGAGGCCTTGGGCTCGTAGTGGCACAGCCCGGCGGCTTTGAGGGCCTCGGCGGTGTTGAAGATCGGGCCCATGGGCGTGGCGCCGTGGTCCGAGCAGAGACAGACCAGGGCGTCGTCGCCCAGGGCCTTGAGCAGGTTGCCCAGCAGCCGGTCCTCGATCTGGTAGATGCGGCGCTCCATGTCCAGGGCCCGTTCGCGGCGGACCGCGTCCTCGCTGTCCATGTCCGAGAGCCAGCCGTGGTAGAACCAGTCCACCAGGTGGGTGTGCATGTAGAAGAGATCCCAGTCCGGGTTGGCCTTGAGCGTGGACGTGGCCGCGGCCGTGAGCCAGTCGGAGTGGAACTGGGCCAGCTCGACCACGGTGTCCATGTCGATGACGCCGTGGATGAAGGCCACCAGGCCCATGTCGTTGCAGATGACCTGGTCGGCGATGGCCAGCTTGTCGGCCGCCTCGGCCGGGGCGGTGAAGCCGCTGAAGCCGGAGATGCCGGTGATGTAGAGTCGGAAGCTCTCGGCGTCGTCGGAAAGCTCCATGAGCTTGCAGCGGAAAGTGCCCTTCTCGGTGCGGCCGTCGGCGGCGATGGTGAAGTCGTGGGTCACCACGTCACTCCACTGGCCGGCGCCGATGGTGAAGAAGGCCTTGGAGAAGTCGCGCTCGGGACAGAGGGCGAAGCGGTCGTAGCCGTCGTCGCCGCCTTCCCAGGTCAGGGCGTACCATGTCTGGCCCTTGAGGGGCTCCATGGACTCCTTGAAGGTGATGGGAATGACCGCCTCCAGGGGCTCCTCGGCTCCGGCGGGCAGATTGGCCCAGCCCTTGGCGTCGTCGAAGCGGGCCTGGACGCCCATGGGGTAGAAGTCCGAGGAGACCACGCTCTCGGAAGCCAGGTACTCCTTGTGGGCGTTGCCCAGCTGCTGCCAGCGGGTCTCGGCCGGGGAGAGGCCCTCGCCCATGACCATGACGCCGTTTCTCATCTTGCTCGGCCAGGACATGGGATAGTTGACCACGATGCACTTCTTGCCCTTCTTGTCCCAGGCGTCCCAGATGGTCTCGGCGGTGAGGATCTCGGAGCCGAAGGCCTGGCAGGTCTTTTTGTGCTCCAGGCTCTCGCCCTCGAGATAGTAATAGTAGTCCTCCACGCCGTGGGTCCGGGGGTAGGCGCCGGTGCAGATGGTGGCCCAGGACGGCGGGGTCACGGTGGGCAGGTTGTAGCCCTCGGTCATGTAGCTGCCGTCCTCGATGAATTTCTTGAAGTTGGGCAGGGCTCCTTCGGCCACCAGGGCCTGCAACCGTTTCGGTATGGCGCAGTCGAATCCTATGACGGCCGCCTTTTTCGCCATTGTCTTCATGTATGATCTCTTCCTTGCTTCTGTTGTTGTCCGCGTCGATTGTCCAACCCGCGGGGCGGGCCCGGAACCGTTCGAGCCGATGACACTTTTTTCTCCGAACGCGCCGCGTAGCGACGATGATGAAAGGGGCGGCCTGATCCGAAACAATGACGGCGCCCGGAGTTTCTCGGCCTATCCAAAAAGCGGGCCAATCCGTCGGCAGCCGGAACTCGAGGAAAAGATAGGGGATAATGGACGAAATCCAGATGCGGCGACACCGTGTCGTGACATATGTGTCGTCATTTCCAAGAGCGCTCCTGACAACATGTCGGTTTTATGGTTATTTTGTGGTTATGCCAGGTGTGACGCCTTTAATGCCATAAATGTCGCATTTTCCCCGCCGCAGGCGACGGATGGGGCGCTTGTCCCGTTTTGAACCTGCCGGGCATGGGCGGCACATGCCGTCGGCCGCTGTCGGCTATTGCGATCCATGATGATTAAAATCAGCATATTAAAGCCTCGACGCCGCGAAATCCCCGAGCCCGCAGCCTTTCAAACAAGAAATGTGCGAATTGGAACAATCGTCGTTTCGTCTGAAAGCGGCCCGGGTGATGCGCCGGGAAGCAAGGCCACGCATAATTCCGTACTAAATCAGTCGGAATTGTCGGCACACAAGGGGATGGCCCCCTTGTGAATTTCGTGGCATGGGCCTTGCTTTACCACGGTCACGATGATGAGAAGCCTGATCCGTACGCAACATCTGAGGAGTGGAGTCTGCACAGTTCGCGTCCATCGCCTGGAGTGCCATGCAATGTGACGCGACGATGAAAAAAAGAAGCCAACCGTGATGCGACTTCGCATCAGCTGATACGGAGCATGCATATGTCAGAGACTATGACCCTGACTTTCGAACGCGGCAGTGATTCCCAGTGGAAGATCGGAACCGGCTCCGCCGCGCTGCCGGTCATCAACTACGACAGCTCGGCCTTGACCCCGGACCAGAAGGCCAACGAGCACATGGGCGGCCGTTTTCTCGTGGCCGCGGCCATCGCCTGCTACACCAACTCCCTGTGGAACGACATCAAGCGCGCGGCGGGCAAGCCCGTGCGCATGACCGCCGAGGCCACCGTCTCCAAGGAAAAGACCGACTCCATGCGCACCGCCTTCACGCACATCGACCTGCGGGTGCAGGTCAGCGCGGAGGACCTGGACGAGGCGGCCTTCGACACCATCCAGACCGCCCTCTATCGCGGCTCCCTGGTGACCTACTCCATGGAGGAAGGCCTGGAGTTCGACTACGAGATCGAGCGGGTCTAGACCCGGCTTCGCGGAGACATCGCCATGCTGCTGCTTCTGAACAAGATGCGCAAGGAATACGCCGAGGAGATCCGGGTGCTCGCCGGAGACGAGGACAAGACCGTCCTCCTGGTGGGCGACGCCGTCTTCTTCGGCCTCCCGGGCATGTTGCCCGGGCTCGAGGAATTGGGCGTGGAGGAGTTCTACGCCGCCGAGGACGCGGTCCAGGCCCGGGGGCTGACCCTGGACCCCAAGGTCCGGATCGTGGACTACCCCGGCATGGCCGGGCTGATCCTGGACGACCACGACCAGGTCGTGGCCCTGTAGGAGGAGAAGGCATGTCGCGAACCATCACCCTGGTGTTGCTCTCCGGCAGCACGGAAAACGACGACGCGGTCTTCGCCGTGAACCTCTCCAAGGCCATTCTGGAGAAGGGCGGCAAGGTCAACCTCTTCCTCTACGGCAACGGCTGCAACCTGGCCAACAAGCCCGTGCCCGTCGAGGGCCGCTCGGCCATCTCCGACGCCCTGCGGGCGCACATGGACGGCTACGTCCTTTCGGAAAAGATCGAGGAGCTGACCCGGCTGGGGGCCAAGATCGCCACCTGCCACACCACGGAATACAGCCGGGGCACCGAAGGCTGCCCCTATCTGGACGGCGTGGAGCGTGGCGACGTCGGCAACTCCTACACCCGTTTCCTGATGGCGACGGACGTGCTTCTCGCCATCGGCAACTAGGAGGCCCCGGATGTTTTCCACTGTCAATGTCGTGGTGCGCAAGGCTCCCGGGCAGGAGCCCGCGGTGCTCGGCCTGCGCGCCGCCTGGGCCATGCTGACCAACGGCGGCTTCGACGTGCGCCTGCTCTGCATGGGTGACGGAGTGTTCAATCTCCTGGGGCTGCCCGGCTACGCCGGGGACATGCTCCGGCGTTTCATGGCCGAGGGCGGCAGCGTGCACGCCCTCGGGACCAGCCTTGAGGAGCGCGGGCTGTCCCCCGAGGCGCTCATCGACGGCGTGGAGGTCGTCGACGCCGAGGAGGCCGCCGAAATGGTCCAGGACGCGGAGGCCACCACCGCGTACTGAGGTCCCGGCAACCAGCGATGTGGTTCGGGAATCGCCGGACCAGGCGAACAAGCAGCGAGAGCATTCGAGGAGAGAAACGTGGCTGAGTGTGACGACCGGCAACCCAAGATCCGCGTTGCCGACCTGACGAAGAAGTTCGGGGACCTGCTCGTCCTCGACAAGATCAACTTCGACATCAGGGAAGGGGAACTGGTGAGCATCGTCGGGCCCACGGGCTGCGGCAAGACCACCTTCCTCAACTGCATGTCCAAGCTGGCCGAAACCACCGAAGGCAACATCTTCATCGACGGCGAGGTGGCCAACCCGACCAGGCACAACCTGGCCTTCGTCTTCCAGGAACCCACGGCCCTGCCGTGGCGGACCGTGCGCCAGAACGTGGCCTACGGCATGGAGATCAAGAAGTTCGGCAAGAAGGAGGCCGCCGAGCGGCTGGACTACATCCTTCACCTCGTGGGGCTCGAGGACACCGCCGACCTCTATCCCAACCAAGTCTCGGCCAGCATGATGCAACGCATCGCCGTGGCCCGGGCCTTCGCCGTGAATCCCGATCTGCTGCTCATGGACGAACCCTACGGACAGCTCGACGTGAAGCTCCGCTTCTACCTGGAGGACGAGCTGGTCAAGCTCTGGCAGACCCTCAAGAGCACCGTGCTGTTCGTGACCCACAACATCGAGGAAGCCGTCTACGTGGCCGAGAGGATCATCGTGCTGACGCCCAAGCCGACCAAGGTGCGGGCGGAGGTGGTGGTCGACCTGCCCAGGCCGCGCAACTTCCTGGACCCCCGTTTCATCGAGATCAGGCGGCACGTCACCGAGTTGATCCGCTGGTGGTAGCCCCGGGTCCATGAAGAGAGCGAGAGGAGAACATCGCAATGGCCTATGAAACAGTGAAAGTGCACAAGCCCTTGCTGCTCCGCGTCCTGCCGGTGCTCAGCGTGGCTTCCTTCATCCTGCTCTGGGAGTTCTGCGTCGCGCCTCCGGGAGTCGAGGACTGGCGCATTCCCTCGACCCTGCTCACCCGTCCGTCCGATGTCGTGTTGCTGGCCATCGACAAGCTGACCAACGTGAATCCCGATGGCGCCACCCTGCTGACGCACGCCTGGGTGAGCATGCAGGAGGCCTTCCTGGGCTACCTTCTGGCCCTGGCCGTCGGACTGCCCCTGGGCCTGCTCATGGGCTGGTTCGCCACCGTGCGCGGCCTGGCCCGGCCCATCTTCGAACTCATCCGGCCCATCCCGCCCATCGCCTGGATTCCGCTGACCATCTTCTGGTTCGGCATCGGCCTGGGCGGCAAGGTCTTCATCATCTGGATCTCGGGCATCGTGCCCTGCGTCATCAACGCCTTCATCGGCGTGCGCATGACCAACCCGGTGCATATCCAGATGGCCCGGACCTTCGGCGCCGGAGACTGGAAGATATTCACCAGCATCTGCGTGCCCTCGGCCCTGCCGATGGTTTTCGGGGCGCTCCAGATCGCCCTGGCCTATTGCTGGGTGACCCTGGTGGGCGCGGAACTCCTGGCCTCGGACCAGGGCCTGGGCTTTCTCATCACCATGGGCCGCAACCTCGGCCGCACCGACATCGTGATCCTGGGCATGGTCAGCGTGGGGCTGGCCGGCGCTGTCATCGGCGTGATCATCGACAAGATCGAGGCCAGGCTCCTGGCCGGAATTCGGAGATAAGCCATGAGCAACAGCGCCGAATCCGTCTGCAACGAAGTCATCCTGCGCGCCGGGGAGCGCAAGCGGATCACCCTGGGGAGAGTGCTGCGCAACGAGTACTTCCTGAACACCGTCTCCCTGATCGCCTTCTTCGGTTTCTGGCACTGGGCCGCCGCCAGCCAGGTGCTCGGCAGCTCCAGCGCCCTGGCCACGCCCTTCCAGGTCGTGGACAAGCTGCATGAGCTGTTCACCGAAACCTTGGCGGGTCTGACCATGTGGGGCCACATCCTGGCCAGTCTGAAGCGGGTGCTCATCGGCTTCCTGCTGGCCGCCCTGCTGGGCGTGCCTATGGGCCTGCTCATGGCCCTCAATCCCTACGTCAACGCCGTGGTCAAGCCGATCGTGGACATCTTCAAACCCATGCCGCCGCTGGCCTGGATCTCCGTGGCGATCCTCTGGTTCGGCATTCAGGAGACGCCGAAGATCTTCATCATCGTCATCGGCTCGTTCGTGCCCGCCCTGCTGAACGCCTACAACAGCGTCCTGCTCATCGAACCCGAACTCTACGACGTGGTCCGGGTCATGGGCGGCAGCCGCTGGGACGAGGTCCGGCAGGTCTGCATTCCGGCCTCGCTGCCGGCCATCTCCGCCGGGCTCCAGATCGCCATGTCGAGCGCCTGGGGCTGCGTGCTGGCCGCCGAGCTGGTCAGTTCCCGCTCCGGCCTCGGCTACATCATCATCCAGGGCATGAAGGTCTCGGACCCGGCCATGGTCCTCGGCGGCATGGTCGTCATCGCGGCCATCGCCTGGATTCTGTCCCAGGCCATGGACTGGCTGGACCGCAAGCTCTGCCCCTGGCGGCGCGACATCAAGGGCCTCTAGGCCCGCCAACCACGGAAAGGAAGCGGACGTGAACACCACTGAACAACAGCCGCGGGTGAAGATCGCCTGCGAGAACCTGAGCAAGACCTTCATCCAGAAGGGCACGCAGCGGGTTCCCGTGCTCCGGGAGGTCTCCCTGGAGGTCTACGACGAGGAACTCCTGGTGGTCCTGGGGCCGGGCCAGAGCGGCAAGACCACGCTCCTGCGGATGATCGCCGGGTTGGAGACGCCCAGCGAGGGCCGCGTGCTCCTGGACGGCGAGGTCATGACCGGGCCGGGCCCCGACCGGGGGCTGGTCTTCCAGAGCTACATGCTCTTCCCCTGGAAGACGGTGCTCGGCAACGTGCTCCTCGGCCTGGAGATGAGCGGCGTCCCCCAGGAGAAGCGCCGCGAAATCGCGGACCACTACCTGAACATGGTCGGGTTGAAGGGCTTCGAGTCCTACTACCCCCACCAGCTCTCCGGCGGCATGAAGCAGCGCGTGGGCATCGCCCGCGCCTTCGCCACCCAGCCGAAGGTCATGCTCATGGACGAGCCCTTCGGCCAGCTCGACGCCCAGACCCGCTTCTTCATGGAGCAGGAGACGGAGCGCATCTGGCTGGCGGAGAAGCGCACCATGGTCTTCGTGACCAACAACATCGACGAGGCCCTGCTTCTGGGCGACCGCATCGTGACCCTGGAGGGCAAGCTCCCGGGCCGCGTCAAGGCCTCCTACGACGTGGACCTGCCGCGTCCCAGGGATCCCATGGACATCGAGTTCCTGCGCCTGCGCCAGGAGATCACCGATGCCCAGGAATTGACGCTCTAGCGGAGAACGAACGGGAGCGAGCGAGAAGGCGTTCCCTCAAACCGGAAACTGAAACGACTGGAGGTTCTGCATGAGACGGTTCATGGCACTGGCGCTCTGCGCGGTCTGCATTCTGGCCTGGTCCGGGGCGGCCTTCGCCCAGCAGAAGCTGGTCAAGATTCCCACCTGCTGGATGGACTCTTCCGAGGCGTTCAACATCTGGTACGCCAAGGAAAAGGGCTGGGACAAGGAAGAGGGTCTGGACATCGAGATGCTGCTCTTCGGCAGCGGCCCGGCCCAGATGGAGGCCCTGCCCGCCAAGCAGTGGGTCATGGGCGGCACCGGCGTCGGCGGCGTCCTCATCGGCGGCATGCGTTACGACATCTCGCTCATCGCCCCGGTCATCGACGAGAGCGAAGTGAACGCCTTCTATGTCCGCGCCGACAGCCCGATCCTCAAGACCAAGGGCTTCAACCCGGCCTACCCCGACGTGTACGGCAGTCCGGACGCGGTCAAGGGCAAGACCATCCTGCTCACCTCGCAGACCACCTCCCACTACATCGTGGGCAAGTGGCTCGAGATCCTGGGTCTGAAGGAAGGCGACGTGAAGATCACGAACATGGAGCAATCCTCCATCGTGGCCGCCTTTGAGAAGGGCATCGGCGACGCGGCCTCGGTCTGGGCGCCGTTCACCTTCACTTGCGAATCGCGCGGCTGGGTCAAGGCCGGCTCCACCGGCACGACCAAGGCCAACACCGCCACCGTCCTGGTGGGCGACAAGAAGTGGTGCAACGAGCATCCCGAGCTGACCGCCAAGTTCCTGCGCGTGTACTTCCGCGCCTCCAAGGCCATGCGCGTCGCGGCCAACGCGGACGAGATCGTCAAGGCCTACCAGAAGTTCATGAGTGACTTCTGCGGCACCAAGATGAGCGTCACGGACGCCAAGAACGACTTGGCCGTGCACCCGCGCTGGACTCTGGACGAGGCCCTCAAGCTGAACAGCGGCTCGAATTCCTCCGACATGGCCAAGTGGCAGGTCGAGGCCGCCACGTTCTTCACCAAGATGGGCCGTTTCTCTCCGGCCGAACTGGAGAAGTTCAAGAAGGCCGACCTGGTCACCGACAAGTTCCTGAAGATCGCCGCGGAGAAGCCCCTGCAGTAGGCTGAGCGGACCCGATATCCTCCCGATCCGATCCCCCGCCGCCCGGCGCCGCGCATCCCCGCGCGACGCCGGGCACCTTTTTTCTCCTTCTGTGTCGCCGCTTCGCGAAGAGCCATTCGCCGCCCGCCGTTTCGCGGTATCTTCGGCGCGGTCTTGGAGACGGCCGGATTACCGGCTTCCAGGCGGCGCGGGTGC
>JAWRKD010000105.1:0-19390 GCA_040307135.1 Desulfovibrionaceae bacterium
GCGGCCGCCCCCGGGCGGCCGCCTTTTTTCGTTTCCCGAGGCGCCCCGGGCTTGCCCGGCCGGGGCGGCAAGGCTATGTTCGCCCCTGTGGCGGCCCTTCTCCGGCCCCGCAGGAGACCCATGCGCGTCCAGACCTTCATCGACCGCCTCGGCGCCTATCCAGCCGAGGCCCTGCTCGTCTGCTTCGGAACTCCGCCTGCGCCCCCGGCGGGCAAGGCCCTGGTGCTCACGGACTTCGGCCCGGAAGACCTGGCCAAGATCCAGGCCGTACACCCCGAGCACATGCGGCACGGCCTGGTCTTCTTCATCGACTCCGCCACCTACGCCGTCCACCGCGAGGCCGTGGACCACTTCCAGCGGCATCTGGCCTGGGCCTTCTGCAAGTTCGTGGCCTACCCCCGCGCCCCCGGCATCCCGGACCCCTGCGCACTGTACGGGCCGCGGCCCCTCAACCTGGGCAACGAGATCAACCGCTACCGGAACATGCCCTGGCTCCTGCGCGCGCCCCTGGTGGACAGCCTGGCCCGGGAGAGCATCGGCCTGCCCGTGCTCCTGGTCCTGCCAGGCCCCTCCCTGGACCGCCTGGGGCCGAGGCTGGCCGGGCTGTCCCGCTCCTGCCTGGTGGTCTGCCTGGCGCGGACCCTGGATTTCTGCCTGCGGCACGGGGTGGAGCCGGACTTCCTGCTGCAGTTGGATACGGCCTGGCGGCAGCCCTATCTCCTGCCCCGGGACTTCCACCTGCCGAACTGCACCCTGGTGGCCCTGAGCCTGGCCCCGGTCAGCGAGCTGGCCCCGCGTTGCCGGGGCGTGGTCTTCATGGACAGCTTCGACCTGGAAGCGCTGCCCAACAAGGCCAGGCTGCGCGAATCCT
Organism: Desulfovibrionaceae bacterium; assembly: GCA_040307135.1. Classification (GTDB taxonomy): domain Bacteria; phylum Desulfobacterota; class Desulfovibrionia; order Desulfovibrionales; family Desulfovibrionaceae; genus Aminidesulfovibrio. The sequence continues at coordinate 872 of JAWRKD010000105.1, forward strand.
GGCTCAGCTCGCTCTTCCCCTGCCTGGGCCTGGCCGAGGCCCTGGCCGCGCCCCTGGTCCTGGTGGCCGGGGCGGACCTGTCCTTCAAGGCCCAGGCCCGCTACCACGGCCAGGGGGCGGCCGCCGAGGAGGCCCAGCTCTTCCCGGCGGGCGCGCCCGTGCAGGTCTCCTCCGGGACCTTCAGCCTGCCCGACCTGCGAGGCCGCCGGGTGAGCACGGAACTCCCCTACTTCGCCTCAGCCTACGAGGCCGGCATCTTCGCCCGGCAGATCCAGGAAACCACGGGCGCGCGCTTCTGCAACGCCACCGGCGAGGGACTCCTGGACCCGGCCCTCTTTCCCCTGCCGGACGAGGCGGCGCTGACCGCGCTCCCGGCCATCGACCGCCGGGCCTTTCTGGAGAAAATGGACCGCGTCCTGGCCGATGCGCCGGAGGTGCAGCTCATCCGGCTCAAGGTCAAGCAGCTCCAGACCCTCAAGACCATCGAGGAGAACCTGACGCTCCTGCGAGCCCTGCGCTGGCACGAGCGCTACGGCGACGCCGAGGAGAACCCCCTGGTGCGGGGCCTGACGCAGACCTGCGACATCCTGGCCCAGACCGGCACGATGACCCAGGCCGAGCGCCTGGATATGACCATCCGCCTGGTGGAGCTGTGGCGGCAGAACCTGCTCCAGGCGCGCAACGCCTGCCTCCTGGAGCTGGAGCGCGGCCGCAAGGGCCGCGTGCCGGTGCTCTGCCTGGAGGACGAGGATCCCGTGGAGCAGGCCGTGCGGCGCTACCCGGGCCTGCGGCCCAAGTCCGTGCGCCTCTGGGCGGACACGATCCCGCCGCCCGGCGAGGGGTATGTGGAGTACGGAAGTTTCGCGCCCTGGCTGCGGGAGCAGAAGGTCTGCCTGGTCACGGCCCGGGCCGCGGAGCGCTGGGCGGGCCTGCTGGAGACCCTGCCCTGGGACAACTGGCTCGCGCTCTGAGCCGTCAGCTGACGAGCACCCCGGCGTAGCCCACCACCCGCTGCATGTCCTGGTTCACCTCGCCCGAGGTGGCGTAGGCCACGACCTCGGCCTGGCTGGCGCCCAGCTCCTTGGCCGCGGCCAGACCCACCACCATGGGCAGGACTCCGCACATGGTGATGTTTTTGCTCCGCACCACCTCGAACAGGGCCGCCGGGTCCAGGGCCGTAATGGCCGCCAGGGCCAGGGAGTCGCGGGACCGGGCCTGCTCGTGGGAGATGTAGTGGCTCATGTCCGAGCTGACCACGATGGACACCGGAGTCCCGGACGCCTTGAGGCCCTGGCCGAGCCTGCGGCCCACGTCCATGAGCTCCTCCGGCCCGCCGCCGCCCACGGCGATGGGCACGATGCGCGTTTCTGGATTCCTGGCCCAGAGGAAGGGAACCAGGACCTCCAGGGAGTGCTCGTTGAGGTGCGCGGTGCGGTCCGGGGTCAGCCGCGGATCCCGGGCGATGAGGCCCTGGGCCAGATCCTCGGCCACGTTCAGGCAGCCGCAGGGGAACAGCCAGGAGCCCATGTGCCAGACCGCATAGCGGCTGCCCATGCCGGTATGGTTGGGACCCAGGAGCAGGATGGTCCTGGCCAGGTTGGCCCGGCCCAGGGTCTTGCCCGTCACGGCTCCGGAAAAGACGTAGCCCGCGTGGGGCGCCATGGCCAGGAGCGTGGGGCGCTCCTCGCGGCCCTCGGCCGCGTCCAGAAAGCGCCGGACCTCCGCGGCCAGGGCCTTGGGCTCTGCGGTATAGAACTGTCCCGCCACGATGGGATTTCTGTCCATGGGAAGCTCTCCTTGCCCGGTCAGTTGGGACCGGGCGCGTATTCCTGGGCCTTGGTCTCCAGGGCGTAGGTGTCCAGGGCCGACGCGGCCATGCGGCCGTAGAGGCTGTCCGGCTTCTTGTCCCGGATCTCCTCCATCATCTTCCTCCATTGCGCCCGGCTGCCGGCCTTGCGGTAGATCTCGGCCAGGCGGTAGCGCATGGAGGGCCATTCCGGGTCCGTGTCCGGGATGTATTTGTCATACTCCCCGGCCCACTTGAGGGCCTCCTCCCAGCGCCCCGAATGCTCGGTGGCGAACACGGTCATGAGGATGGCGTCCTTGATCTTGTCCTTGTCGCCCTTGGTCTGGAGCAGAAGCGAGAGGGCCTCCTGGGCGTAGGCGAAGACCCGGCGCAGATCCTGTTTCTCCATGCTGGCCTTGGCCAGGTAGTACATGGCGTTGGCCCGGATGGCGGGGTCCACGCTCATGTCCGCGGCCAGCTGGGCCCAGATGGGCAGGCTCCGCTTGGCGTCGTTCAGGTTCTCCAGGGCCATGGCCCGGGCGTAGTCCAGCTGCTGCTCCAGGCCCGTGGGGATCTTCCAGTTGCGGCGGGCCAGGGCGGCCAGGGCGTCGAGCTTGGTCCAGGCCCCGGTCTCCAGGTAGATGTTGCTGGCCAGGTTCAGGGCCATTTCCGAATAGGTGGGCACCTGGGTCTTGGTCAGGTAGCGCTGGATCAGGGCCAGGGCCTTGTCCGGCTCGCCGGTCTTCCAGTAGCTGGTGGCCACGCCCAGGCGGGTGTCGTCGTCGGCCTTGTCCCGGTTCACGAAGGCGTACTTCTCCCACCACTGGGTCACGCGGCCGTAGTTGCCGTCCGCGATGAGCTGGGGCACGGCCAGGGCGAAGGTCTTGTCGCCCAGCTCCCGGGCGCGCGGGGCCAGGTCGTTCTTGGGATAGCGGTCCAGGAGGTCCTGCACCGCGCCCAGGGCGTCGCCGTACTGCTTGTTCCAGGCGTGCCACATGGCCAGCTTGAGCAGGGCCAGGGGGGCCAGGGGGCTGTCCGGGTGCTTGGTGGCGATCTCGATATAGGTGTCCCGGGGCAGCACGTTGTAGGGCCGGTCGAAGACCGTGGACATGACCGGCTCGGTCGGATCGTCGTAGATGCCCTCCTCGGCCAGGCGCATCTTGGAGACCAGCGCGCCCTCGGAATCCGGGAAGTCCTTGATGGCCTTGTCGTATATCTCGCGGGCCGCCTTCTTCTGGCCGTCCCTCAGGTAGATGTCCGCGATGCGGGCCAGGACGATGTCGCCCGAGGGGGCCTGGGGGTTCAGGTTGTAGTAGGTCCAGTAGTGGTCCTTGGCCTCCTTGAGCTTGCCCAGGGTGTTCTCCACGTCCGCGGCCAGCTTCAGGAAGAGGGGATTCTCCATGTAGAGGAGCGGCCAGCGCTTGTCCATGTAGTCCGTGATCTGGAAGGCCTGCTCGTTGTAGCCCAGGAGATGCAGGGAGTCGGCCAGGAGATAGGACGCCTGCTTGATGAGCGGGATGTCCGGATGGTTCTGGATCAGGGTCTGGAGCCTGCGGGCGGCGTTGGCGTAGTCGCCCTTGTTGAAGTAGTGCTCGCCCCAATAGTAGTCGATGTACGGGACGTTCTGGTCCTCGGGATACTTGTCCTTGAGCAGCTTGAAGTAGGCCGTGGCCTCGGGGATGTTGTCCACCTTGAGGTTCAGGAGGCCCAGATTGAGCAAGGCCGCGGGCACGCGCGGCGACTTCAGGTTGGAGTTCATGGCCTCGTAGAAGGCCTTGGAGACTTCGGGGAAGTGCCCGGCCATGTCGCCGCGGTAGATCTGGTAGAGCACGTCGGCCAGGTCGTAGAGGGCGTCCTCGCGTACGTCCGCGGGCAGGTCCGGGGCGGCCAGCAGGCCTTTGAGCGCCTCCTGCGCGCCCTTGAGGTCGCCGTTGGCCATCTGGCTCTCGGCCGTGTACAGGCTCTCGCGCAGGTAGGTCTCGCGCTCGCCCATGGCCAGTTCGCCGGCCGTGGCGTTCTCCGGGGCCGCGGCCGTGGCGTTCTCGGACGGGGCCAGCTCGGCGTGGGCCGGTTCGGGCTTGGGCGGCTCCAGGACCGGGGCCACGGGCGCGGCCTCGGGCGGGCCGGGCACCACGTGCACCGGCGGCGGGGTCTCGGCAGGGGCGGTGGCCTCGGCTGCGGCCTTGGCCTTCTCCGGGGCCTTCTGCGGGGCCACGGGCGGCAGGGACGGCCCCGTAGGCACGCTGAAGGCCTCCGGCGCGGGCACGGTGTCGTTGCCCACGTCCGGCACGGCCGGGATCGCGGCCTGCCCTGCGGGGGCAGGGGGCAGGGCCTGGCTCACGGGCCGCTTCACCTCGCCCGCGCCGTTCTCGGGCGGGGCCTGCCCGGCGGGCGACCCGGCCAGCTCGGCCAGCCGGACCTCCGCGGGGCCCTTGGACACGGCCTTGAAGCGCACCTCGCCGTCCGCGCCCGCGGGCACGCCGCGGGCTTCGGGCACCTGACCCGACTGGCGGAAGGCCTCCTCGTCGGCCCCGCCGCCGCCCAGCTGGGTGCGCACGGAATAGGGCACGGAAAAATAGGGCTCCTGGCCCTGGGCCCCGGCAGAGTCCGCATTGCCCGGCATGGGCAGCTCGGTTTCCACGGCCGGGGCTACGCCGCGCTTGCTGGGCTGGACCTGCACCGGCTCCTTGGCCTTGGCCTGGGCCGGAGCTTGGGCCGCGACAGGGGCGGATTCGGGCTTCCTTGTCTCCGCCTTGGGGACCTCGGCCTTTTTGGGCTCGGCCTTGGGAGGCTCCGGCTTCTTGGCCTCGGCCTTGGGCGGTTCGGGCTTTGCCGGCTCGGGCCGGGCCGCGGCCTGCGGCTCCTGGCCCCAGCGCGCGCCCAGGGGGTCCGGAAACACGGTGATCTGGAGGGAATTGGGGCTGCTGGTGGCCACGTAGCCGAAGGCGTTGGTCTTGAGCCGGAGGCGCAGGCCCGAGGCCCCGGGCTCCACCCCGTCGATGAGCCGCCACATGCCCCCGGTCAGGGCCGCGGGGCGGCTCTCGGCCTTCCAGGGGTCCCCGGCCAGGGACAGCGTGACCTCCTGGCGGCCCGTGCGGGCCACGGAAAAGGACGGCGGCTGGAGGGACTCGAAGGTGACGGTCAGCACCTCGGCCTCGCCGCGCGAGTGCGTCTCCAGGCGCAGGGCCAGGGCCTGCTGCGCCAGGACGAGCACGAGCAGCAGGACTGCGGCCAGAACCGCGGAAGCCTTCCGGAATCGTTTCACTGTCACGCCGGGCGGTTATGCAAGGAACGTGCAAGCCGTCCAGGGCTCCCGGCCGGGCCGGACCCTAGTCCGCTTCGCCGCCCTTGCGCTTCTTAAGCTTCTCGATGAGGGTCGTGCGCTTGATGCCCAGGATCTCCGCGGCCTGGTTCTTGACCCCGTCGGCCTCCTGGAGGGCCTCCTCCAGCAGGCGCTGTTCGATGTCGTCCAGGAACTCCTTGAGCCCCATGGCCTTGTCGCGCATGTCCCTGAGCGTGGGCCAAGCGAACCCCGCCGGGGCCGCGGCCACGGGCAGTTCGCGCCGGGGCGGCTCCTCGCCCACCTCGCGCCAGATCTTCTCGGGCAGGTCCGCGGGGTCGATCTGCTCGTTCTCGCAGAGGATGGACAGCCGCTCCATGAAGTTTTCCAGCTCGCGCACGTTGCCCGGCCAGGAATAGGCCAGGAGCATGTCGCGGGCCTTGTCCTTGAAGCGCAGCTTCGGGCGCTGCTTGTCCGTGCAGAAGCGGCCCAGGAAGTGTTCGGCCAGGAGCAGGGTGTCCTCCCCGCGTTCGCGCAGGGGCGGCAGGTGCAGGGGGATGACGTTCAGGCGGTAGAAGAGGTCCTCGCGGAACTTGCCCGCGGCCACGTCCTTTTCCAGGTCGCGGTTGGTGGCGGCCACCACGCGCACGTCCACTTTCTTGATCTGGGAGCCGCCCACGCGCTCGATTTCTTTTTCCTGCAGGGCGCGCAGGATCTTGACCTGGAGGCTCAGGTCCATGTCCCCGATCTCGTCCAGGAAGAGCGTGCCGCCGTCGGCCAGCTCGAAGCGGCCGGGCCTGGAGCGGATGGCGTGGGTGAAGGCGCCCTTCTCGTGGCCGAAGAGCTCGGACTCCAGGAGCTCCTTGGGAATGGCCCCGCAGTTGATGGGCACGAAGGGCCGGTCCTTGCGACGGCTGTTGCGGTGCAGGGCCCGCACCAGCAGCTCCTTGCCCGTGCCGGACTCGCCTGTGACGAGCACGGTGCTGTCCGTGGGCGCTACCTTCATGAGGACGCGATAGACCTCCAGCAGGGCCGGGCTGCCGCCGATGATGCCGTCCAGGTGAAGACCCATGCCGCCTCCGTGCCGAATTGCGAAAGTATCCCTTTCCCTGTCAATGAAATGACGCAAAGTCAATGGGTCCGGGACAAGAAGAGACAGTGCCGGAAGGAGGTTGGGCCTTTCCCCGCTCATGCCCCGGAGCGGGCCACGATCTCCTTGGCCGGGATCAGGCCCGTGGCCGCGGCCGAGACGATGTTCCCGGCCACGCCCGGGCCGTCCCCGGCCACGAACAGGCCGCGCACGCGGGTTTCCAGCACCGGGCTCGTGTCCACCTGGGTGGCGAAGAACTTGATCTCGGGCGCGTAGAGCAGGGTCTCGTCGTTGGCCACCCCGCGCACCACCTGGTTCAGCTTCTCCAGGCCCTCCACCACGTTGGTCAGGATGCGCTCGGGCAGGGCCATGGCGATGTCGCCGGGCTCCACGTCCTTCAAGGTGGGCGTGACGAAGCTGTTCCTGATGCGGGTCCAGGTGCTGCGGCGGCCGCGCTTCAGGTCCCCGAAGCGCTGGAGGATGGGCTTGCCCCCGCCGATGAGGCTGGCCAGCCTGCCGATGGACTCGCCGTAGGCCTGGTTGTCGCTCACCGGCTCGGTGAGCACCACCTTGGAAAGGAAGGCGAAGTTCGTGTTCTCGGACTTCCTGTCCATGTAGGCGTGGCCGTTGACGCAGACGAAGTCCTGGTAGTTCTCCAGGGACACGAAACCGCCCTGGTTGGTGCAGAAGGTGCGGGTCTGGTCGTCGTACTTGGCCGTGCGGATGAAGAAGGTGGGGTCGTAGATGATGTCGCAGAGCTCGTCCATGATGTCGCGGTGGACCTCCACGCGCACGCCCACCTCGATGCCGCGCTGGGACACGCCGATGCCGAGCTTCTGGGCCACGGCCGCGGTCCATTCCGCGCCAACCCGGCCCGGGGCCAGGATCACGTTGCGGCAGTTGTACTCGCCCCGGCTGGTGAGCACCCCGCGCACGCGGCCCTGGTCCACGAGCACGTCCCTGACCTCCTCGGAGGTGTGCAGAACCACGCCGCGCTGCCGGATGTGCTCGGCCAGGCCGCCGATGTGCCGGGGCAGGTTCTCGCTGCCCAGGTGCTTCTGGCGGATGAGCAGAAGGTCGATGCCGTGCTTCTTGGCGGTCTGGCGGATGGCCCGGGCCGCGTCCATGTCCGTGGGATAGACCGGCCCGTCCATGCCGAAGCGGTTGAAGACCGCCTCGGTCTCGTCGATCAGGGCCTTGGCCGCCGGCTCGTCCAGGAACTGGGTCAGGTCGGTCTTGCCCAGCTTGTGGATGAAGTTGAGCTTGCCGTCGGAGAAGAGCCCGGCCCCGCCCACGCCGCAAAGGATGTTGCAGGGCCGGCAGTGGAGGCAGCGCTTCTCGCTCCCGGCGATGGGGCATTCGCGCTTCTGCGGCGGCTTGCCCTTGTCCAGCAGGAGCACGGAAAGCCCGGAGTGCCCGGACAGCCAGTAGGCCGCGAACAGCCCGGCCGGGCCGCCGCCCACGATGATCACGTCGAAATTGGTCTGCTGGGTCTTGGGGGTCACGCCTGCTCCTCCCCGGACATGAATCGAGCCCGCCGGCGCCGGGGCGCTCCTGCGGGCTCTCGTGTCGGCGGCGGCCTGGCTCCGGCGCTAGACCACCATGTCCAGGACCGCCCCGGTCATCTGGTCCCAGGTGCGCACCGCGCTGACATTGGCGCCGAAGGCCGTCTGGTTGACCATCATGTCCACCATCTCCTTGCCGATGTCCGTGTTGCTGCCCATGGCCAGGCCGGGCGCCACCTCGTTCTGGCCCAGGGAGTTGGACTCCATGCGGTCGCTGGGGAAGAGCGGGCCGGGCTCGCTGTTCTGGCGGATGTCGGCCACGCGCACGCCGCCCGCAGCGCCCTCCTCCAGGTCCACGCGGCTGGAGCGGAAGTTCTCCGTGCTCACGTTGGCCACGTTGTTGGACGAGACCTGCTGGGCGATGCTGAAGACATCAAGGGCCTGGGAGCTGGCTTCCACGTTCATGGACTTTTCTTCCTTGATTTCCCTTCTACGCCTTTTCCACCCGGCTTTCAATAGCGGCCACGGCCGAGTGGTCGTGGATGGACTCGAAGCTCTCCACCTCCACCGAGAACCAGGTCACCTGGGGATGATCGGACAGGCCCTGGGCCGCGGCCCGCACCACGTCCTCCACAAAGGCCGGGTTGGCGAAGGCCGTCTCGGTGACGTGCTTCTCGTCCTCGCGCTTGAGCAGGGCATAGACCGGCGAGGAGCCCGAACGCTCGGCGATCTCGATGAGGTCCTCCAGCCAGAGGAAGCCACGGAAGCGGGCCCGGATGCGGACCATGGCCCGCTGGCTGTGGGCGCCCTCGTCGCTGATGGCCTTGGAGCAGGGGCAGACCGTCATCACCGGCACCTCCACCCCCAGGGTGAAATCCAGGCGGCCGCCGGAGTACGCTCCCTGCACGTGGCAGGTGTAGCCCATGAGCCCGCGGCTGCCGCTGACCGGGGAGTTGCGGCGCAGGAAATAGGGGAAGGTGAAGCGGGCGAAGGCCGTGCGGGCGTTGAGCCGTTCCGCGATGCCCGCCAGGAGCTTCTTGAACGAGGCGTAGTCCAGCTCCTCGCTGAAATCCTCCAGGGCCTCCACGAAGCGGCTCATGTGGGTGCCCTTGAACTCCGCGGGCAGGTCCACGGAAAGCTCCACCCGGGCCACGGTGTGCTGGGCCCCGGCGGCGCGGTCGCGCACCGTGATGGGCAGGCGCAGATCCTTGACTCCCACCCGGTCGATGGCCAGGGGCACGGAGGCCGGCTGCTTCTGCACGTCCTCCATCAGATGAGGTCCTGGCCCGTGGTGGTGAGGCCCAGCTGGCCGTGCTTCACGCCCTTGGTGGAGATGAGCTTCTGGCCCAGGGCCTTGATCCGGTCGGCCGGGCCCTTGAGCACGAGCACCTCCAGGCAGTTGTGGTGGTCCAGGTGCACGTGCAGGGTGGAGAGGATGACCCCGTGCTCGTCGTGCTGGAGTTCCAGGAGCTTCTGGGTCAGGCCGCTGTGGTGGTGGTCATAGACGAGGGACAGGGTCCCGGCCAGCTCGCCCTTGGCCTCTTCCCACTCGCGCTGCACGAGCATGTTGCGGATGAGGTCGCGGATGGCCTCGGAACGGGTCTGATAGCTCTTCTCGTCACAGACCTTGTCGAAGCGGTCCAGAAGGTCCGAGTCCAGGGACACGCCGAAGCGGATGGTCTTGCCCATTTGCGGCTCCTTAGGTTGCCCGTGTCAGTTGCCAGAGATGCACCGTGGCCGTGTAGTCCCCGCCGGTGACGGCGCGGACCGTTTCCGTGGTCAGTTTCTCGGGTCGCCAGCCCAGGTCGGCCAAGTCCTGCCAGACCGCTGCCGAGACCTCCCGGGCGGGCTCCGCGATCCAGATCGCACCGCCCGGGGCCAGGACCCGGCGGAAAAGCCGTTCCAGGGGCTCGAAAAAGCGGCGCTCGTAAAGGATGTCCGCGCCCAGGATGCGCTCGACGGAGCCCTGGGCCAGCCCGGGCTCGCGCCAGTCCATCTGGACCCAGAGCACGCCGGGGATGCGGTTCAGGGCCGCGTTCTCCCGGGCGAAACGCAGGGCGGGCAGCTCGTAGTCCAGGCCCAGCACCCGCGCGCCCTGGGCCGCTGCGGACAAGGCCGTGAGCCCCAGGCCGCAGCCCAGGTCCAGGACCGTGCGGCCTGCAACCCGGCCCGGCTCGCGCGCGATCCAGTCGGCCAGGAGCAGGGCCGCGGGCCAGAGCTCCACCCAGTAGGGCAGGCGCTCGTCGTCGCCGAAATCCTCCTGGCCCATGCGTTCCCACAGGCTTTCCAGGTCGGCCGAGCGTTCGATGAACAGGCTCCTGCCGCCCGCCCGGGCCTCCAAGCGCTGCCGGGGTCCGGCCAGGAGGGCGTGCTGGTCCAGTGGCTCCATGCTTCGGAATATAGTCCCTGGATGTGATATTTTCAAGCGCGGCGATGACACCCTGCGCATATCGTGATAACGTCGCGTGCACAGATGTCTCTGCCGCGCCTTGAGGCCCAAGGCCTCCGGCTTCTCTCCAGGAACAGGGTTTTCATTCCCCGGGGGGTCGTGGTATGCAGGGCTCCCCATGCGACTACAAGGAGGATTTCCATGATTCCTGCCAATCTTCTCTACACCAAGAGCCACGAGTGGGCGAAAATCGAAGGCGACACCGCCACCGTGGGCATCACCCAGTTCGCCCAGGAGCAGCTGGGCGACCTGACCTTCGTGGACCTGCCCAAGGTGGGCGACCAGGTGACCGCGGGCTCCGAGATGGGCTCGGTGGAATCGGTGAAGGCCGCCAGCGAGCTCTACTCCCCGGTGACGGGCGAGGTCGTGGCCGTGAACGAGGACCTGGTCTCGGCCCCGGAAAAGGTGAACCAGGACCCCTACGGCGCGGGCTGGATGATCCGGGTCAAGCTCGCCGCCCAGCCGCAAGGCCTGCTGGACGCCGCCGCCTACGAGCAGGCGGCCGCCGCCTCGGCCCATTAACCCAGGAGCGTTTCATGCCCTTCGTTCCCCATACCCCGGAGCAGATCCGGGACATGCTCGCGGTCATCGGCGTCGGCTCCACGGAGGAGCTCTTCGCCGAGATCCCGGCCGCCATGCGGCCCAAGAGCTTCGACCTGCCCGCGGGCCGTTCCGAGATGGAGGTCCTGGCCCACATGGAGCGCCTGGCCCAGAAGAACGCCACCGCCCAGGTGAGCTTTCTGGGCGCGGGCTTCTACGACCACCACATCCCCGCGGCCGTGGACGCCCTGACCTCCCGCGGCGAGTTCTACACGGCCTACACGCCCTACCAGCCCGAGGCTTCCCAGGGCACGCTGCAGGCCATCTTCGAATACCAGACCGCTGTCTGCCGCCTGCTCGGCATGGACTGCGCCAACGCCAGCGTCTATGACGGCGGCACCGCGCTCTTCGAAGCGGCCATGATGGCCGTGCGCCAGACCAAACGCCGCAAGCTGGTGGTCTGCGAGGCCCTGAACCCCATCTACCGGGTCATGCTGGCCTCCTACACGGCCAACCTGAACCTGGAGTTCGTCACCGTACCCCACCGCCAGGGCCGTTCGGACCTGGCCGGGCTGGCCGTGGCCGCGGACGACGCCACCGCCGCGGTCATCGTGCAGAACCCGAACTTCTTCGGCTGCGTCACGGACTTCGCGGGCCTCTTCCAGGGCGCGCGGGCCAAGGGCGCGGTGTCCGTGATCTCGGTCTATCCCGTGCTCCAGAGCGTGCTCAAGACGCCCGGGGCCATGGGTGCGGACGTGGCCGTGGCCGAGGGCCAGAGCCTGGGCCTGCCGCTCTCCTTCGGCGGCCCCTACCTGGGCGTCATGACCTGCACCAAGGACATGATCCGCCAGCTGCCCGGCCGCATCGTGGGCCGCACCAAGGACCTGGACGGCCGCACGGGCTACGTGCTGACCCTCCAGGCCCGCGAGCAGCACATCCGCCGCCAGAAGGCCACCTCCAACATCTGCTCCAACCAGGCCCTCTGCGCCCTGCGCGCCCTGGTCCACCTCTGCCTCCTGGGCGAGGAGGGGCTCCGGCGCACCGCGCTGTTGTCCATGGAGCGGGCCCACTACGCGGCCGAGCGCCTCACCGCCGTGCCCGGGGTGAGCCTCTTGTCCGACGCGCCCTTCGGCAATGAGTTCGCCCTGAAGCTGCCGGTGAACGCCTTCGAGGTCATCGACGCGCTCACGGCCCGGGGTTACGTGCCCGGCTTCCCGCTGGGCCGCTACTACGCGGGCCTGGAGAACTGCCTCCTGGTGGCCTGCACCGAAAAGACGAGCAAGGAGCAGATCGGCATGCTGGCCGAGATGCTGGGAGGAATGCTGGCATGAAGACCATCTTCAAGCAGTCGGTGCCCGGCCGCGAGGGCTGCTGGCCCCAGGCTCCGGCCCGGGACGCCGCGGCCTTCCTGCCCAAGGATCTCATGCGCGGCGAGGCCGCGGGCCTGCCCGAGGTCTCGGAACTGGACGTGGTGCGCCACTTCACCCGGCTCTCGCGCAGGAACTTCGGGGTGGACGGCAACTTCTACCCCCTGGGCTCCTGCACCATGAAATACAACCCCAAGTTCACCGAGGCCGCCGCGGCCCTGCCCGGGTTCACCCGGCTGCACCCGGTGCTGCCCCAGCTCAAGGGCGCGGGCCGCTACTGCCAGGGGGCGCTGGAAGTCATCTACCACCTGGAGCGGCTGCTCTGCGAAATCTGCGGCATGGCCGCCTTCACCCTGCATCCCATGGCCGGGGCCCACGGCGAGCTCACCGGGGCCATGATCATGGCCGCCTACCACAAGGACAAGGGCCGCGCCCGCACCAAGATCATCTGCCCGGACTCGGCCCACGGCACCAACCCGGCCTCGGCCTCCATCGCCGGGTTCGAGGTGGTGAACATCCCGTCCCACGACGGCATCGTGGACCCGGCCGAACTGGCCAAGGTCCTGGACGACGACGTGGCGGGCATGATGATGACCTGCCCCAACACCCTGGGGCTCTTCGAGAAGCACCTGCCCGAGATCGTGGCCCTGCTGCGCGCCAAGGACGCCCTGCTCTACTACGACGGGGCCAACCTGAACGCCATCCTGGGCAAGATGCGCGTGGGCGACGCGGGCTTCGACGTGGTGCACCTGAACCTGCACAAAACCTTCGCCACGCCCCACGGCGGCGGCGGCCCGGGCGCCGGCCCGGTGGGCGTGTCCGAGAAGCTGGCCCCCTTCCTGCCCATCTCCCGGGTGACCAAGCTGGAGGACGGCCAGTACTTCCTGGACTACGACCACCCCAAGTCCATCGGCTACGTGGCCCCGTTCTACGGCAACTTCGGCGTGGCCCTGAAGGCCTACGCCTACATCCTGCGCCTGGGCCGCGACGGCCTGACCAGGGTTTCGGAGAACGCCGTGTTGGCGGCCAACTACCTGCGCAAGAAGCTGGAAGCCCGCCTGGAGGTGCCCCACAACCGCGTGTGCATGCACGAATTCGTGGCCTCGGCCGTGGAGCAGGCCAAGACCGGCGTGCGCGCCCTGGACATCGCCAAGGCTCTGCTGGACAAGGGCTACCACGCGCCCACGGTCTATTTCCCGCTCATCGTCAAGGAGGCCATCATGATCGAGCCCACCGAGACCGAGAGCAAGGAAACCTTGGACACCTTCGTGGACGACCTCCTGGCCATCCTGGACCAGGCCGCGAGCGATCCGGCCGCGGTGCAGGCCGCGCCCGTGACCCTGCCCGTGAAGCGACTGGATGAGACCTACGCGGCCCGCAGCATGGAGCTCACCGATGACCTGTGACCTCCTGGTCCTGGGCGGCGGCCCGGCCGGATACGAGGCGGCCCTGGAGGGCGCGGCCCTGGGCCTCTCCACCACCCTGGTGGAGCGGGACCTGCTGGGCGGCACCTGCCTGAACCGGGGCTGCATTCCCACCAAGCTTCTGCTCGGGGCCACGGCCGCGGTGGAGGAGCTGGCGGCCCAGTCCAAGCTGCGTGTGGCCCAGGGCTCCATCAGCACGGACATGGCCGCGTTGGCCGGGCGCAAGGACCGGCTCCTGGAGGCCACACGCAAGGCCATGCGCCAGAAGCTGGAGTCTCTGGGCGTCACCCTGCTGGGCGGCTCGGGCAGCGTGCTCGGCCCGGGCCGGGTGCGTGTGGAAGGCCCCGAAGGCGTGCAGGAGATCGCCTGCAAGACCCTGGTCCTGGCCACGGGCTCGCGGCCCGCGTCCTTTCCGGGGCTGGCCCCGGACGGGGCGGCCGTGCTGGATTCCGACGGCTTCCTGGGCCTCACCGCCATGCCCGCCTCGCTCCTGGTGGTGGGCGCGGGCTTCATCGGCCTGGAAATGGCCCAGGCCGCCCACCGCTTCGGCTGCGCCGTGACCCTGGTGGACGCCCTGGACCGCGTGGCGGCCCAGGAGGACCCCGAGGTCTCGGCCGCCCTGCTCTCCCAGTGCAAACGCTGGAAATGGAACGTGCGCCTGGGCGTGCGCGTGACCTCGCTCACGACTGAGGACAACCGCGCCGTGCTCCGCCTGGACTCGGGCGAGACGCTCGGCGCGGACAAGGCCCTCATCGCCGTGGGCCGCAGGCCCAACAGCGCGGACCTGGGCCTGGAGGCCCTGGGCCTGACCCTGCCCAGGTCCGGCTACGTGCCCGTGGACGACCACCTGCGCGCCGCGGACTCGGTCTATGCCGTGGGCGACCTGAACGGCCGCCTGCTCCTGGCCCACGCCGCGGCGCACCAGGCCCGCTACGCCGTGCTCCACGCGGCCGGCAAGGAGCCCGGCCCCTACGCCCCCGGCCCGGTGCCGAGCATCCTCTACGGCTGCCCCGAGGTCCTGCGCGTGGGCCGCATGGAACCGGAGCTTCAGGCCCAAGGGCTGGCCGTGCAGGTCTCCAGCGCGCCCCTGGCCGCCAATCCCATGGCCCAGGCCCATGCCCAGACCCAGGGCTTCGTCAAGGTCTGCTGGGCCGGCGGCCGGGTGGCCGGGGTCACGGCCCTGGGCTACGACGTCTCCCGCCTGGCCACCACCGCGGCCATCATGGTGGACCAGGGCTGGACCCGGGAACAGGCCCAGGCCCTCATCTTCCCGCATCCGACCCTGGACGAGACCCTGCAGGCCGCGCTTTTGGCCGAACCCCGCAGCCTCTGAAGGAGATCCCCATGACCAAGGAACGTGTGGCCTGGATCGGCGCGGGCATCATGGGCCGCTCCATGTGCGGCCACCTGCTCAAGGCCGGCTATGCGGTGAAGGTCTTCAACCGCTCCCGGGCCAAGGCCGAGGCCCTGGCCCCGCTGGGCGCGGTGGTCTGCGCTTCCCCGGCCGAGGCCGCCCGGGACAGCGACCTGGTCTTCACCATCGTGGGCTTTCCCCGCGACGTGGAGGAGGTCATCCTGGGCGAAAACGGCGCGCTCTCCATGCTGGCGCCCGGGGCCGCGCTCATCGACATGACCACCTCCGAGCCCTCGCTGGCCGTGCGCATCCACGCCGAGGCCGCCCGGCGCGGGGTCCAGGCCCTGGACGCCCCGGTGTCCGGCGGCGACGTGGGCGCGCGCGAAGCCACCCTGGCCATCATGGTGGGCGGCGAAACGGCCGTGTTCGAGCGGGTCCTGCCGCTCTTCCAGTGCATGGGCAAGAACATCCGGCTCATGGGCGGGCCGGGCGCTGGCCAGCACACCAAGATGAGCAACCAGATCGCCATCGCCGGGGCCATGCTCGGGGTGGTGGAGTCCCTGCTCTACGCCCGCAAGGCCGGGCTGCCCCTGGAACCGGTCATCGAGGTCATCGGCTCGGGCGCGGCCGGCTCGGTGCAGCTGAACGTCCTGGGACGGCGCATCGCCAAGGGCGACTTCGATCCCGGCTTCTTCATCAAGCATTTCGTCAAGGACATGGGCATCGCCCTGGCCGAGGCCCGGGCCATGAACCTCTCCCTGCCCGGCCTGGCCCTGGTCCAGCAGTTCTACCTGGCGGCCCAGGCCCAGGGCCTGGAGAACCTGGGCACCCAGGGCCTGTACAAGATCCTGGAACGCATGAACGGCCTCTAGGCCGGCGGACGCGAAAAAGGCCCCGCTCCAAGGAGCGGGGCCTTTCCTTTCCCGGCGGCGGCCCGGGTCTAGGCCCGGGGCATGCTCAGAAGCTTGAGCATGGCTTCGGTCTCGGCGTCGTTCTGGCCCGCGGCCTTCTGGCGCTTGAGGAATTCCATGGCCTGCCAGGCCATGTTGGCGCCCTTGAACATGGCGGCCATCTTCTGGGCCACGTCGGGCCGCCCCACGTAGAAGGTGGGATTGATGCCCAGGGCCAACATGACCCGCTCCACGGCCTTCTTCTGCTCGCCGCCCTCGGCGTAGGCCAGGGCGATGTTGTACTGGATGTTCTCGTCCTTGGGCGCGTACTTCTCGGCCTCGAAGTAGGCCTCCACCGCCTCGTTCCACATGCCCTGCTTGCGCAGGGAGATGCCCAGGCGGTTGTAGATGTTCATGCACAGGGCCCCGCGGGAGCTCTTGGTCATCTCCAGGCTCCGGCGGTAGTACTTCTCGGCCATCTTGGGGTTGCCCTCGGCCACCATGTCCGCGATGTCCAGACACATCTCGCTGACCATGTTCATGGCCTCGTCGCGGGCCGACTCGATGGCCTTGTCGAAATACTTCTCGGCCTCCTCGGGCTTGCCCATGTCGATGTTCAGCTCCGCGATCTTGAGCTTGCGGTTGCAGTTGAGGGGCGAGAGCCGGTCCAGCTTGACCAGGCAGCCGAGCATCTCCTCGGTGTTGTTGTCCTCGGCATGGAAGAGCACCAGCCGCTTCAGGGGCTCCAGATAGACCTTGGCGTTCTTCTCGGCGTCCTTGTAGGCGCGCAGGGCCTCCTGGCGGCGGGCCAGCCCCTTGAGCGCGTCGCCCAGGAGGACCAGGGCCGCGGGGTGCTGGGGATACCGGACGAGGATCTTGTTGGCCAGTTCGATGGCCTCCTCAAAGAGGTTGTCGCCCACCAGCCTGCGGCCCTCGGCCAGCAGGGCGTCCAGCTCGCACTGGGGCTGGAGGGTGAAGGCGATCTTCTCGATGATGGTGTTGGCCGAGGCGGGCTTGGTCAGGAAGTTCTCCGCGCCCTCTTCGTGGAACTGGAACAGGCGCTCCTGGAACACGTCCCGGGCCACCACCACCACGTGCATCTCCGGCCAGGTCTTCTTGATGTACTGGAGCTGGGGCAGGGTGAGCTGGCCGTTGACCGCGTGCTCCAGGAACAGCAGGGGCTTGAACTTGGCCTGGATGACCCGCTCCAGGGCCTGGACCAGGATGGCCGCGTCCTGGATCACGGTCAGGGCGTCGTTGCCCAGGCCCAGGTCGTGGCACAAGGTGTTCTTCACGGCCTGGTAAAAGATCTTGTCCCGGGTCAGGATGAAGAAGATGCCGCCGTTGTCCGCGAAGTCGTAGAGCACGTCGCAGTACTTGTTCATGGTCTCGTCGTTGGTCCGCAGCACGTAGAGGCTGCGCGTCTCGTTCTGCCTGCGCGGGGCGAGATCGCTGGCCGGGTCCTGCTGGGACTTCACGACGTACAACGACTTGGAGCGGCGGTCCTTTCGCAACATGAGCGTTCCCGTTGGAGATTCCTGTCCCTAGTTTCGCCTCACCTATAACTTGCCCGCAACCGGCGGGCAACAGTTCAGATTCATATTTCTTTCTTCGTATCGCAGCGCCGCGCGGCGCACCGAAACCCTGGAATAGGACCCTTGAGCCCAGGCCGGAAAAGGGCTACAGGACCCGGACCGTCACCCAGCACGCCAGCAAGGAGCCCCGCATGCCCCCCATGGAGATTCAGGAAATCCCGGCCAGCCCGGAATTCGACATGTTCTTCTACTGCGAGGTAGCCGGTGAGACCCGCATCGACCAGGACACCCTGGACGAGATCGAGGAGCGCTGGGAGCGCTGGGTCGGCCTCCTGCGCGCCTACCGCCTGACCAATCCCCAGGGCGGGGGCCAGTACCTGCTCCTGTTCATGGACAAGGCCGTGGAGGAGGAAGTGGAGGGCGTCTGGCAGGACTCGCCCACCAGCGGCCTGGCCCTGCACAACCTGGCCATCGCCATGGTCATGTCCGCGGCCCACGGGCTCATCCCCGAACTCCAGGAGGGCCGCTGCGCTCCCCTGCCCCGGCCCGGCCAGGCGGCCCTGGAGGCATTCGAGACCCTGGGCCTGACCTGGAACCAGGAAGGCACCGTGAACCGCCAGTACGCCGTGTTCACGCCCTATCCCTACTCCGGCGGCTGCGACATCTGCTATCTCCAGGCCTCCTGCCCCAAGGCGGCCCTGGAGCGCTGAGCCCCGTTCCGGGGAGGCCGCCCTCCCCGATCATTCCCCGTTTCCTCCCCTTGGCGCCGCCGCGCCCCTCCCGTAGTCTGGCATCGTGCGGAAAACCCGCCCCGGGCTCCCCGGGGCCAGCGCAGGGAGGGGGTTATGCGCAACATCCTGGTACAGCGGAACGGCGGCAGGAGCATGGTTTTCACGGGGCGGCTCATCGCCAGGGCGGACGACAGCGAGGTGAGCGACCGGCGGCCCATCTACGAGGACTGCCTGACGCTCTGGACCCTGACCCTCTACGAAACCAAAGAAGGCGACTACGTGCTCAGCTCGGAGTACGACGCCTACTCGCCCAAGCGGATCTCCCTCAAGGACACCCTGCGTTTCGCAAGCCCCGAGGCCCTGCTTATGGCCCTGGAGCGGGACGGACACACCCACGCCGAGCTGACCCGGCTCCTCCTGAGACGCGCGGCCCAGACCTCCGAGGCTTTTGCGCCTCGCCGGGAGCGGCGGGCTCCGCTCTATCCCCCGGCCATGCAGCAGGAATCCCCCAACCAGCCCGAGCCTCTGGCCGAGTGCGCCTGAGGCCGGGCCCGGGGGGGGGGGGGGG
>JAWRKD010000106.1:0-27677 GCA_040307135.1 Desulfovibrionaceae bacterium
GGGGGGGGCCTTCCTTTTTCGCGCACAGGGTCCGGCGCGCGGCCGGAACCTAGATGACCTTGTTCAGGGGGTACTCGATGATGCCCTCGGCCCCCAGCTCCTTGAGCTGCGGGATGAGGTCGCGGACCACGGCCTCCTCCACCACGATCTCCACGGACAGCCACTGGCTGTCGGCCAGCTCGGCCACGGTGGGCGAGGTGAGGCTGGGCAGGAGCTTCTGGGCCTCGGCCATCTTGGCCTTGGGCATGTTCATCTTGAGGCCCACCATCTTCTCGGCCCTGAGCGCGCCCTGCAGCAGCAGGTTCATGTGCTCGATCTTGCGGCGTTTCCAGGGGTCTTCCCAGGCCGTCTTGTTGGCGATGAGCCGGGTATTGGTCTGCATGAGCTCGGCGATGATCCGCAGGCCGTTGGCCCGGATGGTGGTGCCGGTCTCGGTGACCTCCACGATGGCGTCGCAGAGGCCCTCCACCACCTTGGCCTCGGTGGCGCCCCAGGAGAAGGAGACGTCCACGGGCACGTTGATGGAGGCGAAGTAGCCCTTGGTGAAGTTCACCAGCTCGGTGGCGATCTTCTTGCCGGCCAGGTCCTCGGGCCGCTTGTAGGGCGAGGTCCCGTTCACGGCCAGCACCCACTTGGCCGGGCGGCTGGAGACCTTGGAATAAACCAGGTCCGAGACCACCACCACGTCGGAGTTGTTCTCCAGGATCCAGTCCTTGCCGGTGAGCCCGGCGTCGAGCACGCCGGATTCGACGTACACCGACATCTCCTGGGCCCGGCACATGCTGCACTTGATCTCCTTGTCGTCGATCTCCGGGAAATAGTTCCGGGCGTGCATGCGGATCTTCCAGCCGGACTTGGCGAAGAGATTGATGGTGGCATCCTGGAGGGAGCCCTTGGGAATGCCGAGTTTGAGCAGGTTCTCGCCGGACACTACTTGTAAACCTCCTTGGGGTCGAAGACCTTGGGACAGCACTCGCGCTCGGCGCCGTCCTTGAGTTCACGGAAGAAGCAGCTGCGGAAGCCGGTGTGGCAGGCCGCGCCGCCCACCTGCTCCACCAGGAGCAGGATGGTGTCGTTGTCGCAGTCCAGGCGGATGGAGCGGACCTTCTGCACGTGGCCCGAGGTGCCGCCCTTGTGCCAGATCTCCTGGCGGCTGCGGCTCCAGTAGTGGGCCTCGCCGGTCTCCAGGGTGCGCTTCCAGGAGTCCTCGTTCATGTAGGCCATCATGAGGACCTCGCCGCTGGCGACGTCCTGGGCGATGGCCGGCACCAGGCCGTTCATCTTGGCGAAATCAGGGGTGAGCACGTCTCAGAATCCTTTGTCCGGGTGCACGTCCGGCAGCGAGCCCTCGCCCAGCAGGCAGGAGATGAAGTGGGCCACGGTCTCGGGCACCACGATGGTGCGGGCGTTTCCGGCCATGGCCAGGTCGCTCTTGATCTGGGCGCGCACGTTCAGGCTGCCGGTGAGCTCGAAGATGAGGTCCAGGTCCTCGCCGTGGTCGGCCAGCTCGCCCAGGGAATAGACCGGAATGCCTTCCTCCTGGGCCCGGAGCTTGCCGGGGGTGTCGCGCATCTCCACCACGGCGGCGATGCGGACGCCCTCCTTGGCGTGCTTGAGCAGCCGCTCCAGGAAAAACGCGCCCACGCGGCCGAGACCGACGATCGCCACATTGTACCTGTTGTCCATAAGCCCCCCCGGAGCCACACCGCTGAACGGCGCGCGGCCAGACCGTTACCCATAAACGCTTCGGCCCGGGTTGTCCATATTGACGAAAAAGGCTAATTCCGCAGGGTTTCGGCCTTGAGCTGGCCGCAGGCGGCCTTGATGTCCGTGCCCATGCTGCGGCGGATGGTGGCGGTCATGCCCTTGTCCCAGAGCAGCTTCTCGAAGGCCAGCACGGCCTCGGGGTCCGGGGCCTGGTACGGCGAGCCCTCGGTGGCGTTGTAGGCGATGAGGTTCACCTTGCAGCGCCGGTTGCAGAGGAGCTTGTGGAGCTGGCGGGCGTGGGCCGGGGAATCGTTCACGTCCTTGAGCAGCAGGTATTCGAAGGTGATGCGCTCGCGCTGCTTCATGGGGTAGCGGTCCAGGGCGGCCATGAGTTCGTCCAGGGGCACCTGGGCGGCCTTGGGCATGATGCGGGCGCGCAGCTCCTGCGTGGGCGCGTGCAGGGAGATGGCGGGCAGGGCCAGGCCCGAGGCCCCCAGGACCTCCAGGCCCTTGGGCAGGC
This sequence comes from Desulfovibrionaceae bacterium, assembly GCA_040307135.1. Classification (GTDB taxonomy): domain Bacteria; phylum Desulfobacterota; class Desulfovibrionia; order Desulfovibrionales; family Desulfovibrionaceae; genus Aminidesulfovibrio. The sequence continues at coordinate 2,228 of JAWRKD010000106.1, forward strand.
CCACGCTGGACACCGTGGTCCGCCGCCAGGACAGGTTCAGGCCCGTGTCGCTGTTGAGCGTGGCCAGGGACTTGAGGAGCCAGTCCAGGTTGAGCAGGGGTTCGCCCATGCCCATGAACACGAGGTTGGTGAGCGGCGCGCTCCCGGCCGCGGCCAGATGCGCCCGGGCCACCAGGACCTGGCCCAGGATCTCGGCCTGGGTCAGGTTGCGCTCGAAGCCCATGAGCCCGGTGTTGCAGAAGGTGCAGGCCATGGGGCAGCCCACCTGGGTGGAGAGGCAGAGCGTGTAGCGTTCCAGCTTGCCGCCCGGGATGAGCACGCTCTCGATGAGCCGGCCGTCGGCCAGCTTGAGCAGGAACTTGATGGTGCCGTCGCTGCTCTGGCGCGTGAGGGCCACCTCGGGCCAGCGCACCTCGGCCGCCTGGGCCAGCTTGTCGCGCAGGCCCCTGGAGAGGTTGGTCATGGCCGCGAAGTCCCGGGCCTCCTTCTGCCAGATCCACTGCCAGACCTGGGCCGCTCGGAAGCGCGGCTCCTTGAGCTCCTCCACGCAGAAGGATTCCATCTCGGAAAAGGTCAGGTCCAGCAGGTTCAGCATCGGGTTCCCGGCCGCGGCTTGATCCCCGGGGCGCTGCGCCCTGGACCCGCACGCGGAAGGATACCCCCATGCCCGAGAACCGGCCAAAAGTCCACGCGCCGGTTCGCAGGCCCTAGATCACGGACTGCCACTTGGTCATGCGCGCCCGGCGGTCCAGGCGGCGGCCCTCCAGGCTGAAGGTGCCGTCGCCGTGGGCGTGGAAGGCGCGCTGCTCCTTGCGGCCGGGCTCGATCCAGGCCCGCACGCCCTGGAGCAGGAACAGGCCGTGCTCCTCCACCAGGCTCTCGTCCGCCACACGGCACTCGATATTGGCCAGACACTGGGCCACCAGCGGGGCCTTGACCTTGGCCGCGGGCACGGGCGTGAGCCGGAACTTCGCGAACTTGTCCACGTCCCGTCCCGAGCAGTTGCCGATGTCCACCACCTTGTCCAGGAGATCGGCCCCGGGCACGGCCAGCACGCACTGGCCCGTGGCCTTCAGGGCCTCGAAGCTGTAGTCCCACGGTCCGATGATGCAGGCGATGCGCGGGGTGAAGTCCACCACCATGTGCCAGCTCATGGTCATGAGGTTGTGCCGCCCCTTGCGGGACGTGCTCACCAGGACCACGGGGCCGGGCTCCAGGAACTCGAAGGCGCGATCCAGCGGATACTCCTCCATGGCGATCCTCCCGGGACGCTGCGCGTCCCTGGCTCCCCTCTACGCCGAAACGCGGGAGGAAAGAATGGGGAATCCCGGCCGGGCCTTGCCCGATTCTGCAAGGCCCCGGGAAAAGGCTGGACTCGTGTCCTAGCGGTTCATCCAGGCCCAGGCGTGGGCGATCATGGATTCCAGGTCCGGATATTTGAGGGTCCAGGACAGGGTGCTGCGGGCCAGGTCCGGATCGGCCACCAGCACGGGCGGGTCGCCCTCGCGGCGCGGGCCCACGGTGTGCGGCACGTCCCGGCCCGCGACCCGGGCCGCGGCCTGCATGACCTGGCGCACGGTGTAGCCCTGGCCCGTGCCCAGGTTCAGGGCGTGCGAGCCGCCCTGCTCCAGGAGCTCCAGCGCGGCCACGTGGGCCTGGGCCAGGTCCGCGACGTGGATGTAGTCGCGCACGCAGGTGCCGTCCGGGGTGTCGTAGTCCTCCCCGAACACGGTGAGGGCCGGGCCATCGCCCCGGGCCGCGCGCAGAACCAGGGGAATGAGGTGCGTCTCGGGCTCGTGGTCCTCGCCCAGCTCGCCGTCCGGGTCCGCGCCCGCGGCGTTGAAGTAGCGCAGCCGCAGGTTGGCGATGCCGTGGGCCCGGTGGAAGTCCTCGATCATGCGCTCCACCGTGAACTTGCTCCAGCCGTAGGGGTTCACGGGCCACTGCGGGTGCGTCTCATCCAGGGGCAGCCGCCGGGGGTCGCCATAGACCGCGCAGGTGCTGGAAAAGACGATGCGGCCGCAGCCGTTGTCGCGCATGGACTCCAGGAGCCGGAGCGTGGCCACGCAGTTGTTGCCGTAGTACTTGCCCGGGTCGCGCACGGACTCGCCCACCTGGATGTGGGCCGCGAAGTGCAGCACGCCCAGGGGCCGGAACTGGCGGAAGACCTCGTCCAGGGCGGGACGGTCGGCCACGTCGATCTTGACCAGCGGCCCCCACTGCACGGCCCGGGCGTGCCCGGCGCAGAGGTTGTCCACGGTCACGGGCAGGTAGCCCGCCGCGGCCAGGGCCTTGCAGGCGTGGCTGCCGATGTATCCGGCCCCGCCGGTGACCAGAACGCTCCCTTTCATTTGGCCGTCCCCGCGCTAGTGGAGCTTCTCGTGTTCCTTGTAGGCCTTCACGAAGCGCTTGGCGTCTTCGATGTTGCAGACGTCCCCGGCGATCTGGGCCTTGAGCAGGGCCTCGCGGATCACGCCCACGGCCGGGCCGGGCTTGAGCCCCGTGGTCTTCATGATCTCGTTGCCGTTGAGCAGGGGCTCCAGGGCCTCCTCGGGCACGTCGGCGCGCTCGAGCATCTTCAGGTTGTGGTTGAACTCGCGGTAGGAGCCGTCGCGGGCCTTGATGTCCGCGCGCACCATCTCGATGACCCGGGGGTATTCGTCAAAGGCCTTGAAGCGGCGGATGCCCTTGTCCGTGAGCATGAAGTGCGGCCGCATGTGGTTGCGCACCAGGTCGCAGATGAGGTCCACCTCCTCCAGGGGAAAGCGCAGGCGCATGAGGATCTTGCGGGTGACCTTGGCCCCCACGCGATGGTGCTGGAGGAAGTGCCACTGCCCCCCGAACCACTCGGCGGTGTAGAGCTTGCCCACATCGTGGAACATGCAGGCCACCACGCCGTACCAGTCGTAGGGCAGCTCCTCGGGGTAGCGGCGCATGACCTCCAGGGTGTGGGTCAGCACGTCCTCCTCCCCGGACTCGGGGTTCCGGGTCTGCTTGACCCGGGAGAGCGCGGCCAGCTCCGGGACGAGCCCGTGCAGGATCTGGGAGTCGAAGAGCAGGCGCACGAAATACCACATGTTCTCGGGCTCCACCTTGCGCCACTCGTCGGTGATGTCCGTGACCGAGACGTAGTCCAGCACGCGGCGCGCGCCGCGCACGATGGCCATCCAGGTGTTGGCCTCCACGGCCAGGTTGTAGTTGGCCGCCAGGCGCAGGGCGCGCACGGCCAGGAGGTAGTCGCGCTTGAGCGTCTCGTCCGGGATGCCCTTGAAGCGCAGCTCGCCCTCGCTGAACTCGGCCAGGTCCTCCAGGATGTCGCGGGCGGCCGGGATGTACGGACAGACCGAGGCCGCCGGAATCTCGCCCTTGTGCTCCAGGGCCTTGAGCAGGCGCGGGGTGAGCCGGGCCACGGTCTCCTCGGGGTGCGAGGCGTCGTCCATCTCGGCGTTGTAGAAGAAGTGCGCGACCCCGGCCTCCTTGAGCACGCCCACCACGCCGGGGATCTTGGACTCCTTGATCTTGGGGAACAGGCGCCGCAGTTCGTCCAGGCCCGCCTCGGTGCAGATGTCGATCTCGTGTTCGCGGGCGTCGGCGTCCAGGGTCAGCTCCTGGAGCCGGGCGTTGATGACGTAGGCGTCATAGCCGTTGCGCATGATGGTCTTGCAGTATCCCACGGCGTCCTTGAACGGCTGGCTCATGCATTCCTCCGGCCCCTGGCGGGGTCGTTCAGTGTTGCTGGGGCTTCGCCCCTATATCTTTTTTTTCCCGCCAAGAAAATGCGCCGCCACCCGGCCCCGCAGGACGGTTCCGGCAAAGGGCGTGTTCTTGCCCTTGGAGCGCATGTTTCCGGCCGTGACCTCCCAGCGGGCCGCGGGGTCGAAAAGCAGGAAGTCCGCCGGGTCGCCCACCTGGAAGCGGTTCACGGGCAGGCCGAAGATGCCGCACGGCCCCGTGGTCCAGGCCCGCAGGAATGCCTCGCGCGAGAGCCGCTTCTTCTCCACCAGGCCCCAGGTCAGGGAAAGCGCGGTGTCCAGGCCCGAGATGCCGCAGGGCGCGCGGTCGAACTCCACTTCCTTCTCGTGCGCCGCGTGCGGGGCGTGGTCCGTGACCAGGATGTCGATGACCCCGCTCTCCAGGGCCGCCAGCAGGGCCTCCACGTCCTCGCTCGTGCGCAGGGGCGGGTTGACCTTGGCCGCGGCATCGAAGTCCGCGGCGCGCTCCTCGGTGAGCAGGAGGTAGTGCGGGCAGGTCTCGGCCGTCACCGGCACGCCGCGCTCCTTGGCCCAGGCGATGAGCTCCACGGAGCGGCGGCAGGAGATGTGCGCCAGGTGCACGGGAATCCTGAGGTAGTCGGCCAGCAGGATGTCGCGGGCCACCTGGGCGGCCTCGGCCACGTCCGGCTGGGCGGTCATGCCCCGGCGGCCGGAGACCGCGCCCTCGTTCATGCCCGCGCCGGGGTTCATGCTCGGCTCCTCGCAGTGGTCGATGACCCGCAGGCCCTGGTCCCAGGCGTATTCCATGGCCCGGCGGAAGAACTCGGCGCTCGGCACGGGCAGGCCGTCGTTGGACACGGCCACGCAGCCGGCCCGGGCCAGCTCGGCCACGGGGGCCAGCTCCTCGGCCTTGAGCCCGCGCGAAAGCGCGCCCACGGGATAGAGCCGGGGGCCGCCCGGATGGGCCGCGCGCGCCTTTTCCAGCATGAGCTCGGTGACCGTGGCGTTGTCGTTCACCGGGCTGGTGTTGGCCATGCACATGACGTTGGCGAAGCCGCCGTGGAGCGCGGCGTCGAGGCCGGAGGCGATGTCCTCCTTGTACTCGAAGCCGGGCTCGCGCAGATGGGCGTGGCAGTCGGTGAGGCTCGGCAGGAGCGTGAGCCCCGCGGCGTCGAACTCCTCGGCCCCGTCCACCCGGGTCTTGCGCGCCGCGGGGGCCAGCGCCGCGATGCGGCCTTTGGCCACCAGCACGTCCACCTTCTTCCGGCCCCAGAGGGCGCCTCGCACCACGAGCTGCACTGCGGACATGGGGGGCCTCCTACTCCGCGGGCTTGCGGGTCAGGTAAAGGAACAACAGGGCCATGCGCACGGCCACGCCCGCGGCCACCTGGTCCAGAATCACGCTCTGGCCCGAGTCGGCCAGGGCCGAGGAAATCTCCACGCCCCGGTTGATGGGGCCGGGGTGCAGGACCAGGGCCTGGGGCGCGGCCAGGGCCATGTGCCGCTCGCCCAGACCAAAGGTCCGGGCGTATTCGCGCAGGTCCGGCAGCAGCCCGGCCTGCATGCGCTCCAGCTGGAGCCGCAGGCACATGACCGCGTCCGCGCCGCGCACGGCCTTGGACAGGTCCGAAAAGACCTCCGCCTCCCAGCGCTCCACCCCGGGAGGAAGCAGCGTGCGCGGACCGCAAAGCCGCACCCGCGCGCCCAGGAGGTTCAGGAGGATGACGTTGGAGCGGGCCACCCGGCTGTGGGCGATGTCGCCCAGGATGAGCACGGTGCGGCCCTTGAGAGAACCCCAGCGCTGGCTCAGGGTGAAGGCGTCCAGCAGGGCCTGGGTGGGGTGGGCGTGGCGGCCGTCGCCCGCGTTGATCACGCTGCACTCCAGGCGCTCGGCCAGGAACTGCGCGGCCCCGCTGGAGGAATGGCGGATGACGATGGCGTCCGGGCTCATGGCCTGGAGGGTCAGCGCCGTGTCCTTGAGGCTCTCGCCCTTGGACAGGCTGGAGCCGCTCTTGGCCAGGGCGAAGGTGTCGGCCGAAAGCCGCTTGCCCGCCACGTCGAAGGAGGTCCTGGTGCGCGTGCTCGGCTCGGCGAAGAAGAGCACCACGCTGCGGCCCTTGAGGGTGGGCACCTTTTTCACGGGCCGGGCGTTGATCTCCTGGAAGTAGCGGGCCGTCTCCAGCACGTGCCGGGCCTCGTCCAGGGAGAGCTGGCTCACGTCCAGCAGGTCCTTGTGCCGCCATTGCATAGGCTACGCTCCCTTGCGCGCAAAGCCGCGCGTCAGCGCTTCGACGTCTCCGGGCACCACGCTGAAGCGCGCGGCCTTGCCCGGCTCCAGCGTGCCCAGGAGGTGATCCATCCTGAGGGCCCGCGCCGGATTCACGGTGAGCATGGCCAGCACGTCCTCCAGGCCCAGCTCCCCCCGGAAGTGCGCCAGCAGGTAGCGGGCCTCGTTCCAGGGGTTCAGGTCGCGGTTGGAGGCCAGGCTGTCCGTGCCCAGGCAGAGCGGAACCCCGGCCGCCAGCAGGCGCTCCCAGGGGGCGCGGCCGCCGGTGATGAAGGCGTTGGAGCGCGGGCAGAGGCAGACGAAGGTCCCGGTCCCGGCCAGGAGCCGGATGTCCTCGTCGTCCAGGCGCACGCAGTGCACGGCCAGGGTGCCGGGACCCAGCAGGCCCAGGGCCGCGGCCCGGGCCACCGGGCTCACGCCCGGCGGGACGTAGTTCAGGAGCCGCCCGCGCCTGCGCAGCAGTTCGAGGAAAAAGGACTCCCCGCCTCGCACGATGGTTTCTTCCTCGGCGTGCTCGGCCAGGTGCAGTGAGAACGGCAGGCCCTGGGCCGCGGCCGCGGCCTTGGCCGCCTGGAGCACGGGCTCGTCCGTGGTGTACAGGCTGTGCCCGGCCAGGGAGCGCAGGCCGCGGAGTCCGGCTCCGGCCGGGGGCGGCGGCGCGCTGTCGCCGATGGTCTCCAGGAAGGACACAAAAAAAAGGCCGGAATTTTCAAGAATCCCGGCCATTCTGGCTGCGTTGCGGGTGGATATGTCCGCCACGAGCCCCACGCCCAGGGCTTTGAGCCCGGCCAGCTCCCCCTGGATGCAGGCCTCGTCGGGCTCGTACAGGGGCAGGGACAGGAGATGCTCCACCCAGTCCTGGAAGCCTCCGCCCTCGCGGGTCCGACCGCGCAGGTGGGTGAGCTCCAGGTGGGTGTGGGCGTTGACCACGGCCGGGGCCAGGGTGGCGTCGCCCAGGTCGCGCACCTGGCCGTCGAAGCCCGGGGCCAGCTCGGAAAACGTCCCCACCGCCAGGACGGTCTCCCCGTCGTGGATCAGGGCCGCGTCCCGCAGGACCGGCCCGGTCATGGTGGCGGCCCGCGCCGCCCGGATCATCTCGCGCACGTTCCTACTTGGGGCCGGGGTTTTCGAAGAAGACGTAGGTGGCGAACTCGCTCACCTCGAAATAGACCTTCTTCTCGTCCGGATCGGCCACCCCGTTCAGGTTGGCGTCCATGACGCCGTAACCGAAGCGGTAGGCCCGGGCGTCCGTGGACTTGCCCGTGGCCTCGGCCGTGGAGAGTTTGTCGATCTTCAGGAAGCGCTTGGCCACGGCGTTGCCCGCGTAGATCTCCAGAACGCCGTCCACGCCGGTCCAGTTCTGGATGTTCCGGGTGAGTTTGTTCTGGGTTTCCTGGGTACAGGCGGCGATGCTGGCGGCTGCGATCAAGACCATGAAAAGCAAGGAAATTTTCTTCATGCCGGGATTTCCTCGGCGGCTCGCGCCGTGTTTTTTTGGTGTTACCCCTTTTTCCGATGGATGAAAAGGCAAACCCGCACGGATTTCAGCGCAGCCGGAAGAGCCCGTCCGGCGAGACTCCCACCTGATCCCGGCCCAGACCCAGGCGGGCGTAGGCCGGTTCCAGGCGGCCGTGCTGGCCCCAGAACTCGCCCTGGCTGGCGGCCGGGATTTCCAGGAAACACGGCCTGCGCCCCAGGCGGGCCGCCTGCCTCCGCACGTGGTCCAGCAGGGCCAGGGAGCGGGCCTCCTGGCCCAGGGCCGGGTGCGCGGGTCCGGCCAGCACACGGTCGGTCAGGCCGGGCTCCGGGGCCAGGCCCAGGCGGATCACCGGCACCCCTTGCCGCCAGAGGCGGGACAGGGCCAGGGACAGCTCGGCCCGCGCCCGGGCCGGGCTCCAGGGAGCGTAACCTCCGGCCCGCCAGAGCCGGGCCAGCCCCGTGCCCTCCAGCACCAGGCAGGGATAAAGCCGCACGCAGTCCGGGGCCAGCCGCGCAGCCTGCTCCACGTCGCGCCGGAACAGGCCGGGCCGGTCCCCGGGCAGGCCGGGCAGCAGCTGAACGCCCAGGCCCAGGCCCGCCGCGCGCACGGCGGCGCAGCCTGCGCGGGCCGCGTCGCCGCCGTAGCCCCGGCCCGAGGCGGCCAGGGCCTGGTCGTCGAAGCTTTGCACGCCGAGCTCCACCAGGTCCAGGCCCAGGGCCTTGAGCCGGACCAGCTGCGCGGGCTCCACGGCGTCGGGCCGGGTGGAGCAGCGCACGCCGGTCACCAGCCCGGCTGCGCGGAACGGGCGGATGGTCTCCAGGAAGCGCTCGGGCCAGGAGTCCGGCAGGGCCGTGAACGTGCCGCCGAACAGGCCGATCTCGAACGGCGCGCGGCCCTGTCCGCGGGCCAGGGCCAGGCCCTCTTCGAGGGCTCTCCGGATTTCGGCCAAAGGGGCCGGGGGCGTCCCGGTCTGGGCCTTCTGGTCGCAGAACAGGCAGCGGTGCGGACAGCCCGCAAAGGGCAGGAACACCGGCCGCAGCCGGACCCCGGCCCGGGGCGGCGCGGGATGGGAAAAGGTCAGCGCGGGCATGGCCCGACCCTGGCCCAAATCAGGCCGCGCCTCAATAGGCGTTGACGAAGATCTTGGGCAGCCCCCGCAGGAGGGCCGCCACGCGCTCGCCCCGGTGCAGGGCGAAGAAGACCTTGGCCCCGAAGGTCCTGGTGTCGCTCTTGAAGAAGGCGGCCTCCAGCCCCAGGCGGCGGGCGGTCTCGCGCAGGCTGGACCAGGTCCAGGCCGTGACGTGGCTCAGGTGCTTCCAGTAGAGCGGCTCGCCGGGATGGGCCAGGAGGCTGCCGCCATGCCAGAAGTCCGTGCAGCCGAAGATCAGCCCCTCGTCGTTCAGACGCCGGGCCAGGAACCCCACGTCCTGCAACGGGTCCTGGAAGTGCTCGAAGACCTCAAAAGCCGAGATGAGGTCGAAACGGGTTTCGGGCAGCTCGTCGCGATGGAAGAACGTCCCTGCGCCGAACTCCTGCTGCCGGGCCTCCACCAGCGGCCGCCAGAGGTCGCAGCCCACGGCCGCCACGCCCCGCTCCCGCAGGGTCTGGAAGACCAGGCTCCAGCCGATGCCGTAGAGGAGCACGTCGGAAAAGCCCAGCTCGCGCAGGAACAGGTCGCAGAAATACTGCTCGCGCCGGTGCACCAGGCTCCCGGCGGGCTGGTTCGCGCCGCCCGGCTCGCCCTTTTCCAGGCCCGCGCACAGGCCCGGGGTGCGCTGGTACTGAAGCAGGCCGCAACCTTCGCACAGGATCCAGTTCTTGTCCTGGGCCCGCTCAAAGGCCGCGCGCGGCGTTGCGCAGACCGGACAGGGCTCCGGCTCTGGAGCGGCAGGGTCGGGCACAGGGACATGGGCGGGCCGGCCCGCGCGCTCCCGGCAGAACGCCGCGCGCTCCGCCAGGTCCGGGAAGCCTGCGGCCTGATCCGGGAACTCCCGGAGCAAGCCCTCCAGCAGGGCCACGGCGTCCAGGAATTCCTTCCGCTCCTGGCAGACCAGGGCATGACTCCACAAGGTCCGGGCCGCATCCGCTGCGCCCTGCACCGGCGGCATTCCGGGCTGCGGACCGCTGCAACCGGCGCAGCGCCCGTCTTCGGCTTCGTGCAACATCGTGTCCTCCACTGTGGAGCCGCTGCGGCGTACCGCGCGGGATTCTCCGCTCATCCGGCCTGGCCGTACAGGGGCCTGGCCCGCTCTTCCACGGCCTGCTCCAGGGCCTCCGGGGACAGGAACTCCAGCTCCGCGGACTCGGGCCAGCGGGCCAGCCGCCGGGACCAGACCCCGCGTTCCGGCAATCCCTGGAACCCGTGCCGCAGCAGGCCGTCCAGGGAAAGCCAAAGCCGGGCCAGATAGAACCGTTCCAGCGCATCCAGCGGGCCGGAACCGGCGGCCTCGGCCTGGGCCAGGGCCTCGCCGGACAGCACCACCAGGCGCGCGGCGGCCATGGGGTCTTCCGCAACCAGCCGCGCGGCGCTCAGGAGCGGCCCGGCCACGGCCGCCAGCAGGGCGGCCCGCCTGCGGCCCGGGGGGAAGTCCGGGCGTCCGGCCAGCACCGACCAGATTCGCTCGTGGAGCAGGGCGTCGTGCCGCCGCTGGCGGGACAGGTTCGCGGACATGCTGGCCCCGTGCCGCCGGTAGAAGACGCGCGCCCCGGCATTGGCCGCGAAGCGTGCCCCGGCTGCGGCCAGATCCAGCCAGAAGGCGTGGTCCTCGCAGGCCGCAAGCCCGCGGTCGAAAAGCGTCCCGGCCACGGCCGCGCGGCGCGCCAGAAAGGCGTGCGGCGGGGCCACGTTGAAATGGCAGAGGTGCACGTCCAGGTCCTGGCGGAACAGCCGCCATTCCCCGCTGGCGATGGGTTTTCCCGGCGCCTCGCTCTCCGAGAAGAAAAAGCTGCGGCAGACCGCCACGTCCACGTCGGGATGCTCGTCCAGGAAGCGGACCTGGGAGGCCAGTGCCCCGGGACCCAGGAGGTCGTCGGCGTCCAGGAAGCCCACATATTCGCCTTGGGCCAGGCCGAGCCCGGCGTTGCGCGCCGCGCTGAGGCCCGCGTTGTCCTGGCGCAGGCAGCGCACGGCCGGGCCATAGGACGCGGCCACTGCCGGGGTCTCGTCCGTGGACCCGTCGTCCACCAGCACGATCTCCAGGCCGTCCACGCCCTGGGAGAGGGCGCTGTCCAGGGTCCCGGGCAGGAACCCGGCGTAGTTGTAGGCCGGGATGATCAGGCTGACCCGGACCGGGGAGGCCATGGCCCTACTCCGTGCCCAGGCGGCAGAGGGCCCCGCCGTCCACGCTCAGGCAATGGCCGGTGATGAAGGAGGACTGGCTGCCGTCGGCCAGGAACAGGACGGCCCGGGCGATCTCCTCGGGCCGCCCGATGCGGCCCAGGGGGTGGCGCGCGCCCAGGCCGGCCAGCAGGGCCGCCTCGTCCGCGCCGTCCAGGTGGCCGCGGCGCAGGCCGTCGCGGAGCATTTCCGTGTCCACTGCCCCGGGCAGCACGGCGTTGGCCCGCACCCCGTCAACGGCGAACTCCAGGGCCATGGTCCGGGTCAGGGCCGCCAGGCCGCCCTTGCTCACGGCATAGGCCGCGATGTTCGGCGAGGTGGCCACGGCGTGCACCGAGGAGACGTTGACCACGGCCCCCTGCGCGGCCTTGAGCAGCGGGTAGGCGGCCTGGGCGCAGACAAGGGCCCCGCGCAGGTTCACGGCCAAGACGCGGTCCCAGGTCTCGGGCGGGGTTTCCAGCAGGGGCAAGGCCACCTGGAGCGCGGCGTTGTTCACCAGGGCGTCCAGGCGGCCGGAACTCTCGGCCACGGCGGCCATGGTCCGGCGCACCTGCTCCGGGTCGGCCACGTCGGCGATGTGGAAGCCGCGAAAGACGCCGGGCTCGCCGGGATCGTTCAGGTCCAGGCCCCAGACCGCCCAGCCCGCCTGGGCAAAGGCCCTAGCCGTGGCCAGGCCGATGCCCCGGGCCGCTCCGGTGACGAGAGCCGCGCGCTTCACGCCTTCCTCCGCTCCAGCTCCTCCATGAGGTGTTCGATGGTGCTGCGGTGGATGTTCTCCCAGGCCTTGGGACTGCTGTTGGCGTTGTGCGGGGCCAGGAACACGTTGTCCATGGTTTTGAGCGGGCTGTCCGCGGGCAGGGGCTCGTCCTCGAACACGTCCAGGGCCGCGCCCGCGATCCTGCCCGATTGGAGCGCCCGCACCAGCGCCTTCTCGTCCACCACCGGCCCGCGCGAGGCGTTGATCAGCACGGCCGAGGGCTTCATGAGCGCGAACTGGGCGTCGCTCATGAGGTGGTGGCTGGTGGGGTTCAGGTCCGTGTTCATGCTCACGAAGTCGGCCGAGGCCAGGAGCTCCTCCTTGGAGACCATGCGGATGCCGGTCTCGGCCAGGAACTCCGGCGCGATGTCCTTGATGTCGTTGCCGAGCAGGGTCATGCCCAGGGCCTTGGCCCGGCGCACCACGGCCTTGCCGCAGTCGCCCACGCCGATGACGCCCAGGGTGCACTCGGCCAGGGTCCGGCCCGGAATCTTCTTCCACTCCCCGCCCTTCATGGCCCGGTCCATGGAGACCAGGTTGCGGGCGAAACAGAGCATGTAGCCGAGCACGGTGTCGGCCACGGGCTCGCTGAAGGCGTTGGGCGTGCGGCGCACGGCGATGCCCAGGCGGGCCGCGGCGGCCGAGTCGATGGAGTCGATGCCCGTGCCCCACTTGGAGATGACCTTGAGTTTGGGCGCGGCCTTGAGCACCCGCTCGGTGAAGCGGTCGTCGCCGGAGATGACCCCGTCCATGTCGCCGATCCACTCCAGGAGGTCGGCCTCCTCCATGCGTTCGCGCACCGGGGGCACCACGAGCTCCACGCCGCGCGCGGCCAGTTCGGGCCGGAAGCGTTCCACCACGGGCTGCATGTACGGGGCGCTGACGAGAACCTTCCAGGTCATGGCGTGTCCTGTCCTTTCTGTCGGTTGAGGTAGAGGAACTCGGCCACGGAGAAGTCCAGCTCCTCGTCGATGTCCCAGGCCTCGGCCCGGGGGATCTCGAAGAGCATGGGGCGTTCGCCCAGGCGGTTGCGCCGCCTGCGCAGGACCTCCCCGGAAAAGATGTACAGGTTGGAGTTCTCTTCGTAAATGGGCGGCAGGTCCTGGGTCCGCAGGAGCACGGCCGGATCGTGGTTCAGCGGGCGGCCCTGGCCGTCCCAGAGCCGGGTGTACAGCCGGGTCACGCTGAACAGCGAGTCGCGCCCGGGCCAGGCGGCCAGGAAGGCCTCCACGGCCCGGCCGATGGTGGCCGCGGTGAGCAGCGGATTGGTGCTGTGGGTCTGGAGGTAGAAGTCCGCCGGGACCTGCTCCACGGTGTTCAGGAGCACGTCGTTCATGGGCGTGGCCCCGTCGCGCAGGTGCTCGGGCCGCAGGAGCAGGCGCACCGAGGGGAAGCGGGCGGCGGCGTCCTCCAGGATGGCCTGGCTGTCCGTGTCGATGACCACCTCGGACACGGCCGGGCAGGCCAGCAGGCTCTCCACGATGCAGTGATACAGCGGCTTGCCCGCAAAGGCGCGCCAGTTCTTGCCCTTGACCCGTTCGCTGTTGTGCCGCATGGGCACCAGGGCCACGATGCGCGGCCGGCCGCGCAGGCTAGCCACGGCCGGCCTCCGCCAGGGGCCGCAGCACGGCCCGCACGGGCGCGGCCTCGGCCCCGGCCACCTTCATGGGCAGGCAGAGCAGCTCGTAGCGGCCGGGCTCGGCCCGGCGCAGGTCCAGGCCCTCCAGCACCGCCACGCCCGCGTCCAGCAGGATGGCGTGGGTCCCGTCGTGGCTGCCGAAGCGCTGCACCGAAAGATAGTCCAGGCCCACCAGGCGCACGCCCGCCGCCACCAGGAAGCGCGCCGCCTCCGGGGTCAGGGCCGCGAAATCCTCGCGGAACGGCCCGGGCTCGTCCCAGAATCCGGAGTTGTCCGTTTTCACCAGCAGCCGCCGCGCATCCGGGGCCAGCCGGGTTTCCAGGTGGCGGGCCGTGACCGCGCGCACGCCGGGCAGGTGGATGACCTGGGCCTCGCCCAGGAAGGCCTCCAGGTCCAGGCGGTCGGCCGTTTCGCCGTGCCCCAGCACGTGCAGGGGCGCGTCCAGGTGCGTGCCCATGTGGGACCCGAAGCCCAGGCGCGAGTCGTTGGAGCCGTCGCCCCGCTCCAGGCGCTTCTCCCATTCCAGGGAGAAGCCCGGGGTTCCGGGCCAGACCGGCAGGTCCGGCCCCAGGGCCAGGGTGATGTCGATGCAGTCCGCAGGCTTACACTTCATGGGACACGCCCTCGGAATAGACCACCCGGCGCTGTTCCCCGGCGCAGGCCTCCTCGGCCTGGGGCCTGTGGCTCCAGCCGTTGGGATAGAAGAAGCGGCGCTTGAGGGCCTCGTCCAGTTCGCCCCGGCGGGTGAAGCCGCGGTAGGTGCCCCAGAACTGCATGAACCGGAAGCCGAGGATGCTCCAGAAATTGCCCAGGAGCCGCCGCTCGTGCAGGGCATGGTAGCAGTCGTTCAGGGCGTTGCTCGGGAACAGGCGCAGGAAATCCAGGAGCCGGAAGCGTTCCTGGGGAAAGATGCGGCGGTAGGCCACGGCCTCGCGCTGGTAGCGGTTGCGGATGCCGGCCAGGGTCTCGTCGTGCACGTGCACCACCGGGGCGTCCGCGGCGTAGGCCACCTGGTGGCCCATGGCCTGGGCCCGGCGGGCCCATTCGATGTCCTCCAAGCCGGTGAGGGTCTCGTCGTAGGGCAGGGACTCCCAGACCGAACGCCGCACGGCCGCGTTGGCGTTGTTGCAGAACGGCGTGGCCTGGCGCGCGATGCTGCGCTCGCCGAACCATTTGGCGAAGACCTGGTGTTCGGAATACTTGGTGCGGCAGTCGCCGCGCTGCTTGCCATAGACCAGGGCCACCTGGGGATCGGCGAAGGGCGCCAGGAGGCGCTCCAGCCAGTCGCCGTACACCGGATAGGTGTGGGCGCTGGCGAAGACCACGAACTCGCCGCTGGCCTCGCGGCAGCCCACGTTGCAGGCCCGGCCGAAGGTGAAGGTCCCGGGCTCCAGGCGCACCACGCGCGCCGGGTAGCGGGCGAGCACCGCCAGGGTCTCGTCCGTGGAACCCGAGTCCACGGCCACGATCTCCATGTCCTGGATGCCCTGCTGGAGAATGCCCTCCAGGAGACGGCCGATGTTGCGGCCCTCGTTGTAGCAGCGGATGACCACGGAACATTTCACGTCGCGTTCTCCCCTACCCCGCCCGCAGCACGTCCCGGTAGTCCGCGCGGGGGAAGAATTCCAGCTTGCCGCCCACTCCGGCGTTGATGAGCCTGCGGCCGCGGGCGTCGAAGAACTCCCGGGCCAGCTGGTAGGACGGCGCCACCCGGTCCAGGCGCGGATGGTGCCAGCGCTTGCCCGGGCCGAAATAGGCCGGATGGAAATGGTTCACGTCGTCCTCCCGCGAGGTGATTTCTTCCTGCTTCTCGGCCCAGCCCGGGACCTTGTAGTCGAAATCCACCCCGATGAGATAGATGGGGTCGCAGCCCATGTAGTAGGCCAGCTGCAGGGCCAGGTAGGTGACCGTGGACCCCCAGTAGATCTTATCGGCGCAGTCCTCGGAAAACTGAGGATAGGGCTTGTACAGGCGCACGAAGTTCACCCAGCAGGTGTCCGCGTCGCCGGTGATGGCGTGGGCCAGGTCCAGGGGGATGAACTTGGTGATGCCGGAAAGCCCGCTGATGGCCTCGCGGTTGTCCTCGGCCACGAACACGTCCTCCACCGTGTAGTAGGTGGGGCGGAAGCCGAACTTCTCGAAGCCCAGGTAGATGCAGTTCATGCCGAAGGAGATTTCGTCCGCCAGGAAGCGCAGGTCCATCCGGTTCAGGCTGGGGCCGTTGCCCACCACCCAGCAGCGCCGTCCCTTGTGGCGGTCCTTGAAGTCGCGCAGATCCATCGCAGTGCATCCTCCCGTTGGCAGGCCCGGCAGACGGGCCATGGACTGGCAGTGCTGTTCAAGCAAGCTCCATACCAATCCAGGGGATCAGGAAATATCCTGATAATTCTTTCTATTGTGGTATCAGCGACCCTGGAGCGGAAACATCCTTCATACGCTGAATGAACGGATTCTTGACGCTCCCGGCGCAGCCCCCGCAGGGGCGGTGCGGCCCGCTCCCTATTCGTCGTAGAAGGTCAGCCTCAGGGCCGGGGCGGCCTGGCGCTCGTGCATCTGGGTCTTGGTCTTGATGTCGTCGTACACCCCTTCCATCCAGCGCCGCTCGATCATGGGGAAGGTGCGGAAGCTCTCGGTGCGGACCCGGCCCGGGGTCTTCTCGATGACCACCACCACGTTGCGGACCTTGTCCGTGGGGTCCATGGACAGCTCCCGGATGCGGAACTCCTCGCGCTCCAGGGCCGCGTCCAGTCTGGACGCGGTGATCCTGGCGCCCACCTGGCCCTCGCCCTGGTCCTTGGTGCGGTTGCCCTCGAACTGGAAAAGCATGAGCCCGCCGGGCTTGAGCACCCGCAAGGCCTCGCGCACGTAGGAGGCGATGGCCGAGAAGTCGGTCACGTGCTGGAAGACCCCGGCGCTGACGCAGTAGTCGAAGGTCTCGTTCTCGATGCCGCCGAGGGACTTCCCGTCGGTGAGGCGCAGGGCGATGTTCGGCAGGCAGGAGCAGTACTCCGCGGCGCTCTTGAGCATGGACTCGGCGATGTCCACGCCGCAGACCAAGCGGAAGCGGCAGGCCAGGGGTTTCAGGAAGCGGCCCACGCCGCAGCCGATCTCCAGCACCGCGGAGCGGCTGGGCTCGGTCCGGCCGTATTCGGTGATGCGCTCCAGCATGCGCTCCACGAAGCGGATGCCGGTGAGGTGAAATTCCGCCTTGTCCCACTGCGCCCCGTTCTGGAGGTGGGAGATGAAGTTGAATTCGCTCTCCTGGTTCAGGGCGTTCCAGAGTGCACGCATGTCGGTGGTCATGGGGCTCCTCGCGTTCCTTCGGCGTCAGCCGTTGGGGCTGATGCAGCGTTTGCAGATGAAGTTGGAGGGCGACGGCTTCAGCCCGAAGGCCATGTCGCGCATGTTCTTGTAGGCCTCGCCGTTGAGGATTTCCGGCAGGCTGTTGCGCCGGATGTCCCCGAAGATCTGTTCCCGGTGGTAGTCCATGCAGCAGATGCACATCTCGCCGGTGTAGAGGAAGTGCAGCCAGGAATCCACGCGCGGGCAGTAGAAGCCCTGCAGGCTGTCCCGGACATTGCCCTGGAGGCGGATGTTGTTGCGCCGGATGGTGCCGCTGCGGTCGTGGTAACGGAAGTAGCTGACCCGCGGCGGCCGGGCCAGGTTGTTCTTGGCGAACTGCTCCTGCCAGAAGGCCCGGTACTGGGCCTCGGTGAAGGAGAACTCGTGGCGCAGGCTCTCGTGCACGGGCTCGCCCGAGCCGCGCACCACCACGTCCATGCCCTTGTCCCCGGCCAGCCGCAGGAAGTGCATGATCCGCCCCAGGGTCTGCTCGAAGTCCAGGCCCATGATGCCTTCGTAGGTGCGCTTGTCCATGCCGTGGAAGCTGATCCAGATCTGGTGCGGCACCTTCTCCAGCAGGCCCGCCAGACGCTCGGCCCGGGCTTCGGTGAGCAGGGCGGCGTTGGTGGATATCTCCAGAAGCCGGAAGGGAATCTCGCGGATGACCCGCTCGGTGCGGTCCAGGAGCGCAGGGTCGGCCAGGGGCTCGTTCTCCAGGTACATGCAGAGCTTGCCCACGTCCACGCCGCGCAGGGTCTCCAGGATGCGCTCGAAGACCTCGTCGCTCATGACCCCGGGGTTGGCCTTGTGCCAGCTGTCCAGGTACGGGCACATGATGCACTTGCCGTTGCAGACCGAGGTGGTCTGGATCTGCACGTTCATGCCCTGGGATTCTTTCTGCCGCTCGGCCGCGCCGTCCACGCCCGCCTCGCGCATGGCCTTGAAGACCTTCTGCCGGGTGTTGGCCAGGCCGGGCAGGCGCGGATTCTTGGCCTCGGCCAGGTCCACCTCGGCCAGGGCCTCCTCGTAGCGGCCCAGGTAGCGCAGGCTGTCGCTGCGGTTCAGGTGGATCTCCAGCCGGTCCGGGGCGTGGTGCAGCACCGCGGCGAAGGCCGCCAGGGCCTGCTCGTAGCGCCGCAGCCGCACCAGGCACACGGCCATCTGGAAGAAGGTGTTGGCCGTCACTTCCGGCGAGAGCGTGTTCACCGCGCCCTCGGGCAGGCCGCCGCCGTCCTTCATCTGGAGGATCATGCGCACGTCCTCGGGCAGGCTGCCGCCGCCCTCGGCTGCGCGGCCGAAGGCCGCCAGGGCCTCCTCATGGCGCTCCTGGCTCAAGAGCAGATAGCCTTCCAGGACCAGGCAGGGCACGCGGTGCCGCGGCTCCTGCTGCATGTCGCGCAGGGCTGCCAGGGTGGTCTCCACGTCCTGCACCGCGCGCCCGGCCGGGCGGGGCAGCAGGCAGTTGCGCTCCAGGGGAATGCGCGGCAGTCCGCGCTCCTCCAGGCAACGGTTCAGGGTGTGGAAGAGTTCCATGACCTGGTCCTGGGCCTGGAAGCGGCGGGAGTAGAAGCCGTTCCCGCCGTGCACCCGGTAGTCGCCCAGGGGCGTGTCCACGGTGCGCAGCGCGCTGTAGTGCAGGGCCAGGCGGGTGACCACCGTGTCCGCGCAGATGCGCAGGGCCTCCACATGGGACAGGGGCAGGACCTTCTCCAGCACCTCGCGCCGGAAGCCCAGGCCCGAGGTGGGGACGAAAAAGTCCAGGTAGCCGAAGTTCTGCATGTAGCGCAGGTGCTCGTCCTGCACCAGGAAGGAGCGGTAGCGCCCGCCCAGCATGGACATGTTGTGCTGGACGAAGCCCACCTCCTGGAGGTGCGGGAGCATGGTCTCGATCTTTTCCGGGTACCAGGTGTCGTCGCTGTCCAGGAAGAAGAGGACGTCGCCGGTGCTGTGGGCAAAGGCCGTGTTGAAGCCCGCGGCCTGGCCCTGGTTTTCCTGGAACACGGGCCGGAGCACGTCCGGGTGGCGCTGGGCCAGGGCCTCGATGCGTTCGCGGGAGCCGTCGGTGGAGCCGTCGTCCACCAGGATGATCTCGTCCGGCGGCACGGTCTGGGCCAGCACGGACTCCACGGCCTGTTCCACGAAGCGCTCGTAGTTGTAGTTGGTCATGAGCACGGAAACCCTGGTCATGAGGAGCACCTCCCGATCTCCGCTGCGCAGGGGCCGCCCTTCTCCGTCGTGCACACGGCGTAAAGGATGCCGACCCAGCGGAAGAGATTGAAAAAGGCCATGTGGGGCGTGGAGACGCCGGCCTTAAGCTTTTGCCTCAGGTTGCCGTAGTAGGTCCTGAAATCCTTCCAGGCCTTGCGCAGAACCCAGCCCTTGTCCCGGCCGTCCAGGCGCAGGTGGAAGACCGTGTCCGACACGCCCTGCCACCACAGCCGCCGGATGAAGAACCCGCGGCGCAGACGCGAGGCGGGCACCACGTGGCGCACCCGGACCCTGGGCGAGGCGAGCTTGAGCAGGCCCCGGGCGTCGATGAAGCGGAACACGGTCCACTCCTCGTTGGAGAGCAGGGAGCCGCCCTTACGGCCCAGGTCCGAATGGAAGCCGCCGCAGGCCTCCAGGAGGTCCTTGCGGAAGGCCATGTTGGTGCCGAAGAAATAGCGGCCCGGGGCGAGGAACTCCTCGTCGCGGCTGAACACCATGCAGGAAAAGTAGGGGTGCAGCACCGGCGTGACCCAGGCCGGGGGCCGGGCCGCGAACTCGGGCACGATGTTGCCGCCCACGCTGGCGATGCGCTCGTCGCGCTCGAAGCGCGCCGCGATCTGCTCCAGCCAGTCCGGGTCGGCCAGGGCGTCGTCGTCGATGAAGGCCACATAGCGGCCCCGGGCCTCGCGGATGCCCGTGTTGCGGGCCAGGGACAGGCCCTGCCGGGGCTCGTGCACGAAGCGCAGCACGTCCCGCCGCGCTCCGGCCATGGACCGGAGGCCGCTCTTGAACTCCGCATGTTCCGGTACTTCCGGGGCGTTGATCACCAGGAGGATCTCGTAGTCCTCCGGGGTCAGCGTCTGCCGGAGCAGGGCCTCCACGGCCCGCGTGATGACCCCGCGCGTCCCGATGGTGCAGATCACCGCCGAAATTTTCGGGGCCGCAGCGTCCTGTGGCGTCAGTTTTCCATCCATGGTCACTCCCTCGCAATCCCGCCGGGCGCGGCCGCGGCCTGGCATGCAGGCCCGGGATCACGCTGCAATCCTTGCTCTCCGGGCGTTTCCAGCCACGGATACCGCGGCGCGTCCTGTCAATGACGCGCCCCCGGCACCGCGGTCATGCAAGGGGCGTGCAAATCCGGATCAGCCCTTCTTGACGCTCCCAGGCCCCCCGCCTACAATGGATAATCAACCGGAGACCATGGCTTTTTCCGGCGCGGACGGAGGCCGGAGGCCCGCGAAACCCCCTGCAGGAGACACCGCCGTGTTGCAGCTCTCGGACTTCCAGGACATCCACAAGGGCCGTCCCGGCTGGGTCGTGGGCAACGGCCCCAGCCTGAACAAGATGGACCTGGCCCCGCTGAAGGACCGGGTCACCTTCGGCATGAACTGCATCTACCTGGGCGTGGAGAAGTTCGGGTTCACCCCCCTCTACTACACGGTGGAGGACACCTTCGTGGCCGAGGACAACAGCGCGGCCATCAACGCCCTGCCCTACACCAAGTTCCTGCCCGAGGACCTGAAGTACTGCCTGACCGGGGGCGACAACGTCTGCTGGGTCAACTTCGTGCGCCGGTACGAGAACTTCCCGCTCTTCTCCGAGAACATCGCGGAAAAGATCTACTGGGGCTCCACGGTCACCTACCTCTCGGTGCAGCTGGCCTATTTCATGGGCTGCGACCCCATCTTCCTCATCGGCGTGGACTTCGACTACCAGATCCCGTCGTACGCCGACGGGCCCAACATCACCTCCCGCGAAAACGACGTGAACCACTTCCACCCGGCCTACTTCGGCCCGGGCAAGCGCTGGCACCACCCGCGCCTGGACCTGGTGGGCAAGGCCTACGAGACGGCCCGGGCCTACGTCGAGGGCCACGGCCGCCGCATCTGCAACGCCGGAGTGGGGGGCAAGCTGGAAATCTTCCCGCGCATGGACTACCGCGAGGCCCTGGCCCTGGGGCGGTGACCGCCGGGCCGCGCGGACGGCCGCTCCCTGCCTACACCATGCGCTCCTGCCGCCGCAACCCGGCCTCGCGTTGACGCCGCCCGGAGGGTTGTGTCAGATTCGCCCAGGCTGCCGAGCCGGCGCCGAGGAGTCGCCCATGCCGCTGGTCTCCATCATCGTGCCCACATACAACCAGGCCAACTATCTGCCCATGACCCTGGACGCGGTCCTCTTCCAGGATCATCCGGACATCGAGCTGGTCATCGTCAACGACGGCTCCACCGACGGCACGGCCCGGGTCATCGAGGACTACCTCAAGGCCGTGGCCGAGGAGACCGTGTCCCACGCCGCGCGCTTCGACGAGGCCGCGAACCAGGTGGTGCGGCGGACGCACCCCCGCTATCCCCAGAACCGGCGCATCCAGGTCCTGACCCACGACCCCAACCGCGGCCTGGGCGCGGCCCTGAACACCGGCTTCAAGGCCGCCACGGGCGAGTTCTGCACCTACATCGCCTCGGACGACGTGCTCCTGCCCTCCATGGTCTCGGACTGCCTGGCGGCCATGGACGCGGCCGGGGCCGACTTCGCCTACGCGGACATGCACGTGGTGGACGACCAGGGCCGGATCCTGCGGCGCTTCAGCCTGCCGGACTACAGCTTCGCCAACTGTTTCGGGGACTGGTACTTCTGCGGCGTCTGCAAGCTCTACCGCCGCTCCCTGCACGAGCGCCTGGGCTGGTACCGCGAGGACCTGCTCTCCCACGACCACGAGCTCTACCAGCGCTTCGCCCTGGGCGGCGCGCCCTTCGTGCATGTGCCCAAGGTCCTGGCCAACGTGCGCATCCACGGCAAGGACCGCCAGGTGCACAACCACACCCCGGGCCAGTGGAGCCGCCTGTTCGACGAGTCCATCGCCCTGGTGCGGGAGGCCCGCCGCCACATCAGCCAGGGAACCGCGCCCAAGCCCTGACCATGAAGCTCGCCCTCCTGCAGCTCAACCCCGTGGTGGGCGACCTGCCCGGCAATGCCGCGCGCATCGCCGAGGCCGTGAAAAAAGCGGCCGCCCTGGGCGCGGAACTCTGCGTCACCACGGAGATGGCCCTGCTGGGCTACCCGCCCCGCGACCTTCTGCTCTATGGCGCCACCTTGCGCCGGACCCGGGAGGCGGCCGAGACCCTGGCCGCGGAGCTGCGCGGCCTGCCGCCCGCCCTGGTGGGGGCCGTGGAGGCCAACCCGTCGCGCGAGGGCCGCAGCGCCTTCAACTGCGCCTTCCTCCTGCGCAACGGCGCGGTGGAGCGGAGCTTCCGCAAGACGCTTCTGCCCACCTACGACGTGTTCGACGAGGACCGCTATTTCGAGCCCTCGCCCCCGGGCTTCGACAACTTCTTCGAGCTGAACGGGGTCAGCATCGCCGTGACCATCTGCGAGGACCTCTGGAACGACGCCGGATTCTGGCCCAGGCCCCGCTACCACGCGGACCCGGTCAAGGAGATCCTGCGCCGCCGGCCGGACCTGCTGCTGAACCTCTCGGCCTCGCCCTTTTCCCTGGGCAAGCAGGCCCTGCGCCAGTCCATGCTCGGGGCCGTGGCCAAGAAACTCGGCCGCCCCCTGCTCTACGCCAACCAGGCCGGCGGCAACGACGACCTGGTCTTCGACGGCCGCTCCTGCGCCTTCGGCCCGGACGGAAGCCTCCTGGCCCGCGCCCGGGGCTTCGAGGAGGACCTGCTCCTGGTGGACACGGAGGGCGGAAACCGCATCGCGGAGGACGACTTCGGCCCCGAGGCCGAAACCTGGCGCGCCCTGGTCCTGGGCACCCGGGACTACATCCGCAAGACCGGCTTTTCCAAGGCCCTGCTGGGCCTGTCCGGGGGCATCGACTCGGCCCTCACCGCCGCGGTGGCGGCCGAGGCCGTGGGGCCGGAGAACGTCACCGGCGTGCTCATGCCCTCGCCCTTTTCCAGCCAGGGCAGCATCGACGATTCGCTGGCCCTGGCCCGGAACCTGGGCATCAAAATCCTGACCCTGCCCATCGCCCCGCTCATGGACGGCTTTGCCGCGGCCCTCAAGGAGCCCTTCGCCGGCCTGGCCCCGGACACCACCGAGGAGAACATCCAGTCGCGCATCCGCGGCAACCTGCTCATGGCCCTGTCCAACAAGACCGGGGCCATGCTCCTGACCACGGGCAACAAGAGCGAGCTGGCCGTGGGCTACTGCACCATCTACGGTGACATGTCCGGCGGCTTCGCGGTCATCTCGGACCTGCCCAAGACCGCGGTCTATGCCCTGGCCCGCTGGCTCAACGCCGCGCGCGGCGGGGTCATTCCCGAGCCCATCCTGACCAAGGCC
This sequence comes from Desulfovibrionaceae bacterium, assembly GCA_040307135.1. GTDB lineage: Bacteria > Desulfobacterota > Desulfovibrionia > Desulfovibrionales > Desulfovibrionaceae > Aminidesulfovibrio. The sequence continues at coordinate 25,281 of JAWRKD010000106.1, forward strand.
CCCTCGGCCGAATTGAAGCCCGGCCAGACCGACCAGGACAGCCTGCCGCCCTACGAGGTCCTGGACGCCATCCTGGCCCTGCACGTGGAGGACTGCCTGTCCGGCGAGGAGATCGCGGCCCGGGGCTTCGACCGGGCCACGGTGGAGCGCGTGCTCAAGCTGGTGGCCTGCGCCGAGTTCAAGCGCCGCCAAGCCGCGCCCGGCATCAAGCTCACGGACCGCAGCTTCGGCACGGGCTGGCGCATGCCGCTGGCCTGCAAGCGTTTCTGCTGACCGGCTTCGCCGGGAGTCAGGCGGACATCAAGCGACTTGAGGCGAGGGGAGAAAGGCACGTGCGAGCGCCGGGCGGCGCGGCATGGCCGGAATCGTCCTCGGTCCTGGGTCGCGGGCCAGGCGGCATTTTACGCTGGAGCTTGGCCGTGGCCGGTGCTGCGCCGGGCACTGCGCCAAGGAGCGCGTTCCGTTCTTTTTGGGGGCATCGTCGTCCTGTTCCACTGCGGGCGAATCCGGCCCAGCGCGCCAGCGCGTCTGCGTTCCTCCCCGGGCGACCAGCCTGTTTCCCGGCCCGTTCCCAGGGCTGCGGCGATCCCGGCCCGGACAGGACCCGGCGACATGGGCCACGAAGGGGAGAGAACCAGCACCCCCAAAGAAACCAGAACCATTTATATTTCCAATAGTTCTGGTTCTCTCTTTCCGCCCACGTCCCCTCTCCTATGAAAGATGGACGCGGGATGTGTCCCTTGACTCGGACAGGGCACGGTCCGCTCAGGCAGGTTGCGACCCGCGCCACGAGCCGCTTTTTCCGGCCCGTGAACCGGGAGCCGGCAGTCCTGGACCAGGAATGGAAGACGTGAGTGGACGCCCCCCCGCTCCCGCGGAGCGCCCGGCTTTCCCCCAAAAAAGAGGCCCCGCCTTGTGGCGGAGCCTCGTGTTCTCGCATCGCCTTCTTCTTTCTACAGCATGGCCGCCGCGATGTGTTCCTGGACCTCGGCAGCGAGGTAGGGATGCATGGGCAGGCTGAAGACCCGCTCGCCCAGGCCCTCGCACACCGGGAAGTCTCCGGGCTTGTGGCCCAGGTCCGCAAAGGCCTTCTGCAGGTGCAGGGGCTGGGGATAGTAGATGGCCGTGGGCACGCCCGCGGCCTTGAGCTTGTCCATGAGCTGGGCGCGGTGGGCCGCGTCGCGGGCCAGCACCGAATACTGGGCCCAGACGCTCACATACCCGTCGGGCACCTTGGGGGTGGTGAGTCCGGGCGCCTTGGCGAGCAGCGCGGCATAGCGGCCCGCCACTTCCTGGCGCAGGTCAACCTCGCCCGGGAAGATCCCGAACTTGGGCAGGAGCACCGCGGCCTGCATGGTGTCCAGGCGGCCGTTGATGCCGATGCGCACGTTCTCGTACTTGTCCCGGCCCTGGCCGTGGATGCGGATGGACAGGAGCAGATCATTGAGTTCGTCGGAGTCCGTGAAGCACATGCCGCCGTCGCCGTAGCAGCCCAGCGGCTTGGCCGGGAAGAACGAGGTGCAGGCGATGGCCCCGAAGGAGCAGCACATGCGGCCCTTGTAGCGGCCGCCGAAGGACTGGGCCGCGTCCTCGATGAGGGTGAGCTTGTGCTTGGCGCAGACCGCCTCCACCGCGTCGTAGTCGCAGGGCAGGCCGAAGAGGTCCACGCTGATCACGGCCCTGGGCGTGAGCTCGGGCCGCTCCTTCCTGGTCCTGGCGATGACCGCGTCCAGGTCGGCCGGGTCCATGTTGAAGGTGGCGGCGTCGATGTCGCAGAACACCGGCGTGGCCCCCAGCAGGCTGACCACCTCGGCCGTGGCCATGAAGGTGAAGGGCGTGGTGAAGACCGCGTCGCCCCGGCCGATGCCCAGGGCCATGAGGGCCATGAGCAGGGCGTCCGTGCCCGAGGCGCAGGCCACGGCGTGCTTCACTCCGCAGTAGGCGGCCAGCTTGGCCTCCAGGTCCCTGATCTCCGGACCCATGACGTAGGCCCCGTGCTCGAGCACGGCCTCGATGTTCGTCTTCACCTCGGCCGCGATGCGGCGATACTGGCTCTTGAGGTCGATGAAGGGGATGTTCATGTCCGAATCCTTTCTCTTGGCGCGACGGGACCGTCAGCGGTCCATGGCGCGCAGGGTTTCCTCGGCGTCCCGGAGCAGTTCCGGACCGGCGGCCACGAGCACGCAGGCCGCGGGCTCCAGGGCCACCAGGATGGGGGCGTGACGCACCCGGCCCTGCACATACAGGTTCCAGTAGAAGGCGTCCAGACGTTCCACTGCCGCGGCGGCGGAAAGCCGTTCCAGCCGCACCAGGCCCACGGACAGGGAGCGAGCCAGGGTCCCGGCCTTGCGCAGGGCCTCCACGGCCCAGGCCGCGCGCTCCGGCTCGTCGGCCAGG
>JAWRKD010000107.1:0-4820 GCA_040307135.1 Desulfovibrionaceae bacterium
TGCCGCCCAGGAGCGTGTCGTCGCCGTCCCCGCCGTTGAGCTGGTCGTCGCCGTCGCCGCCGAGCAGGGAATCGTCGCCGCTGCCGCCCAGGAGCGTGTCTCCGCCGTCCCCGGCGTCCAGGGTATCGCTGCCGCTGCCGCCGATCAGGGAGTCGGCTCCGTCTCCGCCCAGCAGGGTGTCGTCGCCGCCGCCGCCGGAGAGCGTGTCGCCGGAGCCTGAGCCGAGGACCGCCTCCACCGAGACCAGGGGGTCGTTGCCCGCGCCGCCCGAGGCCAGGCCCGAGGCCAGGTTCACGGCCACCGCGGCCGGGGAGTCCGAATAGTCGGCCAGGTCCGCGCCGCTGCCGCCGGAGAGCAGGTCGTCGCCGCCGCCGCCGCGCAGGGTGTCGTCGCCGCCGCCGCCGAAGAGCCGGTCGTTGTCCGGGCCGCCGTCCAGGGTGTCGTCGCCGCCCAGTCCGGAGAGCGTGTCGTAGCCGTTGCCGCCGGACAGGGAGTCGTCGCCGTTCGTGCCCGTGATGTCATCGCTCTCGTCCAGGACCGGGGCCAGGGGCGGAGCCGAGGGGGCCGGAGGCGGCAGGGTGAAGACAAGAGCCTGGCCGCCGGGACCCTGGGCCAGGGGGCCGAAAAGGGCGGCGGCAAAGTCCGGGCCCACGGGCGGCGGCAGGTCCGGCGGGACCGGGGGCGGCGGGGGCGTGGCGTCCAGGCCCAGGAGGTCTGTGGGGAAAAGGGTGTCCTGGCCGTGGCGCAGACCCTCCGCCTGCGCCGCATGGATCGGGTGCGGCTGGTCCTGCTGGTCCTGGCCGTTTTCGGGTTGCGGTCCGTCGTCCCGGGGGGGCGGCGCGTTGTCCGCGGGCGTCTGGAATTCGTCCGGGACCACCTGCCCCTCCAGGGGCAGGCTCAGGGGAGAGCCCGGGGTCACGCTGACGGCCTGCCCGCCGGACAGGGTCACCTGGAGCAGGGAGCCGTTGCCCACGTGCAGGGATTCCCCGGCATGGACCGGAGATCCGGGCAGCAGCAGACGCACGCCGTCGTCGCCCACCGCCACGGCCAGCCCCTGGAGCTGGGTCACCTGTCCGACCACCTGTCCCGACACGCCCAGTCCCCCCGGCCACGAGCTTGTCAATGATAACTCTGTCAAAAAAATTACTAACCAAATAAAGAAGTTGCAAAGAATGTGCAATACGCTGCAAAAATGGCTCGTTGCATGTGCTGCGGCCCGATGTCCCCGGAACGCCGCAGGAAATGTGGAATTCGTGCTGCAAGGCCCTAGAATTCTTCACTGACGCCTGTTGCTGGCGTGTGCCCACTTCAGGGGCGCGCCGCTGCCCCCGCCGCCTTGTGCCGGGAGGCGCGGCGGGTTACACGGTCGCCATGCGCGACGCGGTCAAGGAAAAGGTCCTCGCCGAACTGGGCATCCTGCGCCGGGGCGGCCGCCTGGAGGGGGCCGCGGCCGGGGTGGGGAGCGGGCACCTGGTCTCGGCCCACACCCCGCTCTGGGCCTTCGAGAACCCCGCCTTCGCCAGCCCCTTTGCCGGAGGCGCGCCGCTCTTCGACCCCGCGCCCCTGCCGCCGGACCCGGACCAGGCCCTGGCCCGCTGCCGCCTGCCCGTGTTCCTGGGCGCGGCCCGCTCCCGGGTCTTCGAGGCGGCCCTGGCCCGGCGGCCCGCGGCCCTGCTCGTGTTCGAGCCCGAGGAGGAGCGCCTGGAGTCCTTTCTGGACGGGTTTTCGGCCAAGGCCCTGGCCGAGGCGGGCGTGTTCTGCGCCCTGGGCGATCCCGCGGGCATGCGGCCCTCCCTGGAGCGTCTGTTGCCCGAGGATCTCTTCCGCAAGCTCGGCTGCCCCGGATTCTTCGTGCTGGAGGGCCTGGAAGCGGCCCGGCCGGACTGGGTGGTCGAGGTGCGCGAGCGCCTGGAGCTGCTCTGCTGGCGGCACCGCATCTACCCGGTCTCCGGCCAGTTCAACAACCGCGGCCTGCCCCTGCGGCCCATCACCCGCGGCCTGTTCTACGACCAGCAGCGCCACGCCTACGAGAACGCCCCGCGCCTGGGCCTGGGCAACCTGCGCGAGGCCCGCGACCTGTTCCGGGGCTTCCCGGCCGTGCTCATCGCCGCGGGGCCGGACCTGGCCGAACGCGCGGAATTCCTGCGCGCCAACCGCGACCGCGCCGTGCTCATCGCCGTGAACAACGCCCTGGGGCCCCTGCAGGACATGGGCGTGGTCCCGCACTTCGCGGTCATCAACGACAACGCCCTGGACTGCGCGCGCTCCTTCCAGGGCCTGGCCCCGCTGCCCGGGACCGTGCTGGCGGCCCACTGCTTCTCCCACGCCCCGGAAGGGCTCTTCGGCAAGACCCTGTTCTTCGGCGCGTGGCGGGCCGAGGTCTTCGGGGCCATGCCCAACCTCCACATCTACGGCTCGGTGATCACCGCGGCCCTGGCCCTGGCCCGGCACCTGGGCTGCCGCAGCGTGGTCCTGGCCGGGGTCCAGCTGGCCGGAACCGACCCCTGGCGGCTGTCCTACGCCCCGGGCTCCATGCACGCCCACGCCGGGGGCGGCGCCCGGCCGCTCACCGGGGCCTGGCCCCAGCTCTGCCCGGCGCGCGCGGCCTCGGGCCAGACCCTCTACAGCACGCTCAATTTCCGCGATACGGCCCTCTGGTTCCTGGACGAGCTGCGGGCCACCAACACCCGCTGCGTGAACCTGAGCCGCCAGAGCCTCATCTACGGCCCGGGCGTGGAGATCGACGAGAACCCGGACCTGCCCGAACGGCCCGGCCTGGAAAAGATCCTGGCCGGCCTGCTGCGGCGGCCGCCCCTGCGCCGCGACCCGGCCCGGGTGCGCGCCTTCCTGGCCCGGGAGCGGGAGATCTGGGCCAACACCGCCGGACCCCTGGACTACCTCCTGGGCCAGGCCGGACCAGGGTTCCTGGCCGCGGGCCTGGGCGTGCTCGACCAGCTGGACCGGGGCAACGTGAGCTACCTGGTGCAGCGCTACGCCGGTTTCGACAACGCCCGCTTCCACGGCCTGGTCTTCGGCTCCACGGACCCGGCCGCCCGCGAGGAGGGCCTGCGCTACCTGCTTTCCCACGTGCGGGACATGGCCCGGGAGTTCCTGGGCCTCCTGGACCGGGCCATGGAGCGGGTCGCGGGCTGAATCGTTTCTTGCCATCCCGGAAATTCGCGCTATCATCGCCGGAGAAACAACGGAGACGACCCCCATGCCCCTGCGCCACGCCCTCTGCCGCCTGCTGCTCGGCCTGCTCCTGGCCGCGCCCGTCCTGGCCGCGCCCGCCCGGGCCGCGGACGACGGCTTCGCCCGCAAACCGGCCCCGCGCGAGTTCCACGGCCTGGCCTTCGGCGCGGAGATCAAGGACCTGGGCCTGACCCCGGTGCCGGGCCAGAAGGACACCTTCTACCGCAAGGACGAGGTCCTGACCCTGGGCCAGGCCAAGCTCGTGTCCGTGGCCTACTACGCCCGCAAGGGCAGGCTCGCGGGCGTGGGCCTGGCCGTGAAGGGCGAGGCCAACATCTTCCTGGCCCAGGACGCCCTGATCCAGTCCTTCGGCCCGGGCGAGCAGCGCGGCCCGCACTACGGCTGGGTCTGGCCCGACTTCTCCCTGGTGCTCACGCGCAAGGACAAGGATACGGCCGCCATCTACTACACCCTCGAGACGGACCGCTGACGGGCCGCTGAAGAATCCGCGGGGGCGAGGTGGCGAAACGGGCATGAGTCCGGCTTTCTGAGCGGCCCGGGAGAGGAAGTCGCCGCAGGTCCGGGTCCCGGCCCCGGCGGTGTTCCGATCAGCCCGGCGGCCGGGACTTTTCCAAGGATTCTTTAGAAATGCGCCTCCGGGGGCTTCCCTTGACCCCCGTCCAAGGGGTAAGAATGGGCCAGGATGGCCGTTTCAGGCCGCCAGGGGGTCCCATGTTCCGTTCCCGCCCCGCCGTGTTTTACGGCTTCACCATCATCGGCCTGGCCCTGCTCTTCGCCCTGGGCTTCATGGGCTATTACGAGTTCGTGCTGAAAAGCCGCGCCGACGCCGCGGCCTGGGCCGCCCAGGCCGGTCTGGCCGTGGCCGGGGGCGGGCTCGTGCTCCTGGCCGTGCAGGCCCTGCTCGTGTTCCGGGCCTTCATCTCCCCCCTGGCCCGCGACGAGGAGCGCCTGGAGGAGCTGGACGAGGCCGTGCGCCGCCTGGCCGTCACCGACGAGCTGACCCGGGTCTATAACCGCGCCAAGCTTGAGGAGTGCCTGCTGCGCGAGATGGAGCACGTGCGCCGCTACAAGGCCAAGGCCGCGGCCCTCATGCTCGACGTGGACGGCCTGGGCGCGGTCAACCGCGAGCACGGGGACCGCGCCGGGGACCGGCTCCTGCAGGGCCTGGCCGGGCTGCTGCGCCGCCGCGTGCGCAAGAACGACATGGTCTTCCGCTGGCGCGGGGACACCTTCGTGATCCTGGCCCCGTACATCGACGGCGAGCAGGCCGCGCGCTTCGCGGCCAAGGTGCGGCGCGAGGTGGCCGACGCCGAGTTCGACGAGGGCCTGCGCATCACCGTGAGCGTGAGTTCCGGCGAAATCTCCGGCGACGACGCCCCGGACGCCTTCCTCACCCGCCTGAAGGACGGGCTGTCCGGCGGCCCGGTGGCGGGCGCGGGCGCGGCGGGGATTTCCGGAAACCCCGGCCTGTCGGCCGCGTGATCCGGGGTCCCGGCCGGGATATTGCATTTCGCCCGCTCCGGGGATAGCGGGGCGGTCCAGGAATCAGAACCGGAACCTCCATGCCGCGCTCTCCACTCTCCCTCCTCCGCCGTTTCCTGGGCGCC
>JAWRKD010000108.1:0-8798 GCA_040307135.1 Desulfovibrionaceae bacterium
CCGCCGCTCCGGTCTCCCGCGGAACCCCTCCATGCCCGACTCCCTGCGCGCCCGGCGCGACCTGGTCCTGACGCTGCTTTTCCTGGCCCTGTCCGTCCTGCTCTGGTTCCTGCCCACGGGCTTCGAGGAGCGCGTGGACCAGACCGCCCTGCGCGCCCGGGCAGAGGTCCTGGCGGTGGACAACAGCCGCGTGCTCCAGCTGGGCATCCTCAAGACCGGCTGGCAGACGCTCACAATGCGCATCCTGGACGGCCCCTTTGCGGGCCGGGAGGTGGAGGGCGACAACCAGCTCCTGGGCAAGCTGGAGATGGACAAGTATTTCCAGGTGGGCGACACGGCCCTGGCCGTGATCACCACCACGCCGGACGGCGACATCTCCCGGGTCAACCCCCAGGACCACTACCGCCTGCACCTGGAGCTCATCCTCTTCGGCCTGTTCGCGGGCCTGCTGGCGCTCTACGGCGGGTTCACGGGCCTGCGCGCCCTGCTCTCCTTCGTCTTCACCGGCCTGGCCATCTGGAAGATCCTGGTGCCCGGGCTGCTCCGGGGCCTGGACCCCATCTGGCTCACCCTGGGCCTGTCCGCGGCCATCATCGCCGCGGTGATCCTCCTGGTGGGCGGGCTCTCGCGCAAGAGCCTGGCGGCCTTCCTGGGCTCCCTGGCCGGGCTGGTGGTGACCTGCGCCACGGCCGTGCTCCTCTCGCCCGGTTTCCACTTGAGCGGCGCGGTGAAGCCCTTTTCCGAGACGCTCCTCTACACCGGCTTCGGCCACCTGAACCTGACCCGCATCTTCCTCTCGGGCATCTTCCTGGCCTCGGCCGGGGCGGTCATGGACCTGGCCATGGACGTGGCCGCGTCGCAGAACGAGGTCCTGCTCAAGAAGCCGGACCTGCGCTTCACGGAGGCGCTGCGCTCGGGATTCTCGGTGGGGCGGGCGGTGACCGGAACCATGACCACCACCCTGCTTCTGGCCTATTCCGGCGGGTACATGAGCCTGCTCATGATCTTCATGGCCCAGGGCGTGCCCGTGGCCAATCTCTTCAACCTGAACTACGTGGCGGCCGAGGTCTTCAACACCCTGGTGGGGTCGTTCGGGCTGGTGACCACCGCGCCCTTCACCGCAGTCATCGGCGCGGTGATCTTCACGCGGCGCGGGGCCGCGGCTACTCCCCGATGATCTTCACCAGCACCCGCTTTTTCCTGCGGCCGTCGAACTCGCCGTAGAAGATCTGCTCCCAGGGCCCGAAGTCGAGCCTGCCCTCGGTAACCGCCACCACCACCTCGCGGCCCATGATCTGGCGCTTCAGGTGCGCGTCCGCGTTGTCCTCGTAAGCGTTGTGGCGGTACTGCGACACGGGCTCGTGCGGGGCCAGCTTTTCCAGCCAGATCTCGTAGTCCTGGTGCAGGCCGGGCTCGTCGTCGTTGATGAACACGCTGGCCGTGATGTGCATGGCGTTCACCAGGCAGAGCCCTTCGCGGACGCCGCTTTCGGCTAGGCACTGCTCCACCTGGGGCGTGATGTTCACGAACCCCCGGCGGCCGGGCACCTGGAACCAGAGTTCCTGGCGGAAGGATTTCATGGGGAGCCCCCTAGATGGCCTGGGCGATGCGCTGGGCCACCAGACCCGCGGCCAGCACCAGGCAGTAGAAGCCGAGCCGCTTCCAGCGCCGGAACGAGGAACTGCCCACCAGGTCGCCGGAGCGGATGTCCACGGTGAAGTGCTTGACCACCAGGACGATGGCCACGCTGATGCAGAGGAATCCCACCCACTCCAGACCGTGCTTGACCCAGGCCGGGGCCGCGGCGAGGCTGTCCATGCGGTTTTCTCCGTGTTGGGAGGACCTTAGCAGAGTCGCGGACCGCCTGCCAAGTCTCTGATACATGATAATGCTTCCGCTTTCGCAGCCCGGGGATTAGGCTGCGAAGCGCACCGCGGCCCAGCCGGTCCGCGGCCACCTCTGACGCAAGGAAACGACGTGCCTCACGCCGCATCCACGGTCCACCCATGAGCCTGCCCTGCGTGGGCTGCGGCTGGTGCTGCCTGGACAACCAGTGCGGGGTCTCCCACAGCCTGCACGGCTATCTGCCGCGCTGCCCCGAGCTGCTCTGGGACGAAGGCGCAGGCCGCTACCTCTGCCGCCTCATCGTTGAACCCAGGCCCGGGCTGGACCTGGCCGAGCTCCAGGCGGGCCAGGGCTGCTGCGCGCCGCTCAATTCCTGGCGCGGCGATGTCAAGCGCCGCGGCTGACGGCCTTGCCATCGCGGACGTTTCCTTTACACTGCCCCCATGCCGCCCCTGCCGCCGCGACGGCCGCCGAGCCTCATGCGCCGGGTCTTCCGGCCCTCCTGGCTGAACCTGGCCGCCCTGGTGCGCGGCGAGGACGCGGGCCTGCTGGAACGGACCGAGGCCAAGGCCTGGTCCCTGGCCCTGGAGTCCCGCCGCGTGCCGCACCGGCTGCGCCAGCAGGGCCGGGGCTGGGTCCTGGAGACCCCGGCCTGGTACGCGGACAAGGCCGCACGGGAGATCGGCCTGTTCCTGGACGAGAATCCCGGCCGGCCCCAGGATCCGCACCCGCCCCGGGACCTGCCCGGGCCGCGGCGCAGCGACGCCCCCACCTGGGCGGCCATGACCGGCCTCATCCTCTTCTTCGCCTTCGTGAGCCGCCCCTGGCCCGGCCTGGGGCTCTACCCCCAGCACTGGCTGGACCTGGGCCAGGTCCGGGCCCTGCTCCTGCTGGAAGGCCAGTGGTGGCGGGCGGCCACGGCCCTGACCCTGCACGCCGACGCGGCCCACGTGGCGGCCAACGCCGTGGTGGGCGGGGTCTTTGCGGGCCTGCTCTGCCGCGAGCTGGGCAGCGGGTTGGGCTGGTTCCTGATCCTGGCCTCCGGCGTCCTGGGCAACGTGGGCAACGCCCTGATCCAGAGCCCGGAGCACGGCTCCATCGGCTTTTCCACGGCCGTGTTCGGGGCCGCGGGCATCCTCTCGGGCCTGCGCGCCGCAGGCCGCGGCCTGGACTTCCGGGGCTTCGCCGTGCCCGTGGCCGCGGGCCTGGGGCTCCTGGCCATGCTCGGCACGGCCGGAGAGAACACGGACCTGGGCGCGCACCTGCTGGGATTCGCCGCCGGGCTGGCCCTGGGGCTCGCCGCGGGCCTGGGCCTGGGACGCCTGGGCGCGCCCTCGCGCGGCCTGGACCTGAGCCTGGGGCTCCTGGCCCTGGGCCTGCTGCCCGCGGCCTGGGCCTGGGCCTGGCTGGCCTAGGGGATGTTATGCAGAGGCCCTTCCCCGCAGGCCGTTCAAAAACCGCGCGGGCAAGGCGCGCAAGAAAAGAACGGCCGACGTCTATCGCCCCTGCGCGAGGATGCCCGTTTTTTGACGCAACGCTGCCTCTGCGGATTTTTCAGCGGCCTGACCGGCGGCCGTAGCGCAGCTTCATGACCAGGATGGACACGGACAGGGCGCAGGTGACGCCGTTGGCCAGCACGATGGACACCGAGCCCCGGAACAGGCCGTAAAGCATCCAAAGGAAGACCCCGGCGCTCAGGGCCAGGTACATGGGCAGGGAGAGGTCGCGCACCGCACGGGTGCGCCAGGTCTTGAGCGCCTGCGGCAGGAAGGCCCCCGTGGTCAGGACGCCGGCCGCCAGGCCAAGAAGCTCGATCCAGGTCTCGGCCATGCTCCCCCCGGCCCCGGTCTAGCGCATCACCCATTGACAGGCAAGCGGGTTGCTGTACCATCCAGAGGCCTGGAGGTCCGCGTGAAACGCCTGCTGCGGCTGTTCGTGCCGCTCCTGCTCCTGCTTCCGGCGACATCCCTGGCCCAGCCCTTGCGTCTCACCGCCAGCGTGGCGCCCCTGGCCTGGCTGGTGCAGAGCGTGGCCGGAAAGCAGGCCTCCGTGGACACGCTCCTGCCCGAGTCGGCCTGTCCCGAGACCTTCCGGCCCGATCCCCAGGCCTTGCAGGCCGCCGCAGCCTCCCACTTGATCTTCCTGGTGGGCGGGTCCTTCGAGGACCCTTGGCTGGCGCTTCTGCTGGAAACCCGGCCGGACCTGCACGTGGTCGTGCTCGGCGCGGGCCTGGTCGAGGGCGGGGACCGCGACCTCTTCGGGGTCTGGCTGGACCCGGCCCGGGCCGGGGTGCTGGCCCGCCGCGCGGCGCAGGCCCTGGAATCCCTGGACCCGGAACGGGCCGATGAGTATGAACGCAACCTCCAGGCCCTGGAGGAACGGCTGGACAAGCTGGACCAGGAGCTGACCGCCCTGTTCCAGGGCCAGGGGGACCGCACCCTGTTTTTCACCGGCTGGCCGGACTGGATCTGGCTGGCCCGGGCCCGGGGCCTGGAACAGGTGGCCATGGCCGGGCCCCTGGACGCCCCGGCGCCCTCCACGCTCAAGCAGGCCCTGCTCCGGGCCAAGCGTTGCGGAGCGCAATACGTCCTGGACCGGCCCCGTTGCGGCTCCAAGGCGGCCCGGGCCCTGGCCCTGCGGCTCAAGACCCAGGTCTTCCCGGCCGATCCCCTGGCCCGGGACTATGACGACAACCTGCTGGCCGCGGCCCGGCGCATCCGCGCGGCCCTGTGCCTGAGAGTTCCATGAACGCCATTGAACTGCGCGACGTCCATTTCGCCTACAACGGCTCGCCCGTGCTCGACGGCATCAACCTGGAGGTGCCCGAGGGCGCCTACCTGGCCGTGCTCGGACCCAACGGCGGGGGAAAATCCACCCTGCTCAAGCTCCTGCTTGGCCTCGTCAGCCCCAAGTCCGGCACGGTCCGCGTCCTGGGGCGGGCGCCGGGCCAAAGCGGCGGCCTCATCGGCTACCTCCCCCAGACCACCCGCACAGGCCGCGGTTTTCCCATCACGGTCCTGGACGCCGTGATCCTGGGCCTGGTGCGGCCGGGGCTGGCGGGCATCCGCGGCCTGCGGCCGAGCCGCCAGGAACGCGAACTGGGCCGCAAGGCCCTGGAGCGCGTGGACCTGGCCGACCAGGCCGAACGCTCCCTGGGCGACCTGTCCGGCGGCCAGCGGCAGCGGGCCTTCATCGCCCGGGCCCTGGTCTCAGGGCCGCGGCTTCTGCTCCTGGACGAACCCACGGCCAGCGTGGACCCCGTGGCACGCGACGGCCTGCTCCGGCTCCTGGCGGACCTGAACCGGGAAATGACCATCGTCATGGTCAGCCACGACGTGTCCGTGCTCTCCCGCGGGGTCACGGCCGTGGCCTGCGTGAACCGGACCCTGCACTCGCACCCGGCGCCGGTGCTCACCCCGGAGATATTCCACACGGTTTACGGCGGCGGCGCAGCCGAGTGCTGCCCCGTGGACCTGGTGACCCACGGCCACGGCCCGCATTGCGGTCTGAACCTGCCGGCGTTCGAGCCCAAGGCCAGTGACAAGCCATAATTGATCAATTGTTGTTCATTATTGTTCAGATGAATCAACAATAGTGTTTTTATTGACTATTTTTTTGATCATTACAAGGACAAATATGCTCGAGGCCCTGCATTTCGAATTCATGCGCAACGCCCTGCTGGCCGGGCTGCTGGCCAGTTGCATCTGCGGCGTCATCGGCACCCTGGTGGTGGTCAACCGCATCGTGTTCCTGTCCGGGGGCATCGCGCACGCGGCCTACGGCGGCGTCGGCTTGGCCCTGTTCGCCGGACTGCCCGTGCTGCCCGTGACCGCGGCCTTCGCCGTGGCCTGCGCCCTGATCATGGCCGCCGTGACCCTCAAGGCCCGGGAGCGGGCCGACACGGTCATCGGCGTGCTCTGGGCCTCGGGCATGGCCCTGGGCATCATCCTGGTGGACCTGACCCCGGGCTACAAGGCCGATCTCATGAGCTACCTCTTCGGCAGCATCCTGGCCGTGCCCCGCTCGGACCTCTGGCTCATGGCCGGGCTGGCGGCCGTGGTCCTGGCCGCGGTGCTGGCCTGCTACCGCGGCTTCCTGGCCCTGTCCTTCGACGAAGACTTCGCCCGCGCCCGGGGCCTGCCCGTGGCCCTGCTCCATACCCTGCTGCTGGCCCTCACCGCGCTCTGCGTGGTCATGATCATCCGGGTGGTGGGGTTGATCCTGGTCATCGCCCTGCTCACCATCCCGCCCTTCATCGCCGAGCGCCGGGCGCGCTCCCTGGGGGCCATGATGGCCCTGGCCGCGGGCCTGAGCGCCCTGTTCTGCATCCTGGGACTGGCCCTGGCCTATTCCCTGGACCTGACCTCGGGCGCGGCCATCATCGCCGTGGCCGCCCTGGCCTTCTTCGCCCAGGCCCTCATCCCCCGCCCCGCTGGAGCCCGCCCGTGACCCAGGACCTGGAACGCCTGGAACTGGCCCTGGCCCGGCTGCGTTCCCTGGCCCGCTCCCGCCGGCACGCGCGCACGGGCAGGCTGGGCTGGTGGGTGCTGGCCCTGGGCGAGTCCTTTGCCGGGCTCTCTTTCGAGGAGCGCGACGCGGCCCGGGCCAGGCTCTGCGAGGCCGTGGCCCTGCGCGGCATCCACTTGCCGCAGTGTCTCTGGGTCTGGGACGAGACGGACCGCGCCCAGCTGGTGCTGGCCACGGTGCCCAGCCGGGAGCTGGCCGGGCTTCTGGCCGAACGCCTGGGCGGACGCGGGCTCACGGTGCGCATCCGGCGCGAGCTGCCGGAGGACGCCACCCGGGTCCCCGAGGAAGGCCGGAAGGACGACGCGGAACAGGACTGAGACCGGCTCCGGCCCCGCCTACTCCCCGCCCGACAGATAGGGATTGAGTTCGAGCACGGACTCGAACAGGAAGTGGTCCACCACGTGGCAGAGCATGTGCCCGGCCGCGATGTGCACCTCCTGGACCACGGGGGTCTCCCGGCTCGGCACCTGGATCAGGAAGTCGCACAGGGGCTGCATCTCGGCCCCCTGCATCCCGGTGAGGCCCACGGTGGTCAGGCCGCGGCGGCGGCCTTCACGCAGGGCGGCCAGCACATTGGGGCTGGAGCCCGAGGTGGACAGGCCCACGAGCACGTCGCCCCGGTTGCCCAGGGCCTGGACCTGCTTTTCGAAGATCTGGTCGAAGCCGTAATCATTGCCGATGGCCGTGAGGATGGAGGTGTCCGTGGTCAGGGCCACGGCCGGCAGGGGCGGCCGCTCCAGGAGAAAGCGGTTCACGAATTCCGCGGCCAAGTGCTGGCTGTCGGGGGCGCTGCGGCGGTTGCCGCAGAAGAGAATCTTGCCGCCGCGGGCCAGGCACACGGCCATGGAGCGGGCGATCTCCACGAGCAGGCCGGAACTCTCGTCGAAAAACCGTTCCCGGGCCTCCAGCCCCCTGCGGGCGTGGTCGCGGATCTTGGCCAGCGCTTTCTCGGACATGCCTCCCCCCTGTTCCCGGGCGATGTTTCGCCCCCCTCTACAGCAGTTCCCTTTTTCGCGCAATGCGCGCTTCGGCCCCGCAAACGGCGGCCCGCAAGCCCTGCGTCACCCGCCTGTGACATTTTTGAGAAGCCGCGCTGGATGGAGAAAGCCCTTTTTTTTCACCCCGAATTGCGGTATGCCTCAGGCCTGCGTGTGTGACCTGAAAAACACCAAGGTTTTCCCATACGAGAGGAGGTTGATGATGAAGATTTTCGGCAGACTGTCCCTGCTGGCGCTGGCCCTTGTCCTCGGCGCCCTGCTCCTGGCCGGTTGCAGCAAGGAGCCCGATACCATCAAGGTGGGCTTCAACATTGAGCTGACCGGCGATATCCCCAAGGTGGGCGAGGCCTCCAAGTTCGCGGCCGAAATGCTCAAGGAGGACATCAACTCCCAGGGCGGCCTGGAAGTGGGCGGCAAGAAATACAAGCTCGAATTCATCTACCAGGACAACGAGGCCAAGGCCGAGTCCGCGGTGAACGCGGCTCTCAAGCTCATCGAGCAGGACGGCGTGGTGGCCATCGTCGGCCCCAACTCCTCCAAGCAGGCCGTGCCCGCCGGCGGCATCTGCAATGAGCGCGAGACGCCCATGGTCTCGCCCTGGTCCACCAACCCCGACACCACCAAGGGCCGTCCGTGGGTCTTCCGCGCGGCCTTCCTGGACCCCTTCCAGGGCCCCGTGGCCGTGAACTTCTCGGCCAAGCAGTTCGGCGCCAAGACCGCCGCGGTCATCTTCGACATCGCCAACGACTACTCCAAGGGCCTGGCCGAAATCTTCAAGGCCGAGTGGGAGAAGAAGATGGGCGCCGGCACCGTGGTGGCCTTCGAGTCCCACGGCACCAAGGACCAGGACTTCTCGGCCCAGCTGACCAAAATCATCGGCGCCAAGCCTGACTTCATCTTCATCCCGGACAACTACAATCAGGTCGCCCTCATCGTGAAGCAGGCCCATGACCTGGGCTGGACCGGCCCCTTCATGGGCTCCGACGCCTGGGGCTCCGCCGAGCTCATGACCCTGTGCGGCAAGGACTGCGTGGGCCAGTTCTTCTCCACCCACTACGCCGCCGCCGGCGCCCAGGGCGACACCAAGGTCTTCATCGACCGCTACAACCAGAAGTACGGCTACATCCCGGACGACGTCGCCGCCCTGACCTGGGACGCTACCCGCATCGTGCTCCAGGCCATCCAGGACGCCGGCAAGGTTTCCGGCGACGTGAAGGCCGAGCGCAAGGCCATCCGTGAGGCCATGGCGAACATCAAGGAGTTCAAGGGCATCACCGGCTCCATGAAGTTCGACGCCGAAGGCGACCCGATCAAGTGCGCGGTGGTCGTGCGCATCAGCGAGGACGGCCAGTTCGTCTTCGCCGAGTCCGTCTGCCCGTAGTCCCGCAAAGCCTTTGATCGCGGGGGGGGGGGGGGGGGGGGGGGGGG
>JAWRKD010000109.1:0-8475 GCA_040307135.1 Desulfovibrionaceae bacterium
GAGCCCCTGGCACACGGCCGGGGGCCAGAAGCGGGCCAGGCGTCCGGCCAGGTCCTGGCCCGCGGGCAGGCGGAAGGCCTCGCGGCCGTCCACGGTGAGGGAGAAGGCCACGCCGGGCCGGGCCAGGCTCATGCGCATGAGCGCGTCCTGGCAGCGCCGGGTCTCCGCGGCCTCGGAGCGCAGGAACTTGAGCCGCGCGGGCACGTTCTGGAACAGGCCGCGCACCTCCACCCGGGTGCCCGCGGCCAGGGCCGCCGGGCCTTCGTCCCCGAGCGTCCCGGCCTCCACCTCCACGAAGCGCGCCTCCGTGGCCTCCGCGGCCCGCGAGGCCATGCGCAGGCGCGAGACCGAGGCGATGCTCGGCAGGGCCTCGCCGCGGAAGCCGTAGGAGGCCACATTCCAGAGGTCCGCGGCCGAGGCGATCTTGCTCGTGGCGTGGCGGGTCACGGCCAGGGCCAGCTCGCCCGCGGGCACGCCCAGGCCGTCGTCCTGCACGGCCAGGAGCGAGAGCCCGCCGCGCGCGAGCTCCACGTCCACCCGGCAGGCCCCGGCGTCCAGGCTGTTCTCCACCAGCTCCTTGAGCACGCTGGCGGGCCGCTCCACCACCTCGCCCGCGGCGATCTGGTTCTGGAGGGCCTCGGGCAGGAGCAGGATCGGTCGGCGCTCGGCCATGGCTAGAACCGGAAGAGATCGACCATGACCCCGAAGCGGTTGTCGCCCGAGGACTGCTCAAAGGTGAAGATGAGGTCGTAGCATTCCCGCTGCCAGGTCAGGCTGAGCATGCGGTCCACGGAGCTGCCGTGCAGCAGGTCGTAGCGCAGGTCCGCGCCCAGGATGACGTTGCTCGTGATGAACACGTCCCCGCCCAGGCGCAGGATGTCGTAGTGGCGGTCGCGGTAGCGGTTGTACTCGTGCACCGGCTCCAGGAAGTTCAGGCCGAAGAAGATGCGGCCGGTGTCGTCTTTTTGCAGGCGCACCATATGCTCGTGCTCGGTGACCGAGCCCATGTAGGGCGAGTAGCGGGTGCGGGAGGTGAAGCTCAGGTAGCGCTCGGGCTGGATGACCAGCTCCAGGGTGGAATCGGTGAAGGGCCTGCGCGGATACTCCTCGGTCATGTCCGTGCGGTCGGCCTCGTTGTAGTCGTAGCCCTGGGCCAGGCGCAGGCGCAGGAAGTCCAGGTAGTCCGTGGCCAGGCCGGGCCGGGCGTCCGTGCCGTCGGAGACCAGGGACACGGTGTCGCGGCGGCGGTCCAGCACGTTGGTCAGGGACACGGTGCTGATGTTGCGGCCCAGCAGGCGGTCGTTCTGGTCGAAGTAGGGGTAGCGGCGCTGGCCCGAAATGGTCGGCCGGTAGTCGTATTCCAGGCGCGGCACGATGGAGTGCTTCATGGCCATCCAGCGGGTCTCGCCCGCGTTGGCCAGGGAGGGCGAGAGGCTCTCCCGCTGCAGGTCGAAGGTGCGGTAGAACTCGGTGAAGGCGTCGAACCCGGTCTGGTACGTGGTGCGCGACATGAACGTGCCCTGGGAGTCGCGGGGATTCTCGGCCACGCCCGCGGTGTTCACGTAGGGGGCGTCCTCGCCCCAGTGGTCCACGTCGTACATGGTGTGCACCACCCCGGCCCGGGGGATGACCGTGCCGTAGCGCGAGGACAAGGGCAGGCTGGCCGTGGGCTGGGTGTCCAGGCGGTGGCCGGTGGTGCCGGACTGCCGCCAGAAATAGTCGTAGGTGGCCCCGCCCTCGAATTCCACGGGGCTCTCGCCCACGCGGTCCTTGAAGGCGAAGAAGTTCAGCTCGGGCAGCTTCTGAAGCGTGGGGTCGTCGCTCGATTTGTTGTTGCCGTTCCAGTAGGCCAGGTTCTGGGTGTACTGCACGGTGCCCGCGATGCCGAACTTGTCGTAACTGCGCGAAACCTGGGCCGTGCTGGTGCGGGTGTCGGAGTCCATGGGGTCGATGTCGCGGCCGAACTGCTTGATGAACTCGTCGCGGCTCCTGCGGTAGCCCTGGAGCCCGGCCTTGAACTCCCGCAGGTAGTTCTGGTCCGAGACCACGTCCAGGTCCATGAGGGTCTTCCAGCGCGGGTCGCCCAGGTTGCCGTTGTACTTGCTGCGCCACCACCAGCGGTCGCGGTTCTTGCGGGTCAGGCCGTCGCCGCGGAAGGCCGGGTCCTCCTCGGCCTCGGTGTTGTCCACGCGGGAGTCCGAGAACCAGTCCACACGCCACAGGCCCTTGCTCTGCACGTCCGAGGTCTGGCGGAACTCCAGGCCCTGCATGTAGCCCCGGTTGGACATCAGGTTCTGGTACATGGTCAGGTCGGACTCGTCGTTGATGGCCCAGTAGTACGGCACGTTCAGGTTGAAGCCCAGGCGCGAGCTCTGGGACATCTCGGGCATGAGCAGGCCGCTCTGGCGCTTGCGGCCTCCCGGGATCACGCCGTAGGGCACGTAGGCCACGGGCACGTCCTTGATGTTGAAGGCCGAGTGCCAGAGCTTGGTGCGGCCGTCCATGTTGATCTCGCCCTCGCGGGCGGTGACGGACCAGGCGGGCTCGGGCCCGGAGCAGCGGGTGACCTTGGCGTTCTTGAAGGTGTAGAAGTCGCCCTTGTGCTTCTGGAGGTATTCGGACTGCACGTAGAGGTGGGGCTTGGTGACGAAGATCTTGCCGTTCTTGAGCCAGCCCACGCCCGAGGCCAGGTCGAACTCGGCCTCCTCGGCCTCCAGGATGTCGCCTTCCCAGTTGGCCCGCACATGGCCCTTGAGGAAGACCCAGCGCGTGGCCTCGTAGTAGCGGGCGAAATCGGCGCGCAGCACGTTGGCGCCCTGGGACAGGGTCACGTTGCCCTCGGCCTCCACGTAGCGGGCGTCGTGCTGGGCCGCGGCCTTGTCCGCGGAGAAGTTCCAGGGCTTGCCCGGCTCGGGGGGGGCGTTGCGCGCCGGGGCCGGGGCGTCCTCCGGGGCCGAAAGCGAGGGCGCCTCCGGCGGGAGGAACTGGCGGACCTCGTCGGGCGCGCTGACCTTGCCCAGCAGGCCCAGGGGCAGCCCTGCCAGGAGCACGGCCGCAAGGGCCGTGGTCAGTATCCGCCGCGCGATCCTGCCCCGCAAGCCGCCCTCCTACGCCGCCTTGAGGTGGGGGTCGTCCTGTTCCAGATAGTCCTGCACGTATTCGGCCACGGCCTGCTCCAGCGGGGTGAAGGCGGCCGTGTACCCGGCGGCGCGGAGTTTGTCCATCCTCGCCTCGGTGAAGTACTGGTATTTGCCGCGCAGGGTCTCGGGCATCTCGGTATAGTCGATGGCCGGGGCCTCGCCCAGGGCCGAGAACACGGCGTTCGCCAAGTCGTTCCAGGTGCGGGCCCGGCCCGTGCCCACGTTGAACACGCCGTTCACCTCCGGGTGCTCCAGGAGCCAGGCCATGAGATCCACGCAGTCCTTGACCCAGACGAAGTCGCGCTTCTGGCCGCCGTCCGGGTACTCGGGCCGGTAGGACTTGAACAGGCGCATGCGGCCGGTGTCCTTGATCTGCCTGTGGGCCTTGCAGACCACGCTCATCATGTCGCCCTTGTGGTACTCGTTGGGGCCGAAGACGTTGAAGAACTTGAGGGACACGATGCGGTCCAGCACCCCGGCGCGCAGGGCCCAGAGGTCGAAGAGCTGCTTGGAGTAGCCGTACATGTTCAGCGGCCGCAGCCGCTCCAGCCCCGCCACGTCGTCCGAGAAGCCCAGGGAGCCGTCGCCGTAGGTGGCCGCGCTGGAGGCGTTCACGAAGCGCACCCCGTGCTGGAGCACGAAACGGCAAAGCATCTGGGTGTAGCGGTAGTTGTTCTCCATGAGGTGGTCGGCGTCGGGCTCGGTGGTGGAGGAGTTGGCCCCCATGTGGATCACCGCGTCCGTGGAAAACGGGTCCTCGCCCTTGAGCAGCATCTTGTAAAACTGGTCTTTGTGCAGGTAATCCTCATACTTGAGGTTTACCAGATTCTTCCACTTCTCGTCGCGGCCCAGCTCGTCCACCACCAGGATGTCGGTGACGCCCAGGCGGTTGAGCTTCCAGACCATGGCGCTGCCGATGAAGCCCGCGCCTCCGGTGACGATGTACATGCGCGCTCCTTGGCCGAGGGGTGCGTTTACGAAAAACTCTAAACAAATCCCATACTGGCTTTCAAGGTCGGACGCAACCGTTGCGGCGCGGGAGTTTTCGCCACGGGGACCAGGAGTTGCGGCGGCTTTCACGCAAAAGCCGCGGCCCTGTCGCGGGGTTGTCACACGCGGGCCTCAATCACAGCTATACAACCCGCCCAAACCGCGCGCCGCACGAGCCTTTCCGGCGCGGCAAAGGAGTCCCGCCGTGAGCCTGAAAACCAAGATGATCCTGTTCAGCCTGGCCATCGGCCTGCTGCCCCTGGCGCTCATGGGCGTTTACAGCGTGGAGCGGGCCGCCACCAGCCTCTCGGCCCAGGCCTTCGGCCAGCTGGAGTCCGTGCGCGACATCAAGAAGCTGGCTCTGGAGCAGGCCGTGGAGGGCTGGCGGCGCGAGGCCCTGGTCTTCGCCGGGGTCAAGGAGGTCTATAACGCCCTGGGGCTGCTGCGCGGCCAGGCCATGGGCGCGGCCAAGGGCCGGCGCCTGGATATGGACGACCAGGGCCTGCAGGACGCCCTGGCCTACGTGGCCGGGGCCTTCAAGCCCTTTGTCGAGATCCTGGGCTACGAGGACGCCCTGCTGGTGGACGACTACGGCCGCGTGCTCTACTCCCACGCCCGCGGCCTGGCCCTGGGCCAGGACCTCAAGGACGGCCAGTACAAGGATTGCGGCCTGGCCCGGATCTGGGCCGCGGCCCTCAAGGGCAGGGAGGCCGTGTTCTCGGACTTCGAGTCCGACCCCCTGGAGCAGGGACGGCCCGCGGCCTTTGTGGCCGCCCCGGTCTTCAGCCACACCGGCCTGCGCGAGGGCGTGGCCGTGCTGCGCATCCCGCTGGCCGCCATCAACCGGGTCATGACCCTGCGCTCGGGCATGGGCGAAAGCGGCGAATCCTACCTGGTGGGGCCGGACCTGCGCATGCGCTCGGACTCCCGGCGCGACCCGGCCGGGCACTCCGTGGCCGCCTCCTTCGCGGCCCGGGACGGCGGCCGGGCCGACACCCCGGCGGTGCGCGCGGCCCTGGCCGGAACAAGCGGCGCGGCCGTGGGCCCGAGCTTTGACGGCGAAAGCCGCCTGGCGGCCTACGCCCCCCTGGACGTTGGCGGGGCCACCTGGGCCTTGGTCTCGGAAATGGCCGCGTCCGAGGCCTTCGCCGCCCTGCGCGACTTGCGCCTGGCCGCCCTGCTCCTGGGCTGCGGCACGGCCCTGCTGGTGGGCCTGGGCAGCTTCTGGTTCCTGCGGCGCGAGCTGTTCGGCCCGCTCACGGCCCTGGGCGGCTTCGTCACCGCGGTCACGGGCGGCGAGTTCGGCCAGGCCCTGCGCGGCCGCTTCACGGCCGAAATCGCCAGCCTGGCCCGGGGCGTGGAGCGCATGGTGGCGGAACTCAAGAACAAGCTCGGCTTCGCCCAGGGCATCCTGGACAGCCTCACCGTGCCCTGCCTGGTTTCGGACCCGGAATCCCGGGTGAGCTTCGTGAACCGCCCGCTCCTGGACCTGCTGGAGCGCGATGGCGGGCCGGAGCAGTACGTAGGCTGCCGGGTCTCGGAATTCCTCCAGCGGCCCGAGGGCGAAAAAACCATCACCCGCCGCTGCTTCGAGCAGAACCGCGCGATCACCGGCGAGGAGCGGGAGATGACCGGGGCCAGGGGCCGCCGCCTGAAGACCCGGGTGGACGCCGCGCCCCTCTACGACCTGGACCGCACCCTCATCGGGGCCTTCGCCGTGGTCCTGGACCTCACCGGCATCCGCGAACAGGAGGCCCGCATCGGCGCGCAGCACGCCCTGCTGGCCGAGGTCACGGGCCAGGCCGAGGACATCTCGCGGGACATCTCCGAGAGCACGGGCACCCTCTCCCGCCAGGTGCAGCAGGCCTCGGACGGGGCCGTGATCCAGGCCGAGCGCCTGCTCCGGGCCTCGGAGGCCATCGACGCCCTGAGCAGCGCCCTGACCGAGGCGGCGGCCAGCGCCCAGGCCGCGGCCGAGGACACCGACCTCTCCGTGGGCAAGGCCCGCGAGGGCCTGGCCGTGGTGGCGCAGTCCGACCGGGCCTTCGCCCGCATCCGCGAACTCTCCGCGGGCCTGGCCGAGGACATGCGCCGCCTGGGCCGGTCGGCCCAGGCCATCGGCGGGATCATCGACGTGATCAGCGATATCGCGGACCAGACCAACCTCCTGGCGCTCAACGCGGCCATCGAGGCGGCGCGGGCGGGCGACGCGGGCCGCGGCTTCGCCGTGGTGGCCGACGAGGTGCGCAAGCTGGCCGAAAAGACCATGCAGGCCACCACCCAGGTGGCCGAGGACGTGCGCGCCATCCAGGCCGCGGCCAGGAACAACGTGCAGAGTTCCGAACACGCGGCCGAGGCCGTGGGCGAGGCCACCGTCCTGGCGGCCCGAAGCGGCCAGGCCCTGTCCGAGATCGCCGCCCTGGCCGAGGACACGGCGGGCCGCATCCGGGAGATCGCCCAGGTTTCGGGGCGGCAGTCCCAGGCCCACCGCGAGATCACCCGCAGCGTGGAGGAAATCAAGAACATCTCCCAGGAGACCCGCGACGGCATGACCCGTTCGGCCGAGGCCGTGGCCGGGCTGGTCCGCACCGCCTCACGGCTCATGGAGGTCATCGGCTCGGCCCGCGGCGCGGGGTGAGCGCGGACTTCGGACATCTCCTGTTGCATCGTCCCGCGTGTTCGTCTATAGTTTCTACTGTGAAAGATCGCCCCTGCAGGACGGTGTTAAACTTTAACAATACCAAGGAGATGCACATGAAACGTTTGCCCCGCGCAGCACTGGCCCTGGCCACCCTGGCCGCGCTGGTTCTGCTGGCTTCCGCGGCCGTGGCCGCCCCCAAAATGACCCCCAAGGTGGACAACTTCATCCTCTTTGTGGACTACTCCGGCTCCATGGCCATGGATTTCCAGGGCACCAACGGCTCGAAGATCTCCCTGGCCAAGGCCACCATGGCGGCCATGAACGAGAAAATCCCGGCCCTGCCCTACAAGGGCGGACTCTATACCTTCGCCCCCTTCGGCAAGGTCCAGGAGCTCAAGCCCTACGACAAGCCCGCCCTGGGCGCGGCCATCGCCAGCCTGAAGACCGACTTCGACATCTTCGGCCGCCAGACCAACATGGGCGACGGCCTGGCCGCCCTGGACCCGGTCATCGGCGCCAGCAGCGGCAAGATCGCCGTGATCCTGTTCACCGACGGCGAGAACAACCTGGGCTCCGACGCCGTGGCCGAGGCCAAGACCCTCTACGCCAAGTACGGCAACCGCCTCTGCCTGCACGTGGTGAGCTATGCCGACACGACCAGAGGCAAGCGCATCATCGACGAGATCCGCGCCCTGTCCAAGTGCGTGGTCTTCTCCGAGGGCGCGGCCCTGAAGAACGGCGCGGTCCTGGACCAGTTCGTCAAGGACGTGTTCTACGAGGAAGGCGGCGCCGCCGACGCGGACAAGGAACTCATCGTGTTCCGCAGCCTGAACTTCGGCTTCGACAAGTCCGCCATCACCCCGGAAATGCTGCCCTCCCTGGAGCAGGCCCTGACCATCCTCAAGCAGCGGCCGGACCTGTCCATCGTGGTGGAAGGCCACACCGACTCCATGGGCTCCGACGACTACAACCAGCGGCTTTCCGAGCGCCGGGCCAAGTCCGTGAGCGACTGGCTCGTGCAGCACGGCATCGCCGCCTCGCGCA
This sequence comes from Desulfovibrionaceae bacterium, assembly GCA_040307135.1. Taxonomy (GTDB): domain Bacteria; phylum Desulfobacterota; class Desulfovibrionia; order Desulfovibrionales; family Desulfovibrionaceae; genus Aminidesulfovibrio. Next base: position 7,816 of record JAWRKD010000109.1, read on the forward strand.
TCGAGCATGTGGGCAAGGGCAAGAGCCAGCTCAAGTACGACAACACCACGGAAGAGGGCCGGGCCCTCAGCCGCCGGGTTGAAATCCGCAGCAAGTAAGTGTAGCCGGTTTCCGGAACGGGGCGGCCCCATGGCCGCCCCCCGGATACCCCGAACCGCAGGACCCGCATGAATCGCACGCTCCGCACCCTTCTGCCCCTGCTCCTCCTGCTGCTCTGCGCGGCAGGGGCCCAGGCCGCAGGACCCGACGCCGCTCCCGCCGCCCAGGACCCCCAGGAGATGGTGCTGGACGACCTGCACTCGCGGCTGGCCCGCTTCGCGGACCAGTGGCTGGCCACGCTCACCCGCAACCAGATCTCCGGCCCAGGAACCTGCGAGGTGCTCCGCGGGGCCGACGGCCGCTACGTGGCCCGCTACCAGCGCATCCAGGAGGGCGTGGCCCCGGTCTGCGTGGTGCGGCCCTCGGAGCTCAAGCCCGGGGCCTACATCGGCTCCATCCAATACAAGGTGGAGTACATGGAGTGCGCGGGCGACACGCCCCAGGCGGCCAAGTCCGGGCCGTTCCAGCCCGCGTCCCGCGTGACCCTCACCGAGATCTTCAGCATCCAGAACAAGGACGCGGCCTGGTCCGCGCCCAGGTAGGCCCGGCAGGACGCTAAAA
>JAWRKD010000110.1:0-25406 GCA_040307135.1 Desulfovibrionaceae bacterium
GCCCGCCACGGCGGCCAGGGCCAGGCTGAAACGGGCCTCCCAGAGCGTGGTGGCCAGGATCTGGCCGGGAGTGGCTCCCAGGGTGCGCAGGGTGAGGCCCAGGCGGCGGTCAAGGCCCTCCACCGCAGTGGCGGTGAGCGCCATCACGACGGGCAGACCCAGGATGGCCAGGCCCATGGAAATGCCCGGAATGGAGAAGAGCAGATCCCAGTCGCCCAGGGGGCCGCGCCGGGTGAGCAGGGCGTACACCAGAAGCCCCACCACCACCGTGGGCAGGGAGAGCATGGTGTCCACCAGGGTGCGGGCCGCGCCGCGTCCCGGGAAATCGGCGTGGCCCAAGACAAAGCCCAGGGGCAGGCCCAGGGCCAGGATGACGACCATGGCCAAACCGGAAGAGGCCAGGGTGGCCCTGACCGCGGAAAAGGTCTCCGGGTCGCCGGAAAAGATGAGGGTGAAGGCCTGGACGATTCCCTGGATGAGGTAATCCATGTTCTTGCGCCGGTTGTTCGGAAAAAGGACCGGGCGGAACGGAGAAGGACCGTTCCGCCCGGTCCGTTCACCAATGCCCTACCTGGCGTTGGGCGTAAAGAGCTGCTTGTCCATGAGCTTGAAGCCGGCCACTTCCCTCTGGATTTTTGGCGAGGCCAGCCAGGCCCGGAACTTCTCGGCCAGAGCGTTGTGCACGGCGGGGCACTTGGCCGGGTTCACCGGGATCACGCTGTACTGGTTGAACAGGGTCTTGTCGCCCTCCACCAGGATGACCATGGGCGGATTGCCCTTCTTGTCCGCCTCGTACTTGATGAAGGTGCCGCGGTCGGCCAGGGTGTAGCCGTTCTTCTCGGCTGCGATGTTGATGGTGGCGATCATGCCCTGGCCCGCGGACACGTACCAGGAATCCTTGTCCGGCAAGCTCAGGCCCGCGCCGATCCACAGGCTCTTCTCCATCTTGTCCGTGCCTGAGTCGTCGCCGCGGGACACGAATACGGCCTTCTTGCCCTGGATGGTCTTGAGGGCCTCGGCGACGCTTTTGCCCTGGACCCCGGCCGGATCGGCCTTGGGCCCAAGGATCACGAAGTCGTTGTAGAAGACTTCAGTGCGGTCGATGAGGGCCCCTTCCTCCACGAGCTTCTTCTCAGCGGACGGGGCATGCACCAGGAGCACGTCCACGTTGCAGTCCTTGCCCAAGGCCAGGGCCTTGCCCGTGCCTGTGGCGGTCCATTTCAGCTCGATGCCGGTGTCGGCCTTGAATTTTTGGGCCAGGTACTCAAGCAGGCCGGTGTCCTCGGTGCTGGTGGTGGTGGCCATCATGAGGGTGTCCGCGGCCAGGGCAGCGCCCGGCAGGGCCAGGGCCGCCAGCAGCGCCAGGGACAGAATGGCTGTGGGGAGTCTTTTCATAGGGGTCCTCTTGCGGCGTTTGTGGTGTATCGTCCCGGAATGGTTTTGAGTTTTATTATGTCTGAAATGACTTATAAGTCAAGCCGGTTCGCGCCGCAAAAGAAAACTCTTTGCCCAGACTTTGGCACTGTCTGACTCCAACGCACCGTGAGTTCAAAGGGGGATGGGGCGTTAACCGGTGATGGAAAACTGGTCGAAGCCCATTTTCTCTAGATCGATCACGGTCATTTTCCCGTGGGGACCGCCCAGCATCGGCGCTTGGCCCAGGGCGAGGCGCACGCACTCCGCAAGCGCCAATCCCGCAGCCACATAGATGGCCGGGGCCAGACAGCCCAGGGCGTCCTCGGCAGCGGGTCCGGCCTGGCCGCTTGTCGCACCGAAGAGGGTGGCCGGGCCCTGTGCGCCGGGCAGAACCGTGGCGGCCATGACCGTCCAGCCGGCAACCGCCGCCGTCACCAGCGGAACCCCGGCCCGGGCTGCGCCGCGTTCGGCTGCCGGGCGGCTGGCCATGCCGCCGAGGGCGTCCACAGCCACATCGGCGCCTGCGAAGAACGTCGCGAACGCCTCGGATTCCAGGAAGACCTGCTGCGTGGAGAATTCCACTGCGGGGTTGACCTGCTCCACGCGGGCCTGGGCGGTCTGGGCCTTGGACCGGCCGAGAGTCTCCTCAATGGCCAGGGACTGGCGGTTGAGGTTGGTGGGCTCGAACAGGTCGTGGTCCGCGGCGGTGATGGTCCCGAATCCCAGGCGGGCCAGGCCTTCGAGGATGGGCCCGCCGAGGCCTCCCAGACCCACCAGGGCGACCTTGGCTCCGAGAAGCCGGGCCTGGGCCGCGCAGTCCAGGGTCTTGAAATTGCGCAGATAGCGTTCCGGGATGAGGCCCAGGTTCAGGGCGAGGATTTCGGCTTGGCGGAGGCTGAGTTGCAGGAGCTGCGCGGCTTCGCGCACCGCTCCGTGCGGGAGGATGCGGACAGGCGTGCCGTCCGGCAGCGCGCCCTCGCGGGCCAGCTCTTCTATCGGCGGGCGCATGGACTCTCAGCCCAGCTTTTTGAAGCCGAGAAGCACCCGATAGGGGCCGGGCACGCCTGGCGGGGCCAGGGCCACGCGGTCCCCGGGGCGCACCATGGCCTGGGCCGGTTTGCTGGCCTTGCCGTTGACGAAGATGACCTCCACGCTTTCTTCGGGGATTTCGAGCTGCGCGAGGAGCGCTTCGCCCGACATGCCGTCCTTCACGTCCATATGCATGGGGAAGGTCCAGCCCCGCTCGCGGAACAGGTCGGAGAGGCCCATGAAGGCGCGCAGTTCAATGGTTGTCGGCACGTGCTCTCCTTTGCCCGATCGGTCAGCCGCCGCCCACGGCCGGGAACAGACCCACGCGGTCGCCGTCGGCCAGCGCCCGCTCCGGCTGGGCGTGGACACCGTTGACGAACAACACCGCCACGTCCTTGGGAGCAATGCCCAGACGATGAATGAGGTCAGCCACCGTCTCGCCCGGGGTGAACGGATACGCTTCCGATGCAGCGGGCTGAAACCGGCTCAACGTGGCGAAGCATTTGACTGTGACGTGCATTTTTAAAAATTACGGCCGCTTCGTTCCGGCGTCAAGACGCGGCCCCGGCGTCCGTTGCCGGAGTAATGAGGGCGGACGGCGCAAGGCCGTCCGCCCGTGGGCTCGGAGCGCGGGACGCGAGACCCCGCTAGAAGTTGAAGACCTGGTCGATCTCCTCGTCGGTGAAGTCCCAGGTGACATTGTGCGGCGGGCAGGGCTCCTCGAAGAACTCCGGCAGACGGTCGTGGGCGTTGGTAAAGCCCGCCTTGCGGTTGAACTCGCGTTCCGCCCGCAGGATGGTCTTGCCGAGTTCGGTGACGTCGTCGCCGGTGAGGGACAGGTTGTATTGGGCGTTGATCATGTCCACCAGGGCGTTGAAGCCGTCCGGAATGTCCAGGATGGCGAAGGCGATGAACAGGCACATGCCGGTGCTGTCCACGGCCGCGGTGGCGATCTGCAGGTTGCGGGAGAGCTCCACCTGGCCTGCCTTGCCCAGGGGATCCACGAAGCCGCCGACCTTCAGGATGTTGGTGGCCACGGCATAGCCCGCGGTGTGGTCCGCTCCCATGGGGGTGGTGGCGTAGGTCAGGCCCACACCCTTCACCGCGCGGGGGTCGTAGGCCGGGATGGCCTGGTTCTTGACCACCGGCACGCGGGTGAGGCCGTACATCTGGCCCACGGCGGCGGCGCCGCTGCCCAGGATCCTGCCCAGCGGGGTGCCCTGGCGGATCTGCTTGATGAGGTCGAGCGCGGCCTTGCCGTCGCCCCAGGGGATGATGCCCGCTTCCATGGCCACGGCCACGGCCACCGAGGTCTCGATGGAGTCCACGCCCACCTCGTCGTACTCGCGGTCGGCGTAGGCGATGGCGTCGAGGTCATTGATGGCGGCGTCGGCCCCGAGCGCCCAGATGGTCTCGTACTCGAAACCGCTGGTGAGGAACTTGCCCTGCTTGTCATGGTAGTGCTGCGAGCAGCGGATGACGCAGCCCCGATGGCAGCCGTGGGTGGTCTTGCCCCCGCGTTCCTCGATGACGGCGGCCATGGTTTCGCCGCCGATGTTGTTGGCCCATTCGTTGCGGCCGCGCTTGAAGTTCTCGGTGGGCAGGCCGCCGGCCTCGTTCAGGATGTTCACCAGGATGTTGGTTCCGTACTTGGGCAGGCCCTGACTGGTGACCGGGTGGGTGGTGAGGGCGTTGACGAAACGCTTGGCCGCGTCCTTGAACGCCTCGGGGTTGGCGATGGGGACGCCGCCGGCGCCGGTGTCGTCGATGACCACGGCCTTGATCTTCTTGGAGCCCATGACTGCGCCCAGGCCGCCGCGGCCCGCGCTACGGATGTTGCCCTCAGGGTCGGCGAAGGAGATGTTGGCGCTTGTGAGCCTCATTTCTCCCGCAGCGCCGATGACGGCCACGCCCGCCTTGTCGCCGTACTTCTCCTGCAGGATCTTCACCGTCTCGTAATTGCCCATGCCGCCGATGGTTTCGGCCGGGGCCTCGTCGAAGCTGACGCCCTTGGCGTCGATCTTCACGACCCAGTACTTGTCCTCGGCGGGCAGACCCTCGAAGACCACGGCCTTGATGCCGAGCTTGGCCATCTTCTGGGAGAAGGTGCCGCCGCTGTTGCTCTCCTTGATGCCGCCGGTCAGCGGGCTCTTGGCGCCGCAGGAAATACGGCCGGAGTTCGCGGCGTTGGTGCCGGTCAGGAAGCCGGGGGCAAAGATGAGCTTGTTGTACTTGCCCAGCGGATGGCAGGTGGGCTTGACCTCGTTGGCCACGAAAATGGAGGTGAGGCCGCGGCCGGCGAGCCCGGCATACTGCTGCGGGCACTCCCCTATCGTGGCGGTCCTGGAACTCATGTCGATGCGAATGAATTGAGCCATTTGAGCCTCCGTGATGTCTTGGGAGTTGTGGCAGGGAACTGGGTCATCTCCTGCGGCGGTTCGCCATGTTTGCCCGGCCGGGCAAACATGGGCGGTTCTCGCACGCCGCAACGCGCCACCCGCCAGGCGTCTTGCCGTCAGCTTTCCCGGCGAATGGGGGGAATACTCCGTCGCAGGAGACAACACTGTGCCGTCTCATTCCAGCCAACTGATAAGATTGAATAAGCTTGATTGGCGGCTGCGTTTCAGCACACATGGCGTCTGGTCTGCTCCACATTCTATTGCAATGCAGGTGCAGAAAATACCCTACAGAAATACTGCTATTCTTCTGGGTAGCCTCTGTCAATGTATGACAAATAAGACATAGATAGTGCTTTTGCATGAAGAGCGCGGATGAAGTTTCGATTTATGCTAAAAAAGACATATTAAATCCTGCGCTCTTCCCAACTGCAGGCGCGGGTACTATGTGTCAAAAATGGCACAATAAAAAATATCCGCAGCGCAATTTCTGGGAACAGAGGGCGGAATATGCTCGCCAGATGACTGAAAATCGCAGAAACGCCAATATCCAAGGCGGGTTAACAGACATGTTTCGCGGCGCTGCGGCGCCTCGGTGAAAAGAATCAGTGCCTGCCATTGCCGGAAGAATGGAAATGTGTAAAAAATATATGAAGGCGAAGGAATGCGGCCAGAGTTCGGTGCAAAAGTGTGAGTAAAAAGCGATGACGTGGCAGCGTGGATGCCTCGGGGTAAGTCTTAGCCCTGCGCAAACCCCAGACTGGATGGTGATGAATGGACGGACACGACGAAGCGCGTAGGCGGCAGGTGGAACAGAGGCTGGCGGCCGTGGCCGGCAAGGAGCATCTCCCCAAGGATCTGGTGGACCTGGTAACCCGGGTGACTCGGCTCCAGCTCGCGGCCGAACCTGCCGCCGCTGCGGTGATTTCCACGGGCATCCAAGCCAATTTGCCTGCCCCGGACCTGCATGTGCAGGGCCGCGCCCTGATCGAGCCCGCGGACTTCCCCTACGACGAGAGCCAGGCCCGGGATCTCTTCGAGAAGATCCTGGAGGTCTTGGAATCCGCCGGAGGCGCGGTGTCCGAAGCCGCGGCCCTGGTGCGCCAGGACCTGTCCGAGGGCAAACTGGAGCTGGAGAAGGTCTTCGCTGCCTTCCTGCGCCAGGACCAGGAGTTCTTCGCGCCCTTTGCCGCGCGCAGCCCCAAGGCGCCCATGACGCTGCCCTTCCTGGCCCAGGCCGCCCTGGCTCCCAGCCTGGAGAGGGTGGCCGCGGAACTCCTGGCCGCGCACCATGGGGAGCGAGCCTGGGAACACGGCCACTGCCCGGTGTGCGGACGGCCGCCACTCATCGCCGAGTTGACCGGGAAGGAAGGCGTGCGCATGCTCACCTGCTCCTTCTGCCACGCCCGCTACCGCGCCCCCCGCATCATGTGCGTGTTCTGCGGCGAGCGGGATCAGGCCAAGCTGCCGTTCTTCACTGTGGAGGAGGAGCCCGGCTTCCGGGTGGACACGTGCGCCACCTGCAAGCGCTACATCAAGACCATCGACTTTCGGAATCTGGACCGGGTGGCGGTGCCCCTGCTGGACGACCTGGACTCCCTGGCCCTGGATATGGTGGCCACCCGCGAGGGCTACGGCCGGGCCACCTTGTCCGGGTGGGGCTTCTAGGAGGGCGCATGTCCGACTCCAGCGCGCTGCGCCAGGTGGCGTGCCGCCAGTTCAAGGGCGGGATCTGGCGCGACCTGACCGACGTGGTCACCCTTGAGACACCGCTGACCGTGGTGCTGGAGGGGGTGGAGAAGCGCCTGTGGGCGCACCCCACGGACCTGGAGGATCTGGCCCTGGGCCACGCCTTGCTGGACCTCTGCCCGCCCGGCCGCATCCCGGCGCTGGACCGGGTGGAGGGCCTGCATTTCCACCTGCATACCGTGGAGGGCGCTGCGCCCGGCGTGGGCCGCCGCGGTCCTCTGCCCGGGGGGCCCCTGTCCGGTCCTGATCTCCTGGCCCGCATGGAGGAGTTCGTGGCGGGCGCTGGCAATTGGGAGGCCACCGGCTGCTTCCACCGGGCCGGGGTTCTGGATCCGGCGCGCGGAACCTTCAGCAAGGTCGTGGAGGACATTGGGCGGCACAACTGTCTGGATCGTTTGGCGGGCTGGCTGCTGCGCGCGGGGGGGGACCCGTCCGGCTTGGTCCTGTTCGCCTCCTGCCGCTTCACCGCCTCGCTCTTGGCCAAGGTTGCCCGAGCCGGTTTCCAACTGGCCGTGAGCCGCTCGGCTTTGACCACCGCGGCGCTCGATCTGGCCCGGGAGCAGGACCTCACCCTTGCGGGCTTTGCCCGGGAGGGCCGGTTCACGGTTTTCCATGATCCTGCCGGCCGCATCGCGGACCCGGGGCGGTCATGAGCAGCCGGGACAGGCTCACCGGTCTGGTCCTGGCAGGCGGCCGCAGCACGCGGCTGGGCCAGGACAAGGTCGAACTGCCCGTCGCCGGGCAGAGTCTGCTGGCCCGCACCGCTGGTCTGGCCGGGTGTTTTTGCTCCCGGGTAGTGGTTTCGGGCCGGGATCCGGGGGAGCTGGGTCTGCCCTGGCTGCCCGACGACGTGCCTGGCCTGGGGCCTCTGGGCGGCATCCTCACCGGGCTGGCCCGCCGGGGCGGGCCGCTCCTGGTCCTGGCCTGCGACCTGCCCCTGCTCGGCGAGGCCATCGTGGCCCGTCTGGTGGAGCACCGCGCCAACCGGCCTACGGGGACCGTGGTGAGCACCTTCCTCCAGTCCGCCACCGGGTTCATCGAACCCCTGGTGGCCATCTACGAGGGCGAGGCCCGGCCCCACTTGGCCGCGGCCCTGGAGGCGGGGGAGCGCAAGCTGTCCCGGGCCCTGCCCGAGGCCGGCAGGCATCTGCTTCCGTATGGTCCCGAGGAGGCCCACGCGTTTTTCAACATCAACTATCCGGCCGACCTGGCGGTGCTGGCGCGGCTGGACGGACGGAAGGAGGGGCGGCCGTGAGCGTTTTGCGGAGAATGCGCCGTTTCGGGCTCGCGGTCGCGCTGCTCCTGCTCGCGGTGACGGCCGTCCAGGCCGGCGCGCCGGAGCGGATCGACGCCGCGGCCTTGCGGCGGATGGTGGCTGCGGCCACGGCCCCGGGCGCCGTGGCGGTGGTGAACTACTGGGCCTCCTGGTGCGCCCCCTGCAGGGAGGAGATCCCCATCCTCAACGCTCTGCGCCGGGAATTTCCCGAGTCCAAGCTGTACCTGCTGGGAGTGTCCCTGGACCTGGACGAGGACAGCTATCGCAGCTTCCTGGCTGCCCAGCCCCTGGGCTATCCCGCGCGCATAGGCGGGGAGCGGCTCGTGGACGAGCTGCAGTTGCAGGCCATTCCGCGCACCGAGATCTACGCTCCGGACGGGAGCCTGCACAAGGTCATCGCCGGCAAGCTGGAGGCCGCCGATTTGCGCGCGGAAATCACGGCGCTGCTCGGAGAGGGCAAGGGAGAGCAGCCCTGAATCCAGTAGCCGCCGACTTCCGGACCGGCCGGCCCGATGAACGCGGTCTTCACGATTTTTTTCCGGGGAGAGGCGTGGATCTGTCCGCTTTCGAGTCCCTGGAGCGGTCCGAGGCCGCGGCGCGGCGCTTCCTGCTGTCCTTCTGCTGGAAGAACCACCAGCGCTTTTGTCCCCGTTGCAAGCACCGCAAGAGCTACCGCCTGGGCAACGGCCGCCGCCGCTGCGCCCGCTGCCGCTACACCTTCCATGACTTCACCGGTCGCTGGCTGAACATCGGCCAGCTCACCTGCGCCGACTGGATGCGGGTCCTCAGGCTCTTTGAGCAGAGCCAGACCGCGGTGGAAGCCGCCGCCCAGCTCGATCTGACCTACAACACGGTGTACAAGGCCCTCTCGATCATCCGTCTGAGCATCGTGGCCAACGCCCTGGACGCCCGCCAGCTCCTGGGGCCGGGCTCCACCTTGGGCCTGAGCCTGGAGCGGAGGCGGGAGGAGGCGGCCCCGGCCTCGGTCTTCGGCATCATGGAAAAGGACGGCCTGGCCTTCGTGGACCTCATCCCCGGATTTACGGCCGAAACCCTGCTCCATTTCAAGTTGAACTTCCAGCTGAAGGTGGCTCGGCTGGGCAACATCATCAACACTGACCGCTACCAGCGCTATGACACCCTGGTCTGCTGCGTGGGGGATGCGGTGCCTCTGGAGTACTTCAAGGGCCTGGCGCGCAGTGTGCCGCTGGACGAGCAGCCCGGATTCTGGAGTTTTGCCCGGCAGCGGCTGCTCAAGTTCCACGGCGTGACCCGGCAACGTTTCCCGCTCTACCTCAAGGAGCTGGAGTTCCGGTACAATAATCGGGAACGGAACCTTCTTCCCCTGCTCGCCGAGTACATTTGCCAGTTTGTGCCAGACCTGGAGTAAGACCGCATTTTTTGCCTGATCCACCAGCCTCATTTATCTACAATATCGGATAGCAAGCTGTCCGCCTTTTATGTGGTTGATTTCCCTTCAACCAGGAGATGTGGCGATGCATGCCGGTGTTTCTTTTGCCACGCCGTTCGCCGGGCTGGGGTTCGACCTCGCCCCGGTGCGCGCCGTGGCGCTGCAGATGACCGCGCTGCGGGCCTGTCCCCAGCAACCCGTGTCCAGGCCCGCGCCCATGGCGTTGGTTCCGGGCAGGTGGGGGTATCGTTTGATGCTCCACCTTTGCCGGGAAACCCGTGGGAGTTGACCCCGAACCTCCAACCAGGAGACGCATGCGATGAAGATGGATCGTCGTGATTTTCTCAAGCTCTCCGCCGCAGCGAGTCTGGCTGCGGCATTCGGCGGACTGGGCATAAGCCTTGCGCCCACCGCCGCGCTGGCCGCGGACTTCAAGCTCAAGAACGCCAAACAGTCCACCTCGGTCTGCTGCTACTGCTCGGTGGGCTGCGGCCTCATCGTGCACACCGACCAGGCCACGGGCCGCGCCATCAACGTGGAGGGCGACCCGGACCATCCCATCAACGAAGGCGCCCTGTGCGCCAAGGGTGCGTCCATTCAGCAGCTGGGCGAGAACTCCCTGCGTCCGCTCAAGCCCCTGTACCGCGCTCCCTACAGCGACAAGTGGGAGGAGAAGTCCTGGGAATGGACGCTTGACGCCATCGCCCGCCGAGTGAAGGACACCCGCGACGCGACCTTCATCGAGAAGAACGCCGCGGGGCAGATGGTCAACCGCTGCGACGGCCTGGCCTCCGTGGGCTCCGCCGCCATCGACAACGAGGAGTGCTGGGTTTACCAGACCTTCCTGCGCTCCCTCGGCCTGGTTTACATCGAGCATCAGGCCCGTATCTGACACAGCGCCACTGTGGCGGCTCTGGCAGAGTCGTTCGGACGCGGCGCGATGACCAATCACTGGACTGACCTCAAACACAGTGATTGTGTGTTCCTGATCGGCAGCAACGCTGCCGAGAACCACCCCATTTCCTTCAAGTGGATTCTGCGCGCCAGGGACAAGGGCGCGACCATCATCCACATGGACCCCCGCTTCACCCGTACCTCGGCCAGGGCGGACATCCACGCCTACCTGCGCTCGGGATCGGACATCGCGGTCTTCGGCGGTCTCATCAGCTACATCCTGGAGAACAAGCTGTTCTTCAAGGAGTACGTGGTCAACTACACCAACGCGGCCCTGGTGGTGAACAAGGACTACAAGTTCACCGACGGCCTGTTCTCGGGCTTCGACGACACGTCCAAGAAGTACGACAAGAAGTCCTGGACCTTTGACCTGGACGAGAACGGGGTTCCGGTGCGGGACACGACCCTCAAGAACCCCCGTTGTGTCATCAACCTGCTGCGTCAGCACTATTCCCGCTACACCCTGGACAAGGTGTCCCAGATCACCGGCACGCCCAAGGAAGACCTGCTCAAGGTCTATAAGGCCTACGCGGCCACGGGCAAGCCGGACAAGTCCGGCACCATGCTCTACGCCATGGGCCAGACCCAGCATACCGTGGGCGTGCAGAACATCCGGGCCATGTCCATGATCCAGCTTCTGCTGGGCAACGTCGGTGTGGCCGGCGGCGGCATCAACGCCCTGCGCGGCGAGTCCAACGTGCAGGGATCCACGGACCACGCCCTGCTGTTCCACATCCTCCCGGCCTACAATCCCGTTCCCCGGGCCTCCCATGACTCCCTGGCGGTGTACAATGAGAAGAACACCCCCAAGTCCGCGGACCCCAAGAGCGTGAACTGGTGGCAGAACCGGCCCAAGTACATGGCCAGCCTGCTCAAGGCCATGTTCCCGGCCCCGGAGCCGGCGGTGTCCTTCAACTACCTGCCCAAGCTGGACGAAGGCCAGAACGCCTCCTGGCTCAAGCTCTTCGACGAGATGGGCAAGGGCAAGTTCAAGGGCTTCTTCGCCTGGGGCATGAATCCGGCCTGCTCGGGCGCCAACTCCAACAAGACCCGCAGCGCCATGACCAGCCTGGACTGGATGGTCAACGTGAACATCTTCGAGAACGAGACCGGCTCGTTCTGGAAGGGTCCGGGCATGGACCCCGCAAAGGTCAAGACCGAGGTCTTCTTCCTGCCCTGCGCCGTGTCCATCGAGAAGGAAGGTTCCGTCTCCAACTCCGGCCGCCTCATGCAGTGGCGCTATGCGGGTCCCAAGCCCCTGGGCGAGACCAAGCCCGATGGCGACATCATCGCCGAACTGGCCATCAAGGTGAAGGCCCTCTATGCCCGCGAGGGCGGCAAGTTCGCCGAGCCCATCCTGGCCAGCGATCCCGAGGGCTGGACCACCAACCACGTCTATGATCCGCACAAGGTGGCCAAGATCATCAACGGCTACTTCCTCAAGGACGTGAAGATCGGGGACACGGAGTACAAGGCGGGCACCCTGGTGCCGTCCTTCGCCATGCTCCAGGCCGACGGCTCCACTTCGTCGGGCAACTGGGTCTATTGCGGTTCCTACACCGAGAAAGGCAACATGACCGCCCGCCGGGACAAGACCCAGACCCCCATGCAGGCCGCCATCGACCTGTATCCCAACTGGGCCTGGGCCTGGCCGGTGAACCGCCGGATCATCTACAACCGCGCCTCTGTGGACCCCCAGGGCAAGCCCTACGCGCCCCAGAAGGCGGTCATCGCCTGGGACGCCGAGAAGAAGGCCTGGGTGGGCGACGTGGTGGACGGTGCCGGCGGACCGGGCGAGAAGCACCCCTTCATCATGACCAGCGAGGGCTTCGGCCGTCTGTTCGGCCCCGGCTTGGTGGACGGTCCCTTCCCCGAGTACTACGAGCCTCTGGAATGCCCGGTGGGCAAGCATCCGTTCTCCAAGCAACTGCACAACCCCACCGCGCTCCAGTTCAAGGAGGAGTACAAAGCGGTCTGCGATCCCAAGTTCCCGTTTGTCTGCTCCACTTACCGGGTCACCGAGCACTGGCAGACCGGCCACATGACCCGGCATTCCTCCTGGCTGCTTGAGGCGGAGCCGCAGATGTTCTGCGAGATGAGCCCTGAATTGGCCAAGCTCCGCGGCATCCAGAACGGTGAGAAGGTCATCCTGGAGAGCGCTCGCGGAAGCCTGTGGGCCATGGCCATCGTCACTCCGCGGCTCAAGCCCTTCAAGGTCATGGGAACCACCGTGCACCAGGTCGGCATTCCGTGGCACTTCGGCTGGCAGTTCCCCGAGAACGGGGCGGGCGGCGATGCGGCCAACCTGCTGACTCCGTCGGTGGGCGACCCGAACACGGGCATTCCCGAGACCAAGGCCTTCATGGTCAACGTGCGCAAGGCCTAAGGAGGATAACCATGCCCAAGACCTTCTTTATCGACACCACCAGATGCACGGCCTGCCGGGGTTGCCAGGTGGCCTGCAAGGAATGGAAGAACCTGCCGGCCGTGCCCACGAAGCAGACCGGCACGCATCAGAATCCGCCCGACCTGACCCACTTCAACCTGAAGCTCGTGCGCTTCAGCGAGCATGTGGAGAAGAACGGCAAGGTCTCCTGGTACTTCTTCCCGGACCAGTGCCGCCATTGCCTGGAAGCGCCCTGCAAGCAGGCCTCCAGCGTGGAGGGGGCCATCATCCAGGACGAGGCCACCGGTGCGGTGATCTATACCGAGAAGACGGCCCAGGAGGACTTCGAGATCATCCGCGGGGCCTGCCCCTACGACATCCCCCGCCAGAATCCGGAGACCAAGCGGATCGTCAAATGCGACATGTGCTCCGACCGGCTCAAGGAAGGCCTGCTGCCCATGTGCGTGAAGTCCTGCGCCATGGGCGCCATGAACTTCGGCGAACGGGCGGAGATGCTGGATCTGGCCCGGAAGCGCCTGGCCGAAGTGAAGAAGGCCAAGCCCAAGGCTCAGCTTCTCAACCCCGATGACGTGGCGGTCATCTATCTCGTGGAGGATGACCCCAAGAAGTACCATGAGTTCGCCGTGGCCCAGGGCCCGGCGCAGTTGACCCGCAAAGAGATGTTGGCCGGGGCCTTCGCGCCGTTCCGGCGGATGGTGCAGGCCATGCAAGGCTAGAAATCCAGGGGGTTCCTCCGGTCCCCTGTTTCTATGGGGCCGTCCCGCGAGCGAGAGCGCGGGGCGGCCCCTCTTCATCGGCGGGACGCGGAGGAATCGGGGGCGGGAATCAGCCCAGGCCAAGGCCCGGGGTCATGATCTGCCCGGTGAGCTTGGTCTCGTACCCGCCCAGGGTCTCGATCTTGGCCAGGAAGGTCTTGTCGTGCAGCAGGTCCAGCAGGGCATTGGTGCGTTCGTCGGCCTGGTCCTCGGCCACGAGGAGGTCGTAGCGTTCCCGGGCCAGGGGCACGAAGTCCAGGCCCAGGGCGCGGGCCGCGGCGAAGATGCCCAGACCAGCGTCCGCCGCGCCGGTGAGTACGTTCACGGCCACGGCCATGTGGGTGTGTTCCTCCTTGGCATAGCCCCGCACCTGTTCCGGCGTGATGCCGGCCTGGCCGAGGTGCCAGTCCAAGAGGATGCGGGTCCCGGCTCCGCGCTGGCGGTTGATGAAGGTCACCTCCGGTCTGACCAGGTCGGTCACGCCCAGGATGCCCTTGGGGTTGCCCGGGGCCACCATGAATCCCTGGTGGCGGATGGCCAGGTTGACCACCTTGAGGGCCCGATCCGGCAGATGGCGGGCGATGAAGGGGAAGTTGAAGTCGCCGGTCTCCGGGTCGAAGAGGTGGGCCCCGGCCAGGTGGGCCAATCCGTCGCGCAGGGCGGCGAGGCCGCCCATGCTGCCCACGTGGGTGGAGGCCAGGCGGATGGGACGGGGCAGGCCCATGAGTTCGTTGGCCAGGATATCCAGGGTGTTGTCGTGGGAGCCCACCACCACCAGGGTGCGGGAGAGCTCCTCCTCGGGGACCAGGAGCCGGGCGCGCATGGTTGCGCCCGCGGCCTCGCCTTCGCTCCGGGCCGGAATGGCGGTCACGGCCTGGGCCTTGGTCAGGGAGGAGATGAGCCCGGCGCCCCGGGCCAAGGGGGTGCCCACGTTGCGGGAGCCCACCCGGCCCACGGCCAGCCGCACCAGTTCGGTCGTTCCCGGCTTGGAGGGCACGGCCCGGGTGAGCACCACGTCCACCTCCCGCCGCTCCGGCCGCATGGTGCGGGTGAGCCAGGCGCAGACCGGCGCCAGGATTTCCTCGGCGCAGACCACCGCGCTCACCGGGTATCCGGGCGCGCCCACCAGGAGTTTGCCCCGCGCCGCGCCGATAAGGGTGGGCTTGCCGGGCATCATCGTGAGCCCATGCACCAGCACCGGGCCGAACTGCTCGAAGATGGCCCGGGTGAAGTCCTTGCTTCCGGCCGAGGAGCCCGCGCCCACCACCACCAGATGGGCGTCCGAGTCCAGGGCCGCGCCCACGGCGGCGGCCAGGGCCGCTGGGTCGTCCGGCACGGGGGGGACACGCCGCGTTTGGCAGCCCCAGGATTCGGCCAGAGCGCAGAGAACCATGGAATTGCTCTCCACCACCTGGCCCGGGCCGGGCTCCGGCCGGGTCGTGAAATCCAGAACCTCGTCGCCGGTGGGGATCACCACGATCCGCACCCGCTCCCAGCAGCTCACCTCCCAGATGCCGGCGGCGAGCAGCGCGCCCACGTCGTAGGGCGTGACGCGGTGGTTCTGGGGCAGCACCAGCTCGGTGGCCACCAGGTCCTCGCCGATGCGGCGCACGTGCTGCCAGGGGAAGGCCGGTTTCTCCAGGGAGATGCTCTCGGCGTCCTCGGTCAGCACATGTTCGATCATGACCACCGCATCCATCCCGGACGGCAGGGGGTTGCCGGTGTTCACCGCCACCGCCTGGCCGCCTTTGGACAGGCGCACCGGGCGGCCTTCGCGCGCGGCGAAGGTGGCGGCGCTTTGTACCGCGAATCCGTCCATGGCTGCGGAGTGGAAGGTGGGCGAGGAATAGCGGGCGAAGACCGGGGCCGCGGTGATGCGTCCTGCGGCCGCGTGGCTGGGCACGGGCTCGGGGAGCAGCAGACGGTCGCGGTCCAGGGCGGCCAGGGTGGCCTCCAAGGCCTCTTCCACTGAAACCTTCTCAAGATAAATGTTGCGTCGCATATGTTTTCGCAGGGGGTTCAGATGAGCCAGACATCCACTTCGCTGCCGGCGGCAAGTCCTTCCCGCCGGGCGCTGATCGTGACGAGGCCGTCGGCCTCCACCATGGTGCGGATGAGACCGGACTTGCCTGTTCGGGGATGGGCCAGGGGCAGCGCGTCCACACGTTCCTCCAGGGACACCCGCACATAGTCTTCTCGACCGGGCTTGGAGGCCAGATTGCGGGCGAGCACGGCGCGCCGCCGGGGCCGCTTGACCGGGTCGAAGGCCCGGGCCTGGCCGGCCAGGTGGCGCAGCAGGGGCTGGCCGAAAACCAGCATGACCACCTGGGCCGAGGTGATCTGGCCGGGCAGGCCCAGCACCGGTTTGCCGCGCAGGCCCGCCAGGATGGTCGGTTTTCCCGGGCTGATGGCCACTCCGTGGGCCAGGATTTCCGCTCCCAGACCGGTAAGCACCTCCAAGGTGAGGTCGCGGACACCCACCGAGGAGCCGCCGGACATCAGGATCGCATCGCATTCGGCTGCGGCCCGGGCCACGGCGGCGGCGAGGGCTTCCCGCTGGTCGGGGACGATGCCGTAAGCGCAGGTCTCGGCCCCGGCCTCTTCAGCCAGACAGGCAAGGGCATGGGAGTTCACATCCCGGATCTGGCCAGGTTGCGGCACGGCGCTGGCAGGCACCAATTCGTCGCCCGTGGACAGGATGCCGACGCGTGGCCGGGCATGCACCCGGGCCCGGCTTACGCCGAACGCGGCCAAGAGGCCCACCTCCTGGGCGCGCAACCGGGTTCCGGCGGACAGGAGCCTCGACCCGCGGGATCCGTCCTCGCCGCGGAGCATGACGTTCTCGCCCGGGGCCAGGCTCTTGCGCGCCTCGATGACCCCTGCGCCCATGTCCGCGGCGAATTCCTTCATGAGCACCGCGTTCGCGCCAGGGGGCAAAGCGCCGCCGGTGGTCACCGCCAGACAGGCGCCGGGCGCGAGGGGAGCAGCGGGCACTACGTCGATGGCCGCACTCCCGGCGAGATTCAGGTAGGTCGGATTGCCTTCCCCGGCCCCGAAGGTGTCCTCGGCGCGCACCGCGAAACCGTCCATGCCGGAGCGGTCCGTGGCGGGCAGATCCTCGGGCGCGGCCAAGTCCAGGGCCAAGGTGCGGCCGTGCAACGCCGCCAAAGGGGCATCCTCGACCGGGGTGGGGGTGAACCCCTGGAGCAGGGCCGTGAACTCGGCCGGGGTGAGCAGGGAGAAGAAGTCCTGTTTCATGTCCGTCGTGGTGTAGTGGTTGGGTCCAACAAGCTATGCCTCTACATCCGGAGGAGTTGTTCGGCTCGATGGCCGGGCTTGCCCATGGTTTGGCACCGTTCCTTCCCGGTGGCCAGAAGCCGCAGGAGCAAGAGGCCGGAAACCCGCGCGGCCGGGAGCGCCACATTTCACCATCTCACCGCCGCGCCCCTGAAAATCGTGTGGAATATTCCGCTGCATTCTTCGCGTACATGAAGCCCCGTGTAAAGCCCCCTGACCCAGGGCCAGCTGGAAGTAGAGGCCTTGGGCGCGTTGAAGGCGCCCCCTGCCTTGATGGCCGCCCGGGAGGCGGCATGGCGGCAACTGGATTGCACCGTATGCAGGCCGCCAACCTGTCCAAGGGATGGGGACCACCCCTGTTCCGCGTGGCCCCATGACGGCGTAGCGGTGCTCCGGGGAACCGGGACCCCTCTGCCAAGGCGCGATTGGGTCTTGCCTTGCAGCCCGGCATCTGGGAATGTCCCGGCATCCCGCCCGGTCGGCGGCAACCAGGAAAAAGGCACGCCCCATGATCCGCGACAAGCTCAAGTTCGAGGCCGGGGATTCGCCCCCGCTGCACACCACGGTCTGCATCGCCTTCATGCACGTGCTTCTGGTCTTCGACGCGGTCATTTTCGTGCCCAACGTGCTGGGCAAGACCACGGACATGCCGCCCCAGACCCTGGCCTTCATCACCTTCGCCATCATCGTGGTGGCGGCCCTGTTCACCTTCCTGCAGAGCCGGACGCGCTTCGGCCTGGGCGCGGGCTTCGTGCTCTTCACCGGCTCCTACAGCGCGTTTCTCATGTGCTCCCTGGACGCGGTGAAGATGGGCGGGCTGCCCCTGCTGGCCACCATGACCCTGCTCACCGCGCCTGTGGTCTTCCTGTACACCTTCTTCATCCGTTTCTTCCGGCACATCATCACCCCGGCCGTGGGCGGCGTGGTCATCCTGCTCATCGCCACGGCCATGGTGCCCATCGGCCTCGGCCTCTGGGCCGGGGAAACCGCCTCCATGGCCCGCCTGGGCGTGGGCGCGGTCACCGTGCTCACGCTCACCCTGCTCATGCTCTTCGCCCCGCCCGCCCTGCGCCTGTGGGGACCGCTCCTGGCCATGGGCAGCGGCTACGGCGTGGCGGCTCTGACCGGGGAGCTCCATTTCGCCCATTCGGCCCAGGCGGCCTGGTTCGGTCTGCCGCCCCTGTCGGCCTGGCCGGGCCTGGAGCTGGACATCCGGGCCGCGCACCTGCCGCTGTTCCTGGCCTTCGTCATGGGCATGGTGGCGAGCATGATCGAGAGCACGGGCAACATCATGCTCGTGCAGCAGATCTCCACCCGGGACTTCCGGCGGGTGTCCTACGACCAGGTGCAGAGCGGGCTCTACTGCGACGGGCTGAGCAAGATCGCGGCCGGGCTGCTGGGCACGGCCGTGCCCTCCCTCTACTGCGACAACCTGCCGCTCATCGAGATGACCGGGGTGGCCTCCCGCCGCGTGGGGACCGTGGGGGCGGGGATCCTGCTTCTGCTGGCCTTCATGCCCAAGGTCAGCGGCGTGATCCTGGACATGCCCGGCCCGGTGATCGGCGGATTCCTCATCGTCATCGCGGCCCTGCTGTTCCACGCGGGATTCGGCCTGGTGGCCATGACCAAGCTGAACAACCAGCACGGCCTCATCCTGGGCCTGTCCCTGGTGGTGGGCCTGGTGGCCGGGGGCCGCTCGTTCTTCCCGGGGGTGGTCCCGGACGGGCTCAGCCCGCTGCTCCAGAACAGCGTGGCCATCGGCGGGTTCACGGCCTTCCTCCTGAGCACCCTGGCCTATCTCGCGCCCCGGCGGGGGCTGACCGGCGTGTTCCGGGCCGACCCGTCCGAGGTGGAGGCCCTGCACAAGCTGCTGGCTTCGGGCCGGGAGCGGCTCAAGCTGGACGAGCACCACTTCAACGTGCTCTCCCTGTGCTGCGAGGAGGCATTCTGCCACATGACGGGGCAGAGCGGGCGGGACCGCGAGGACTCCCTCTCTGTGCGCATCGCCCGGACCGAGGAGGGCCTGTTCACGGAGATGATCTGCGGCCACAAGATGGACGACATCAACAACTTCGCCCTGCCGGAATCCCTGCTTCACGCCTCGGAGGAGGAGCTGGGCCAGCTGGGGCTCATGCTCTTTTCCCAGTACGCCCGTGACGTGAAGCACATGGAGATTTCGGGCTATTCCTACATCTCCTTCCTGGTCTGACCCCGCCATGGAGCCGCAGCGGAACAGTCCGGCCCGGTCCGCGTCCCCCCGCGCAAGGCAGGGGCGGCCATGACCGGCTCCCTGGCCGCCGGGGCGATCCTGGGACTCGCCGCCGGGCTTTCGCCCGGCCCGCTCCTGGCTCTGGTCCTGGCCCAGACCCTGCGCCACGGGCCGCGCGAAGGGGCCAAGGCGGCGGTCTCGCCGCTCGTCACGGACCTGCCCATCCTCCTGGTCTGCGGCCTGGTCCTGGCCGGGGTGCGCCACCAGGCCGCGATCCTGGGGCTCGTCTCCCTGGCCGGCGCCGCGGTCCTGCTGCGCCTGGGCCTGGACAGCCTGCGCTCCCAGGGCCTGGGTGCGGACGTGCGCGCCGCGGAGCCGCGCTCCCTGCTGCGGGGCGTGCTGGTGAACGCCCTGAGCCCGCATCCCTATCTCTTCTGGCTCACCGTGGGCATGCCCCTGGTCTTGCGGGACTGGGCCAGGTCACCGGCAGCGGCCGTGGCCTTCCTGGCAGCGTTCTACGTCTGCCTGGTGGGATCCAAGCTGGGCGTGGTCCTGGTCTGCCACCGCTCGCGGGGCCTGCTCGCCGGGGCGGCCTACGTCTGGACCATGCGCCTGCTGGGCCTGCTGCTCCTGGGCTTTGCCGGATTCCTGGCGCGCGACGGCTTGCGTCTGCTGGGCTGGTTCTGACCGTCCCGGCGTTCAGCGGTATTTCGCCCGGATATGGGCAAAGAGCGCGGGCTTGCGGTCGTACTGGTGCACCGCCGCGGCCGGAACCCCGGCGTCGTTGAGCACGCGGCCGTCCGCGTCCAGGCCCGGCTCGTCCGGCCTGGAGCCCAGGGTGAGCACGGGTCCGTCGTTGCCGAAAAAACGCACGGGTCCGGGCGGGTCGCGCCGCAGCACCAGGTTGTGCACGCCCTGGTCGTACCCGGCCATGTTCGGCCCGGGCGAGAAGGGCAGAAGCCGGTCGCAGAGCCGCTCCAGGTAGGCCAGCATGAGCCGGGCCGGGGCCAGGCTCAGCCCGGAGCAGGACAGGGGAAAGGGGGCCAGATCGTCGAGCGCGTCCTGACCCAGGTGGCCGCGTACCCAGCGCGAGGTGTGCGGGCAGGAGCCCACCGTGGCCGAGGGGTCCTCGAGCATGGCGCAGAAGCTCTCGGGCCAGGGAAAGGTCATGGGGTCGGCCTGGAAGACCACGTCGCGCACGTCCGTGAGGAGCACGCGGCCGAAGTGCGGCTGCGCGCGCAGGAAGTCGCGGTACAGGAAATAGCGCCAGGCGTTGTAGGGCAGGTGGGCCTGGTCCGCGGGCCGCGCACAAGGCGCGGCCTCGATGCCGAAATCCGCCAGGGAGCCCGCGCCCGTGGTGCTGGCCGTGACAAAGACCAGGCAGCGGCCTGCAAAGCCGCTGGCCATGAGGGACGCGGCGAAGGGCCGCAGGTCCGGGGCGTGGTAGCCCGCGGCCAAGCCCAGGATGAGGTCGTCGTGCGCCATGGCGGGGCCTCCTGGCGGGCAGCCTAGCCCAGGGGAGCCGGGGCTGCAATGCGGCGATGCAACAGAATGCAGTAAAAAATGATTGACAAACAATCATTTTTTACTGCATAAGGATTCAACGGTGCACGTTCAAACCCCTGGAGGAGTGCCGCATGAGCAATCTCAGCAGAATCAGGACGGTCAGCAGAACCTTTCGTGGTCTGTGCACCCTGGCCCTGGTCGCCCTGCCCCTGGGCGCCGCGCTGTTCTGGGCGGGCTTCAACGCCTTGCCGCAGGGCATGACCGCTCCGTTCCTGATCAATGTCGCGACGCCCCCGCTGGGCTGGGAGGCGCGGGCCATGGCCTGCGCCGTCTCCATGCTGCCCATCGGGGCGCTCTGCTACGGTTTCGTCTGTCTGCGCCGTCTGTTCGGCCTGTACATGGAGGGCCGCATCTTCAGCCCGGCCAACGTGACCTGCTACCGCCGTCTGGGCCGCGCCTTGCTGTTCTGGGCCGCGGCCCAGTTCCTGGGCGGCCCGCTGCTGACCCTGGCCGTGACCAGCGCCAATCCTCCGGGGCGGCACATGATCACCATCGGGGTGGGGTCGGGCGAATTGACGGCCCTGTTCCTCGGGGGCGTGGTTCTGCTCGTCTCCTGGGTCATGGACGAGGGCCGCAGGCTGGAAGAGGATCAACTGCTGACCATCTAGGGGGCTGGCGTGGCCATTGTCGTGAACCTGGACGTTATGCTGGCCCGGCGGAAGGTGGCCTCCAAGGATCTGGCCGAGGCCGTGGGCATCACGGCCCAGAACCTGTCCATCCTCAAGACCGGCAAGGCCCGGGCCATCCGTTTCTCGACCCTGGAGGCCATCTGCCGCCATTTGTCCTGCCAGCCCGGGGACATCCTGGAATTCCGCGAGGATTGAGGCCCCTCAATTTTTTCCAAGACGGACTCGGCCCTCCCGCGCTATGACCCCCCCATGGCGCAGCACGAGAACCTGCCCGGGCTGGAGGAGGTCCGCTTCGTCCGCGACGAGGACCTGGGCGGCCTGGAAATCCGTCTGGCCCGCTACAAGCGTTTCGTCTTCGACAACCACTGGCACGACTGCTACTCCATCGGCGCGGCCCTGGACGGCGGCAGCCAGTGCGTGCGCCACCGGGACGACAGCGTGGTCCGGGCCGGGCAGCTGGCCCTCATCAATCCGGGCCAGGTGCACTCCGGGGTGCCCGAGGGAGAGCGCGGCATCACCTACCTCATGTTCTATGTGGAGCCCGGGGTCATGCGCCGTCTGGCCGCCCAGGTGGCGGGCCGGGACCTGGGCTATCCCGAGTTCCAGCGGGTCATCGCCCAGGACCCCCGGCTTTTCACGGCCATGCGCGCGCTGGACCGCGCCGTCACCGGACGGGCCGGACGGCTGCTGCGCGAGAGCGTATCGCTGGCGGCCCTGGCCGGGCTGCTCCTGGAGGGCGGCCATCTGCGGCCCCAGGCCCAACGCGCCGGGGCCGAGCCCGGGGCCGTGGCCCGGGCCCGCGATTATCTGGCCGCCAACCTGGCCGGGCCGGTTTCCCTGGAGAGCCTGGCCGAGGCCGCGGGCCTTTCGGCCTTCCACCTCCTGCGGGTCTTCAAGAAGGCCACGGGCCTCACCCCCCACGCCTGGCTCACCCGGCTCCGCGTGGAGCGCGCCCGCCACCTGCTCCTCTCGGGCATGAGCCCGGCCGAGACCGCCCTGGCCACTGGCTTCTACGATCAGAGCCACTTCACCAACACCTTTCGCCGCTGCATGGGCGTCACGCCCCGGCGCTACCGCTCCCGCTGACGGCAATTCCTTCCAAGATTTCTTCCGGCCGCCGGATTAGACCCGGTCCCGGAGGTGCCTTCATGCCCAATCCGGCCCTTGTTCCCACCCTGGCCCTGCTCACCGCCGTGCTGCTCTGGGGCCTGTCATACCCGGCCATGAAGTCCGTGCTGGCCGCCCTCGACCCCCAGGCCGTGATGTGGGCGCGCATGGCCGTGGCCCTGCTCGTGCTGGCCCCTGTGCTGCGCCGGGTGCGGCCGCGTTTCCGGCGCGCCGACGCCCCGGCCCTGGCGATCATGTGCCTGCTCATGCCCTGTGCTTATTTCTTCTTTGAATCCAACGCATTGCGATATACAACGGCCATGCAGGCGGGGATCATCTCCTCCACCGTGCCCCTGCTGGTGGCCTGCGGGGCCGCGCTCTTCCTCAAGGAGCGGCTCACGCCCAGGTCCCTGGCCGGGCTGACCCTGGCCCTGGCCGGGGTAAGCATCATGAGCCTCCAGGGCCGGGCCACGGGAAACGCGGCCAACCCGCTTCTGGGCAACGCCCTGGAGGTCTGCGCCATGATCTGCGCCGCGGGCTCCATGCTCCTGCTCAAGCGCCTGGCCGGGCGCTACGGCTCCTGGAGCCTGACCATCCTCCAGACCGTGGCCGGGGCGCTTTTCTTCCTGCCCGGAGCCCAGGAAGTCTTCCGCCGCGCCCCGGAGCTCCTGGCCGGGGGCCAGGCCTGGGTGCTCCTCTTCCTGGGCTCGGCCGTAACCCTGGGGGCCTTCGGCCTGTACAACTTCGGCATGAGCCGCATGCCCGCGGGCCGGGCCTCGGCCTTCATCAACCTGGTGCCCGTGCTGGCCGTGTTCTTCGGCTGGCTCCTGCTGGACGAGAGCCTGAGCCAGGGCCAGGCCTGGGCCGCGCTCCTGGTGGTGGCCGGAGTGGCCTTGAGCCAAATGCGCACCTTGCCTGGCGGACGGGCCGCCCAGCCAGGATCCTGAGGATTTTCGCCCTGCTGCAGGGGGCCCGGCCGGGAAACCCGGCCGGGCCTGATCCGGGCCGGGCCTTCATTTTCTTTTGTCAGAATTGATTTTTATCATTCCCTCCCCTCTGTTTCCCGGCAATATGAAAGGTGGGGCGGCGTGTCCGCCGCGTGTCCCACGAACCCGGGAGAAGGACCATGAAACTCACCACCAAGCTCATTCTGGCCTTTGGCCTGCTCCTCTGCCTCCAACTGGGCAGCGGCGTCACCTCCATCCTGGAGATGAAGGACCTGGCCCAGGACACCGACGACCTGGCCTCCAACTGGCTGCCCAGCGTGGATAGCCTGGGACGCATCGACAAGCACCTCCAGGGGTTCCGGCGCAACGAGTTTCTGCACATCCTGGCCCTTGAGCCGGCGGAGATGCAAACCATTGAAAAGGCCTTGGCCACGGAATCGGACAAGCTGCAGAAAGCCCAGAAGGACTATGAGCCGCTCCTCTCGTCCGACGAAGAGAGAGCCAGATACACCCAGCTCAGGCAAGAAATCGCGGCCTACCTCGCCGCCAACGGCAGGCTCCTGGAACTGTCGCGCAGGAACCAGACGGAGGAGGCCACGGCCATGATCCTCGGCGAATCCCGGGAGCATTTCCGCAAGGCCTACGCCCTGGTCGAAGAGCTGGTGGAGATCAACCGCAAGGGCGCAGCAGCCGCTGCCGAGGAGTCCAGGGTCACCTACCGCTCGGGGCGGACCATCCTTGTCTCGGTCCTGATCCTGGCCATGATCGCTGGCGTGGCCGCGGCCGGCCTGCTCATCCGGGGCGTGTCCCGCCAGTTGGGCGAGGACCCTGGCTATCTGCACGAGGTGGCCGAGGCCATCGCCGCGGGCGACCTGGACGTGCGCTTCCGGCCCCAGAAGCGCGAGGGCGGCGTGTACCACGTGCTGCGCAAGATGGTGGACACCCTCAAGAGCAAGATCGGCGAGGCCGAGGACAAGAGCCGCCAGGCCGCCGAGGAGTCCGAGCGGGCCAGGCAGGCCACTGCCGCGGCCGAGGAGGCCCGCGCCCGGGCCGAGCAGGCCAAGCGCGAGGGCATGCTCCAGGCCGCCGGGCAGCTGGAGGGCGTGGTGGAGATCGTCACCTCGGCCTCGGAGGAGCTCTCGGCCCAGGTGGAGCAGTCCAGCCGCGGCTCGGAGGAGCAGTCCCGCCGGGTGGGCGAGACGGCCACGGCCATGGAGGAGATGAACGCCACGGTGCTGGAGGTGGCCCGCAACGCCTCCCAGGCCGCGGAGACCGCGGAACAGGCCAAGACCCAGGCCCAGCCGGGGCCAAGGTGGTGGATCAGGCCGTGCGCGGCATCGGCGAGGTGGAGTCCCAGGCCCTGACCATGAAGGAAGACATGAGCTCCCTGGGCGCCCAGGCCGAGGGCATCGGCCGCATCCTGAACGTGATCACGGACATCGCGGACCAGACCAACCTGCTGGCGCTCAACGCGGCCATCGAGGCCGCGCGCGCGGGCGACGCGGGCCGCGGCTTCGCCGTGGTGGCCGACGAGGTGCGCAAGCTGGCCGAGAAGACCATGGCCGCCACCAAGGAGGTGGGCGAGGCCATCCACGGCATCCAGCAGGGCACGCGCCGCAACATCGAGAACGTGGACAAGACCGTGCGCAACATCCAGGAGGCCACCACCCTGGCGGCCCAGTCCGGCCAGGCCCTGTCCTCCATCGTGGCCCTGGTGGACCAGGTCACGGACCAGGTCCATTCCATCGCCACGGCCAGCGAGCAGCAGTCCTCGGCCAGCGAGGAGATCAACAAGAGCATCGAGGACGTGAACCGCATCTCCACCGAGACGGCCGACGCCATGCGCCAGTCGGCCCAGGCCGTGGCCGAGCTGGCCGAGCAGGCGCAGGCCCTGCGGCGGCTCATCGAGAAGATGAAGTCCCCGGGTTAGGCCCGGGCCGCTGTCTTTTCCGCGGATCAGGCCTTCTTGGCCTGCCGCCGCCGGGCGTGCAGGATGGGCTCGGTGCAGCCGCTGTGCTGCTCCCGGCCCTGGAAGACCAGGTCGCAGGCCGTCTGGAAGGCCACGCTGGCTGAAGTCCGGGCCATGGGCCGGGAGGCCGGGTCCTGGGCGTTCTGGCCGTCCACCACCGCGGCCATGCGCTCCAGGGCGGCCCGGACATCCGCTTTCGTGGTCCGATGAACCGAGGCCGCCTCTCCTCTCAGGCCGCTCCCTGCCTATACAACTTGACTCCAGACCAGCGCCAGCCTATTTATAAAAA
>JAWRKD010000111.1:0-11311 GCA_040307135.1 Desulfovibrionaceae bacterium
GTTCTTGTAGTAGCCGAGGAACACGGCCGGGCTGCGCGACAGGATCTCGCCCTCCTCCGAGATGCGCACCTCGGTCTCGGGGATGGGCTCGCCCACGGAGTCGAAGTCCACGGCCCCCTCGCGGTGGATGCAGGAGATGCCCGCGATCTCGGTCTGGCCGTAGATCTGCTTCAGATTCACGCCCAGGGCGTGGAAGAAGCGGAAGGTGTCCGGCCCCAGGGCCGCGCCGCCCGTGGAGGCCGAGCGCACCCGGGAGAAGCCCAGGCGGTCGCGCAGGGCCCGGAAGAGCGCGGCGTCGGCCAGGGCGTATCCCAGGCGCAGCCAGAGGCCCGGGGTCTCGCCGCGGAAGCGGGCGTCGGCCCAGGCCATGCCCACGGGCAGGCAGAGGTTGTAGAGCAGCCGCTTCAGGGGCGTGGTCTCCATGATCTTGACCTGCACCGTGGCGGCCAGGTTCTCCCAGACCCGGGGCGGCGAGAAGATGACGTGGGGGCCGATCTCGCGGATGTCGTGCCGCACGGTGTCCGGGTCCTCGGGGAAGTTCACGCAGAAGCCGAAGAGCAGGGCCGAGGCCACGGCCATCATCTGCTCGCCCATCCAGGCCAGGGGCAGGAAGGAGACGAACTCGTCATCCGGCCGCTTCTCGTCCACCCGGCCCAGGTTGGCGGCCATGGCCAGCATGTTGCGGTGGGAGAGCACGGCCAGCTTGGGGCGGCCCGTGGTGCCCGAGGTGGTGGCCACGAGGCAGGGGTCGTCGGGTGATAACTCACTCACCCTTTCGGAGAAAAAAAAGCGCGTGTCGGGCTCGGCCTCGCGGCCCCGCCGCCGGACCTCGGCAAAGGAGAGCAGCCCGTCCGCATCGTAGGCCGCCAGGCCCTTTGGATCGTGATAGACCACGTGCCGGAGCAGGGGCTGGCGGGCCTTGAGCGCGAGCATCTTGTCCACCTGCTCCTGGTCCTCGGCCACCACGAGCCGGGCCCCGGAGAGTTCGAAGACGTAGGCCACCTCCTCGGCCGTGGCGTCCTGGTACAGGCCCAGGGCCATGCCGCCCAGGGCCTGGATGGCCAGCTCGGCCCAGAGCCATTCGGGCCGGTTGTCGCCGATGAGAACCACGATGTCGCCCCGGCCCAGGCCCAGGGAGCGCAGGCCCGCGGCGAACTCCGCCGTGACCTTGAGGCAGCGTTCCCAGGAGTGGGCCTGCCACACGCCCCACTCCTTTTCGCGCAGGGCCGTGCGCCTGGGGCGCTCCATGGCCTGCTTCCAGAGCAGGGCCGGCAGGGTGGTGTCGTAGGGCCTGGTCATGCGGTTTCCTCAGCGGCCGGCGCAGGCCGCGTCCTCGGCGCCCAGGTAGGCGCTGACCACGGCCGGATCCGTGCGCACCTGCTCCGGGGTCCCCCGGGCCAGCACGCTGCCGAAGTCCAGGACCACCACGCGGTCCGAAAGGTCCATGACCACGCCCATGTCGTGCTCCACCAGGAGCACCGTGGCCCCCCACTCGTCCCGGATGTCCAGGATGTAGCGGGCCATGTCCTCGGTTTCCTCCAGGTTCATGCCCGCCATGGGCTCGTCCAGGAGGAGGAGCTTGGGCTCTGCGGCCAGGGCCCGGCCCAGCTCCACGCGCTTCTGCACGCCGTAGGGCAGCCGCCCGGCGGCCTGGCGCCGCCAGGCCGAGAGGCCCAGGAAGTCGATGATGTCCTCCACCCGGCGGCGGTGGCGGTCCTCGGCGCGGCGGGCCGGGCCCCAGTACAGGAGCGCCTGGAACAGGCCGTATTCCATGCGGCCGTGGCGGCCCACCATGAGGTTGTCCAGCACCGAGAGCCCCTTGAACAGGGCGATGTTCTGGAAGGTCCGCGAGAGCCCGGCCGAGGTGCGCCGGTGCGCGGGCATGGCCAGGAGGTCCTGGCCGTCCAGGCCGATGCGGCCGGAATCCGGGGTGTAGCGGCCGGAGATGCAGTTGAGCATGCTCGTCTTGCCCGCGCCGTTGGGCCCGATGAGCGAGGTGATGCTCCCCTCCTCCACGCTGAAGCCCACGTCCATGAGCGCGGCCAGGCCGCGGAAGGTGAGCGTGACGTTTTCCACTTCCAGCAGGGCCATCATTGCCACTCGTGCATGAAATCCTGGGGGCCGACCACCTTGTAGCCGCGCTCCTGGAGGGCCGCGGCGATGGCCGAGGGGTCGTCCGTGGCCACGCGCAGGACCACGATGCGCCGTCTGTCGTGGAAGAAGGTGGCCGTGGAGATGATGCTCTTGCCCATGGAGGCGATGATCCCGGCCACCTCGTGGATCACGCCGGGCCGGTCCTCCACCTCGAAGGTGATGCGGGCCCCGCCCTCGCGGTAGCCCATCTCCTCCACGAGCACGTCGAGCATCACGCTCCTGTTGATGTAGCCCAGCAGCGCGCCCTGGTGATCCACCACGGCCAGCCCGGCCAGGTTCAGCTCGTGCATGAGTTCGGCCGCGGCCTCGATCTCGGTCTCCGGGGCGATGGTCTTGATGTCCTTGCGCAGGATCTTGTCCACGGTGAGCCGGGACATGAGGTAGTTGATCTCGTGCTTGTCCAGGGAGGTCATGAGGGAGGGCAGGGCCGCGTTGATGTCCTCCTTGCGCACGTAGCCCACGAGCTTGCCCTGGTCCAGGACCAGGAGCATCCAGAGTCTGCTCTCGTCGAGTAATTTCTGGGCGTCCTTGACCAGGGTCCTGGGCGTGGCGGTCACGAAATTGCGGAGCATCTTCAGCCCGACGAACATAGGCTCCCTCCCCGGCCGTTGCGGCCGGAACATGGGCCAAAGTATCCTGTTTTTGCGGGTCAGGGGCGCAGTTTTCCGTGGACGGCCGCCCGGGACCAGTGAACGGCGCCGCATCTGATGTGGGCAACCACTCGCAACTCTCAAACATCGGAACCGTTGGCAAGTCAAGGGAAAAATCGCCTGCCCGGAACGCTCCCCGCGCCTTGCCGCAGCGGCCCTTTTACGGTAAGCCTCCGGGCCATGCATGAGCTGTCCCTGGTGCAGAGCATGATGACCATCATCCTGGAGGAGCGCGACCGCCACGGGCTGGGCCGCCTCACCCGGGTGCGGGTCAAGAACGGGGCCCTGGCCGGGGCTGTGACCGAGGCCCTGACCTTCGCCTGGGAGGCCCTGACCCCCGGCTCGGAGCTGGAGGGCGTGGAGCTCTGCGTGGAGGACGTGCCCCTGCGCGTGCGCTGCGGGGCCTGCGGGGTCGAGTTCGAGCCCGAGGACCGGCATTACATGCCCTGCCCCTCCTGCGGCGAGTTCCTGGGCCACGACGTGCTCGGGGGCAAGGAACTCAGCATCGAATCCCTGGAAGCCGAATGACCCGAGGAGCCTGAGATGGAAGTCCCTGTCGTGCGCAACGTGCTGGAGGCCAACGACCGCCTGGCCGAGACCCTGGCCGCCGCCTTCCGCGAGAAGAAGATCCTCTGCCTGAACCTCATGAGCTCCCCGGGCGCGGGCAAGACCACGCTGTTGGAGCGCACCCTCACGGACCTGAAGGGCGAGTTCAAGATGGCGGTCATCGAGGGCGACCTCCAGACCGACAACGACGCCCGCCGCGTGGCCGCCACCGGGGCCCAGGCCGTGCAGGTGAACACCGAGGGCGGCTGCCACCTGGACGCGGGCATGGTCCTGGACGCGCTCAAGAGCATCGACCTGGCGGGCCTGGACATCCTCTTCGTGGAGAACGTGGGCAACCTGGTCTGCCCGGCCGAGTTCAACCTGGGCGAGGACCACAAGATTTCGCTCCTCTCCGTGACCGAGGGCGACGACAAGCCCGAGAAGTACCCCCTCATGTTCCACATCTCCGCGGTCATGCTCCTGAACAAGACCGACCTCCTGCCCTACGTGGACTTCGACCTGGACCGCGCCGCGGCCCACGCCCGCAAGCTGAACAAGGACATCCGGGTCCTGCCCGTGTCCTGCAAGACCGGCGAGGGCCTGGCCGAATGGTACGGCTGGCTGCGCCAGGCCCGGGCCGCCAAGCTGAAGTAACCCGCTCCCCCTGCCGGAACAAAGGCCGCCTCTTGAGGCGGCCTTTGTTTGCGACCTCCCCCCCGGCCCTTGGCCCTGCTCATTCCCCGCAGGGCATGGACATTTGCAACGATTGTGTTACCGTCCCTGCGTCACACGCCGATATTGTCGATAATATCAATAAATTCGTACTATTGCATTTGTTACGGGCCGTCCGGCGCGGCCCGTTTCCAGGGAGGGTTCATGTCCTTCAGCCTGTTTCCGAAATCCCCCAAGTTTTTCGACCTGTTCCGAGAACAGAACCGGATCATCGTCCAGGCCGCCACGGTCCTGGAAAAGATCGTGCTGGAGGCCGGCGACTGCGAAGAGCGCTGCCAGACCGTGAACATGATCGAGGCCGAGGGCGACATCATCACCCGCAACATCACCCACCAGCTGGCCTCCACCTTCATCACGCCCATCGACCGCGAGGACATCCACGAGATCAACTTTTCCCAGGAGGCCATCCTCAACTACATCCAGGCCGTGGCCTCGCGCATCGGGGTCTATGGCTTCAGCCGGGTGCGCTTCCCGGCCCGGCGCATGGTGGCCAACCTGCGGGCCATGGTCACCGAGGTGGGCGTCATGCTCGGCAAGCTCGGCGGCAAGGACGGGGTGGAGGAGAACGTGCGCCGGGTCAAGGACCTCAAGAGCGAGTGCGAGATGCTCCTCTTGAGCGGCCTGGCCGAGCTCTACGACACGGGTTCGGACACGGCCTGCGCCAACATCCTGGACATCATGAAGTGGAACCAGGTTTACGACCGCATCGACAAGGCCGTGGGCCGCTCCTGGGGCCTGGCCAAAGCCATCGAAGGAATCGTGCTCAAGAATGCCTGATCCCCTCCACATCCTGCTGGCCGTGATCCTGGTGGCGCTGGTCTTCGACTTCACCAACGGCGCCCACGACTCGGCCAACGCCATCGCCACCATCGTCTCCACCAAGGTCCTCTCGCCCAGAACCGCGGTGCTCATGGCCGCGGTGCTCAACCTGGCAGGGGCCTTCGTGGGCACCAAGGTGGCCCACACCATCGGCTCGGGCATCGTGCACCCGGACATGGTCCGCGGCTGCCAGGCCCTGACCCTGGCCGCCCTGGGCGGGGCCATTTTCTGGAACCTGCTCACCTGGTACCTGGGCCTGCCCTCGTCCAGCTCCCACGCCCTCATCGGCGGGCTCATGGGCTCGGCCATCGCCTACGGCGGCTTCGGCACCCTGCACTACCTCTCCATCTTCGAGAAGATCCTCCTGCCCCTGATCTTCTCGCCCCTGGCGGGCTTCCTCTCCGGCTACCTGCTCATGCTCGGCCTGAGCTGGGGCTTCCGCACGGCGCACCCGGCCAAGGTGAACTCCACCTTCCGCAAGCTCCAGATCGTGTCCTCGGCCCTCATGGCCACCAGCCACGGCATGAACGACGCCCAGAAGACCATGGGCATCATCACCCTGGCCCTGTTCGTGGGCCACGAGATCCCGGACCTCACCGTGCCCTTCTGGGTCAAGCTGGCCTGCGCCTGCGCCATGGCCATGGGCACGGCCATGGGCGGCTGGAAGATCGTCAAGACCATGGGCCACAAAATCTTCAAGCTGGAGGCCGTGCACGGCTGCGCGGCCGAGACCTCGGCGGCCATGGTCATCACCGGGGCCTCGCTCATCGGCGCGCCCATCAGCACCACCCACACCATCTCCACGGCCGTGCTCGGCGTGGGCGCGTCCAAGCGGCTCTCGGCCGTGCGCTGGGGCATCGCGAGCAACATGGTGGTGGCCTGGGTCCTGACCATTCCGGCCGCCGCCGTGGTGGCGGCCATCTGCTTCGAGCTGCTGCGCGCGGCCGGGCTGGCCACCGTGGCCGGGGCGTCCCTGCCCTGACCCGCCATCTCCGAGCGGGGCGCTCATGTTTGACATTTCCTGACGGGGCGTTATCTGAGATGGGCCGGTCGCACCGGCCCATCTCATTTCAAGGAGTGATCCCATGAGCGACGCCTGCAAGAGTTGCCCCTCGTCCGGCTCCGGCTGCAAGCCCGAGACCTGCGGCGAAAAGCCCGAAGACATCAAGCTCAAGAAAAACCTCTCGCGCATCAAGCACAAGATCGTGGTCATGTCCGGCAAGGGCGGGGTGGGCAAAAGCACCGTGGCCGCCAACATCGCCGTGGCCCTGTCCCTGGCCGGCAAGAAGGTCGGCCTCCTGGACGTGGACGTGCACGGCCCCAGCGTGCCGCGCCTGCTGGCCCTGGACGGCCAGAAGCCGCACATCGGAGACCAGGTCATCGAACCCCTGGCCTGGAGCCGCGAGCTTTCGGTCATGTCCCTGGGCTTCATGATCCCGGACAAGGAGCAGGCCGTGATCTGGCGCGGTCCCGTGAAGATGGGCCTGATCCGCCAGTTCCTCCAGGACGTGGCCTGGGGCGACCTGGACTACCTGGTGGTGGACTGCCCCCCCGGCACCGGCGACGAGCCCCTGTCCACGCTCCAGCTCCTGGGCACCGAGGCCTTCGCGGTCATCGTCACCACGCCCCAGGGCGTGGCCGTGGACGACGTGCGGCGCTCGGTGTCCTTCGTGCGCCAGGTGGGCAACCAGGTCTTCGGCATCGTGGAGAACATGAGCGGCTTCGTCTGCCCCGGCTGCGGCCAGACCCACGACATCTTCACCAAGGGCGGCGGCGAGGCCCTGGCCAAGGAGATGAACGTGCGCTTCCTGGGCCGCATCCCCCTGGACGCCGAGGTGGTGCGCTCCGGCGACGAGGGCTACCCCTTCATGAAGGTCCACGGCGACACGCCCACGGGCAAGGCGCTCCGGACCATCATCGAGCCCCTGCTGGCGCTGAGCTGAAGGCCGGATTCACGCCAATGAAAAGGCGGGCCTCGGCCCGCCTTTTTTTCGTCAGGCGCCCGCGGGCCCCGGCTTGAGCCGGAAGCGGAAGTCCGCGCCCTCGGCCCCGGGTCCGGGCTCGGCCAGGAAGATGGCGCCGCCGAAGTTCTGCACGATCTGGCGGCAGATGGCCAGACCCAGGCCCGCGCTGCCGTCCTTGTCCACGGCGTTCTGGTCCACGCGGAAGAAGCGCTCGAAGACCTTTTCGCGGAACTCTGCGGGCACGCCCGGACCCTGGTCGCGCACCGAGAACTCCACCCACTCCGGCCCGGCCTCGGCCGCGAGCGTCACCACCCCGCCGCGCGGGCTGTGGCGCAGGGCGTTGCCCAGCAGGTTGTGGAAGATCTCCAGGAGCCCCTGGGCCTCGGCCAGCACAGGCAGCGGGTCCTCGGGCAGGAGGCTCCTCATCTCCACCCCGCGCTCCGCGGCCGAGGGCCCCAGGTCGGCCAGGGCCTCCTCGGCCACCAGTACGGCGTCGATCCCGGTCAGCTTGAGCCCGCGCCCGGCCTCCTCGGAGCGGGCCAGGGCCAGCATGGCCGTGAGCACGCCTTCCATGTGCCGGGCGTTGCGGCTGATGGTGGAGAGGAACTTGTCGCGGGCCGCGGCGTCGTCGGGCGGCGCATCGCGCAGGGTCTCGGCGTAGCCGCGGATGCTGGTGAGCGGGGTGCGCAACTGGTGCGAAACGTTGGTCACGAAGTCGCGCAGGGTCCGCTCGCTGCGGCGCATGGCGCTCACGTCGTGGAAGACCAGGACCACGCGGCGCTCCCCGCCCGGCGCGGCGAAGGGCATGACGCTCACGCGCAGGTGCCGCTCCCCGGGCAGGTCCAGGACCAGCTCGCGCCGGGCGCCCTCGGGATCGGCCAGCACGCCGAGCACCGCGTCCTGGATGTCCACCCGCCGGGTCAGCTCCAGCACGGTCTTGCCCGGCGCGGTGAGCGGCAGGGGCACGATCTCGTGCATGGCCCGGTTGAAGGTGATGAGACGGCCCTGGGCGTCCAGGACCATGACCCCCTCGGCCAGGCCCTCGAACATGGCCTTGAGCTGCTCCTTCTGGGTCTCGATGGTGGAGACGTGGCGCTCGATGCTCGCGGCCATGGCGTTGACCGCCTCGGCCAGGGGCCGGAACTCGCCCCCCGGCGCGGCCCAGAGCCGGTCCTGGTAGCGGCCC
This sequence comes from Desulfovibrionaceae bacterium, assembly GCA_040307135.1. GTDB lineage: Bacteria > Desulfobacterota > Desulfovibrionia > Desulfovibrionales > Desulfovibrionaceae > Aminidesulfovibrio. The sequence goes on from JAWRKD010000111.1 coordinate 8,052, forward strand.
GCGCCGATGGCCATGGCCCGCTCGGCGAAGGAGCGCACGCTCTTGCTCAGGCTGCGGGTCAGAAGCCAGGAGAGAACCAGCACCAGGCCCAGGGCCGAGACGAAGCCCCAGAGCAGGCCATTGCGCACCAAGCCCAGCCGGGCGCGCACCTCGGAAACCGGAATGGCCACGCGCAGCACGCCTGCGGGCAGGGCCCCGGCGGCAGGAACCTTCTGCGCGGCGTAGAGCATGTCCTTCCTGAGCGTGGCGCTGTAGCGGATGTGCAGGCCCTGTCCCACCTCCATGGCCTCGGCCACCTCGGGCCTGCCGGAGTGGTCGTCCAGGCGCTCCAGGTCCTCGAAGCGCACGTCCGAGTCGGCCACCACGCGGCCGCCCACGATGAGCGTGAAGCGCACCCCGGCGCGGGCGCCCAGGGTCTGGATCCAGGCCTCCAGGCGGGAGGGATCGGCAAAGGCGGGATGGTCGGCCAGAAGCCAGCGCGCGGCCTCCAGGTGGCGGACGGCGCGCTGCTCGGCCTCGGTGACCAGCTCGCGCTCCACCCAGGACAGGGAAAAGGCGAACAGGCCCAGGAGCACGAGGAGCACGCCCCAGCCCCAGATGAGGATGCGCGCCCGGAAGGAATGCATGGTCACCTCCCCGTGGTCAGGCCCCGGACCGGAGCGGATTCACGACCAGCCGGCCCCGGCGGCGCGTTGGAAAAGACGCGTCTTCCTCATACGCGAGGCTGTGCGTTTTTTGAAGCGGCGCACAGCCATCGCGGATTTTTTCCACGGCCCGCTAGAAGCCGCTCATGCAGTCGAAGAGCTCCTGGCTGACCTCCACGCGCACCCGGCCGTCCTCCTCGGTGACGCGCACGTTGCGCTCCGGCACCAGGGCCATGTCCTCGGCCACGTTGCTCCACTTGACCAGCAGGGCCTGGGCCTCGCCCGGCCCGGCCGGGACGTTCTCGGCCAGGACCCAGTCGTTCTCGCTCATGTCGCTCCCTCTCAGACGTATTCCCGCCGGTTGAGCCCCAGCAGGCAGAAAACCTCGTAGGTGATGGTGCCCCACCAGTCCGCCAGTTCCTCGGGCGTGATGGGCGCGCCCTCGCCGCCCAGGAGCCAGGCCGAATCGCCGGGCCTGGTCTCGGGCAGGCCCGTGACGTCCACGGCCGTGAGCTGCATGCAGACCCGGCCCAGGATGCGGGCGCGGCCGCCGTGCACCACCATCTCGGCCTTGTTGGACAGGCCCCGGCTGTAGCCGTCGGCGTAGCCCGCGGCCACGATGGCCACGGTCATGTTCTTCTTGGCCGTGAAGGTGCCGCCGTAGCTGATGGAGCGGCCCTTCTTGAGCGGATGCACGGCCACGATGGGCGCGCGCACCTCCATGGCCGGGGTCAGGCCCTGCCCGGCCTTGGCCAGCTTGGTGCCCAGGAAGGGATTGCAGCCGTAGAGCGCGATGCCCGCGCGCTGGTTCTGGTGGTGGAGCTTCTTGTGGGCCAGGATGGCCGCGGAATTGGCCAGGCTGCCCTCCACGTTGTGGCCCGCCTTGTTCAGGGCCTTGAGGATGCGGGCGAAGGCCGCGCCCTGCTCGGCCGTGGCCTCGGACTGATCCGGCAGGTCGGCCGTGGCCAGGTGCGAGCTGGCCATCACCGGCTTGACCCCGGGCAGGGCCTTGAGCCGGTCCAGGAGCGCGTCCAGGTCCGCCTCGGTGAAGCCCAGGCGGGCCATGCCCGTGTCGAACTTGAGGCATACGGGCAGGGGGCGGCCCCACTGGGAGGCGCGGCGTCCCGCCTCGTCCAGCTGGCCGAAGTCGCCCACGAAGGGCAGGATGTTCTGGTCGAAGAGCGCGTCGTACTCCTCGGGGTCCATGGGGCCCAGCAGGGAGACGATGCGGCCGGTGCAGCCCGAGAGCCGGAGCTTGACGCCCTCCTCCACCGTGCCCACGGCGAAGGTATCGGCCCCGGCCTGGGCCAGGACGCGGGCCACCTGCACCAGGCCGTGGCCGTAGGCGTCGGCCTTGATCACGGGCACGATCTTGCCCCCGAGCTTGGAGAGCAGGCGGTAGTTGGCCACGATGCGGTCCAGGCGGACCCGGGTGCGCAGCTTGTTGTAGGTGATGGTCATGCGGGCCTCGCTGTTCAGGGCTTGCGCGGTGCGTGCGCCGCGGGACGGTCCGAGCCGGGACCTGCCGCGAAAATCTGCCGGTCCACCGTAACTAGCGGCGCTTGAAAAGCTTTTCCAGGTCCGCGGCGCCGAAACGGACCAGGACCGGGCGGCCGTGCGGACAGAACTCCCGTCCCGGGCAGGCCAGCCATGATTCCAGCAGGGCCATGGCCTCGTCCCGGGCCAGGGCGTCGCCGGCCTTGATGGCCGAGCGGCAGGAAAGCATGACCCAGAGATCTTCCAGGTTCCGGGACTGCCCGCTCACCGCGGCCCGGAAATACCCTTTTGCCGCCCCGGCATCAAGACCCGGCGGCAGGGCGGTGAGACGCGCCGCTCCGGGGCCGGCCTCGAAGCGGAAGCCCAGGCGCTCCAGGTCGCGGCCGATCTGCTCCAGGCGCAGGGCCTCGTCCGGGTGCAGCTCCAGGTCCAGGGGCGCCGCCAGGGCCTGGGCCTGGCCCCTGGTGCGCCCGGCGCGCAGGTTCTCGAAAAGCACCCGCTCGTGGGCCGCGTGCTGGTCCAGCAGGGCCAGGCCGTCGGCGGTGCGCAGCACCAGGTAGGTCCCGGCCACCTGGCCCAGGTATTCCATGCCCCCCGCCGCGGGCGGCGCGGCCTCGGGCTGCGGCGCGGCGGGCGCGGGCCGGAACGCGGGCTCCGGCGTCTCGCGCAAGGCCTCGCTGGTCTGGGCGCGGAACTGGCCGTAGGTGGAAAACTTGGGCGGCTCCAGGGGCAGGCCGGCGCGCCGGGCCGGGGCCGCCTCCGGGGCGGGCGCGGGCTGCGGGAAAAAGGCCGCGCCGGGCGCGCCGGACTCCAGGGCCGAGAGCACGGCCCGGCGCACCGCGGAGAACACCGCGTTCTCGTCGCGAAAACGCACCTCCAGCTTGGCCGGGTGCACGTTCACGTCCACCTCGTCCGGCGGCAGCTCCAGGAAAAGGACCAGCTGGGGATGCTCGCCCGAGAGCAGGCGGCCGCGGTAGGCCTCGCGCACGGCCCGCAGCAGGAGCCGGTCCTGCACCGCGCGGCCGTTGACGAAGAGCAGGATGCGGTCGCCGCGGCCCTGGGCCGTGGCCGGGTCCCCGGCCAGGCCGAAGGCCCGCAGGCCGCCGTCGGCGCGGTCGA
>JAWRKD010000112.1:0-6701 GCA_040307135.1 Desulfovibrionaceae bacterium
CGGACCGGCTGGCCACCGTCCGCGCGGCCACGGCGGAAGGGGCCGGGCCCGCGGACCTGCGGCGTCCCGGCCACGTCTTCCCCCTGGTGGCGCGGCCCGGCGGGGTCCTGGAGCGCCGGGGCCACACCGAAGCCACCGTGGACCTGGCGCGGCTGGCCGGGCTCGGCCCCGCGGGCGTGCTCTGCGAGCTGACCAACGCCGACGGCAGCATGGCCCGGCTGCCCGAGGTCAAGGCCTTCGGCCTGACCCACAACCTGCCCGTGCTGAGCGTGGCGGACCTGGTGGAGTACCGCCGGGACAAGGGCGTCTAGAAGACCGCGGCCCCGGTTCCTGCGGGGGCCGGGGCCGCTGCTAGAGCATCCCGTCCTGGCGGGCCTTGTCGATGATGAGCAGCTCGCGGAACACGTCGGCCAGGGCGTAGGCCTGCACCGCGCTGGACAGAACCCCGGAGAGGAAGAGGAAGGCCAGGGGCACGATGCTGAGTAGGCTGCCCGCCTGGATGTGGCGGGTGTAGAGCGGGTTGATCAGGCAGAAGGGCAGCATGGTCAGCAGCATGATCCAGCCCAGGCGCCAGCGGTTGCCCCGGCTCAGCCGGACGGTCTCCTTGAAGCGCAGGGGGCCGCCCACGGCCACGTTGGGCAGGGACAGGAGATAGCGCGGCAGGAAGAGCCAGAGGGCGATGCTGGCCACGGCGATGCCGAGCACGCCGCCGAGGCCTGCCCCGGCCTTGCCCGCCAGGAGCAGGCCCAGGGCCGCGGCCGCGATGCCGCCGCCCAGGCCGAAGACCAGGCCCAGGGCCACGGCGATGACCAGGATCGTGACCAGGGCGGCCAGGTACTCGAACACGTCCCGGCGCACGAAGTGGACCGCGGACAAGAGCTCGGCCTCCTCGCGCAGGAGCACGATGCGGTAGAGCTTGATCATGCCGGGGGTGAACAGGAACATGCCCAGGAGCACGATCAGGCCCTGCACGTGCTCGGTCCTGAACCGGAACACGAACAGGAGATAGGCGGTCAGGGGCAGGGACAGGAGCAGCCAGAGCCCCAGGGGCATGGCCAGGGTCCGGGCCACGTCGGCCATGCGCGCGAACGGGAACGCGAAGCTGCGCATCACCGTGCGCCAGACCTTGATCTTTCCTGCCGCCATCGGGTCCTCCAGGCTGCGGGCCGTTTTCCCGTGGCCTACCCGGATTGACGATTAAAATCCAGAAAGAATGGCGGGCGGGTGCCTGGAAACTCAGCCCAGCCGCACCCAGGTCAGCTCGTGCTTGTTGTGGCAGAGGTGGGTCAGGGTCGAGCCGGGAATGGCCCGGAACCCGGCCAGGGCCTCGGGAATGCCCGGGCCCTGCAGCTTCACGGTGCAGACGAAGTTGCGGCACTGGCCCAGTTCCAGCCAGCGGGTCACGTAGGCCAGCAGGCGCTCGGGATAGCAGATCACGTCCGAGAAGAGCCAGTCCACGGCCCCGGCGTGGCGCGGGTCCAGGCCGAACGCGCTGCCGATGCAGGTCTCCACGTTGGGCAGCCTCTCCAGGCGCGGGTCGAGCGGCGCCTTGTCCACGGCGAACACCCGCGCGCCGAGACTGGCCAGCACGAAGGTCCAGCCGCCCGGGCTGGCGCCCAGGTCCAGGCAGAGTTCGCCGGGCTGGGGCGTGACCCCCAGGCGCGTGAACACCTCCCAGAGCTTGAGATAGGCCCGGCTGGGCGGCCCTTCGCGGTCCTCCACGAACCGGATCTCGCCGTTGGCGAAGGGGCTGGCGCAGCGCGGGGAGGCCAGGAGCGTGCGCTCGTCCCACAGGGTCCAGGCCCCCAGGGGCGACGTGGGCGCGGGCTGGCCGAACACCAGGGGCCGGGCCGAGACCTTGGGCAGCTTGTCCGCGATGAGCGCGGCGCGGCGGTGGTGCAGGGTGGGGCACAGGGCCCAGTTGCGCTGCAGGGCCTTGAGCTTTTTGGCCGCGTCGCCGATGGAGTCGATGGGGATGAAGGCGGGCTCCAGCCAGACGTTGGCGGCCCAGGCCGGGGCGATGGCCGGGGCCTGGCCGCGCACCAGGACCAGGGGCTCGCGCACCTCGGAGCCCGGCGGCAGCTCGGCCAGCAGCTCGGCCAGAAAGCCCGGCGCGGCCTGATAGACCGTGAGGGCCACGCCGCGGCCCTGGGCGCTAGTAGAGCCCGATGGCGACCTGCGCCGCCACCGCGATCTGGTAGAGGATCTGGGACATGTCCTTGACCATCTGCATGTTGTTGGACTCGATGCGCGGCAGGACCAGGATCTGGTCGCCCGCGGCCACGTCCACGTCCGAGGCCCGGAAGATCTCGCCGTTGGGCCGCACCAGGAGCAGGTTGCCGCGGTCCGCGCGGTTGGTGTAGCCGCCCGCGCCGCGGATGTAGTCCTTGACCCGGCGGTCCGAGCTCCAGACGATGGCCTGGGGCATCATGACCTCGCCGCTGACCAGGACCACGTCGCTTTTTTCCGGGATCACGATGACGTCCCCGTCCTCCAGGGCCACGTCCGCCACCTTGCCGCCGGAGCCCACCACCACCACGCCCTCGGGCTGCACGTTGCGGGCCTTTTCCGCGAACTTGGCGATCATTTCGGCCTCGTGGCTGCGGATCTGGGCTTCCTCGGCCGTGGTGGAGCTGGCCGTCACCGCGCTCTGCTCCAGGCGGCGCAGGGCGTCCTCGATGGCCGCCTTCTGGCGCAGGGCCACGCTGCGGCGCTTGATGTAGAGCCCGGCCAGGTTGGCCCGGTCGCGGTCCACGGCGATGTAGTTCTGCACGTCCTTGAGCCGGGCGTTGCGCTTGAGCGGGAAGCGCGAGGCCCCGCGGATGGCCCCCTGGACCTCCACCATGATGGTGTCGCCCGGGGTGTCGGCCAAAAACTGCGCCTTGTCCCCGTCCATGAGCCGGACGTTTTTGAACTCGGCCAGGGGCAGGTAGAGGTTGTAGGGCGCGCCCTTGCGCGTGCCGGACAGGCTCACGTGCGAGGCCCGGCTCTGGGGGTCGGCCATGGCGGCCAGGTTCGCGCCCGTGGCCTCGCCGGGGCGGAACTCGAAGCGCGCCGTGTTGCGCACCTCGCCGCCCGCGCTGACCATGATGCCGCGCTCGCCCACCACCAGGGTGTCGCCGTCCTGGAGCCGCACCGGCGGCAGCTCGCCGCGCAGCAGGAAGGGGTAGAGGTCGAACTTGGCGATCTCCTTGCCCGCGCGCACCAGCCGGATGTTGCGGAAGCTGCCGCGCCGGGGCTCGATGCCCCCGGCCTTGTCCAGGAAGGCCAGCACCGGGTCCGCGGGCGAGCCGGTGTAGCGCCCGGGCCGCGGCACGAAGCCGGTGACGAAGAGGGCGATGGGCCTGCCGTCCAGGAGCGTCACGTAGATCTGGGTCTCGGTGTCTCCGGCCGCGGCCAGCTTGGTGCGCACGGCCTCCACCAGCTGGGACTGGGCCAGGCCGGCCACCGGGATGACGCCCAGGTCGGGCACCTCCACGCTGCCGTCGTCGGACACGGTGAGCACGTCGTCGAAGGTGCGGCCGCCCCAGAGCCGCAGGACCAGGCGGTCGCCCGCCCCCACCTCGCGGCTGTCGGCGGCACGGGCCTGGCTGAAGTTGCCCTGGAACAGGTTGGCTCCGAAGGGCGCGGGCTCGGAATCCGCGGCAGCGGCCGCAGGGACCAGGAACAGCAGGAGGAGCAAGGGAAGCAGGCGCAGGTTGCGCATGACGGACCTCGCGGGGATGCGGGACTAACGGGACAGGCCCGGGCCCCAGATGCGCGGGGCCAGACGCCAGGAGCCGTCGGCCAGGCGGCAGGCCACCACCACCTCGGCTTCGCGGTTCTCGGCCGTGAGGGTGGCGCGCTTGCACTCCTCGCCCGTGGCCGAGAAGAAGCGCTCGTCCACCACCACCAGCACGCCCTGGCCGAACTCGGGGTCGTCCAGGGTGGCCGAGGCGCCCTGCTCGTTGGCCGAGAGGAAGTCCAGGAGCGGGGAGCTGGGGGCCGCGGCCTGGGCCGGCGGAGCCGGGGGCTGGGAGCCGCCCCAGCAGGCGGTCAGGGACAGGAGCAGACAGAGGGCCAGGACGGCCGGGAAACGCTTCATGGATACCTCGCTGGCGAGCCGGAAAACGGGGCTCGCGGGGCCTCTATACCCCCCGAGGCGGGCGGCTGTCCACAGGCAGGAATCAGGCGGCCAGGAAGGCCCGGGCCGTTTCCAGGATGCGGTCCAGGGCCTGCTCCAGGGGAGGCAGGCCCGCGCGCAGGCTGGCCAGATCGCCGCGGCGGCCGGCCATTTCCAGGTCCAGGGCCAGGCTCACGGCCTCCTGGTCCCGCACCACCCCGCACATGCCCTTGAGGGAATGGGCCGCGCGCACGGCGTCCTCGGCGTTGTTCGCGGCCACGGCCCGGGCCAGGGCCTGGAGGCGCTGGGGCGCGTCCTCGGCGAAGGCCGCCAGGAGTTCCGCCGCCAGCTCGCGGTCGCCGCCGAGGTAGTCCAGGAAGGTCTGGACGTCGAAGGAGGATGGGGCCATGGGTCGTCCCGGGTTGGAGCACGATATCCTGTTCATTATACCTGCGCGGCGGCAGAATGCAAGGCCGCGCGCGGGCTGCGGCGACGGCTCACCGGCGGGCGGCCAGGCGTTCGTAGAGCGCGGCGTAGGCCCCTGCCGCGGCGTCCAGGCTGAAATGCTCCAGCACCCGCCGCCGGGCGCGCAGGCCCAGGTCCCGGCGCTCGGCCTCGGGCAGGGCCAGCAGCTCGGCCAGGGCCCGGCCCAGGGCCGCCGGCTCGCCGGGCGGAACGATGCGGCCCGTGTCGCCCAGGATGCGGGCCGAGTCGCCCGCGTCCGTGGCCGCGCAGGGCACGCCGCAGCTCATGGCCTCGATGAGGGTGTTGGGGAAGCTCTCGCTCCGGGACGCCGAGCAGAGCACGTCCAGGGCGGCCAGCACGCGCGGGGCGTCCTGGCGGTGTCCGGCCAGGATCACGCGATCCTGCAGGCCGCTTGCGCGCACCATCTCGCGCAGCTCCCGGTTGTTCAGGGCCGTGCCCGCGCCGCAGAGCAGGAAGCGGGCCCGGGGCAGGGTCTGGGCCGCCTGGGCCGCGGCCGCGCAGAACCCGGCGTGGTCCTTGACCGGGTCGAAGCGGGCCAGCATTCCGGCCAGGGGCGCATCGGGCTCCACGCCCAGCTCCTTGCGCACCTGGAGCCGCAGGGCCGGGTCGGGCCGGAAGGCCTCGGGGTCCACGCCGTTGTCCAGGACCAGGAACTCGCGGGGATTGTAGCCCCGGGCCTGGTGCAGGCCGCGGGCGGCCTCGGAATTGGCGACGACCGCGTCGGGCAGGCGCGAGAGCCGGGCGCAGGCCCAGGCCGCCAGCCGGGTGAAGAGCGGCGGCCTGGCCATGGAAAGGTCCGCGCAGCGCAGGTTCCAGACCAGGGGCGCCTCCACGGACAGGCGCACGGCCAGAAGCCCCAGCAGGTCGGCGTGGTAGAGCCAGGTCTGCACCACGTCCGGCCGGAAATCGTCGATGACCTCCATGAGCCGCTTCACCGCGCCGGGCATGGGCAGGCCCCGGCGCAGGCCCAGGTTGGCCAGGGGCACGCCCTGGGCCCGGATGCGGCCGCCCATGTGCCCGGGCCGCACCAGGCTGGCCACCAGGGACTTGAAGCGGTCGCGGGGCAGCTTTTCCAGGAGCCGGGCCAGGAAGGTCTCGGTTCCGCCGGTCTCCAGGGCCGTGATCACGTGCAGGATGCGCAGCTGGCTCATGGCGCGGGCTCCTGCGCGCCCAGACCGCGGGCCGCGCGCAGGGTGCGGATGCGGGCCAGGGTGTCGGCGTAGTCCGCGGCCCGCTCGGCCGGGGCCAGGGACACGGCCCGGGAGGCCAGGGTCTCGGCCTCGTTCAGGTCCTTGTCCTGGCTGAACAAAAGCCAGGCCAGGTTGTTCAGGGCGGTGTGGTCCCTGGGGTCCGCGGCCAGGGCCTTGCGGTACAGGGGCTCGGCCCGGTCCGGCTTGCCCTGGAGAAAGGCGGCGTCGGCCCGGCAGGTGAGGGCCCCGGGCTCGCGTCCAGCGTCCTCGCACTCCTCCTGGGCCCGCGCCGGGTCCCCGCGCGACAGCGCGGCCAGGCCCAGGGTCAGGTGCTCGGCCGGGGTGAGCGGGTCCTCGTGCACCGTGACGCGGGGCAGGGAGCAGCCCGCCAGCAGGAGCAGGGCCAAACAGGAAATCAGCGCTCGATCCACAGGGTCCACCGTCCGGTCCTGTTCCACTGGTCCATGAAGCGCGGCCAGGCCATCGCCAGGCCCTGGTCGCGGCCGGAGTTCAGGGTCACGCCCTCGGGGCCGTAGCCCGTGGCCACCACGAAATGCAGGCGCTGCACCGGCCCCAGGCCCTGGTCCAGGAGCAGGATCAGGGGCAGGCCCCGCTCCAGGCCCCGGGCCAGGTCCGCGGCCGAGCCCTCGTAGAAGCGGGCCGTGAGCCCGCGGTTGCGCGCGGCCAGGGCCATGTCCAGGCCCAGCGTGCCCCGCTGGTCCGGCCGGAAGATTTCGGCGGCCAGTTCCCCGGGCGTGGCCTTCAGCCCGTGGAAGGCCAGGACCCCGGCCAGGGAGGCCGGGCCGCACTGGAAGTCCTCCTGGGGGAAGAAGGGCACGCCCGCCACCCGGGCCCGGCCGGTCGGCGCCTGCTCCGCGGGGCGGGCGCAGGCCTGGGCCAGGACGAGAACGGCCGCCGCGAGG
>JAWRKD010000113.1:0-5241 GCA_040307135.1 Desulfovibrionaceae bacterium
GCCCGGGGTGACGCGGTCCGGCCTTCCGCCGTCCCTGCGGCGATGCGGCAGCATGCCGCAAAGACAGAAGATCGCCCTGCCTTGCCGGGCGGCCCCGCCTGCCCCGCCTTGATTTCAACCGTGCCCATCCTGGTCTGAACCTGGCCGCCTTGTTGCGACGCAGGGCAGGCCGCCGCTTGCTTTTCCGCAACCTTCTGTCCGAAGGCTGCACCAGCCATGAATTCTTGGTGACGGCGTTAGAATCTGGCCCGTTTCGGCTTTCATTTCTTTGGGATTTCAGCTATGCCCTAAAAAATGTCTAAATAATGTCGGGAATAAATCGCATGAGCAGGTCCTGCAGGCGCACGCAGCAGGGGCGGGAGCCCGGGGTCCCGGGACAGGGCAACCCGCTTATTTCCCTGCCGAATCACCGACACAGATTGCCGATTTTCAGCCACGGGCAGACCCCGCGGCCCGGGGACCCTGGCGCGCGGGGAAGGAAACGCCGCATGGCGTAGAGGACGGCTGGTGAACAAACGGGACAGGATCGACTCCACCGAAGCCCTGCTTCAGGTCATCCGCGAAGGCGCGCCCGGCCCCGCGGAGACCGGGGGAGAGATGCCTGTCCCGGCCGCTGGACCCGCCCCCGCAGCCCCGGCCGCCAAGTTCCGCAAGGTCCGCCCGCCCCGCGCCTCCCTCCGCTCGCTGCTCGGCTTCAACGGCCTGCGCCGCGGCACGGCGCTGGGCGTGGACCTGCGCGAGGACAGCTTGGCCGTGATCCGCATGACCCGGGCCGCTCCGGTCAAGGTCCTGGACGCGGCCCGCTTCCCGTATCCCGCCGGGCTCACCCCCGCCGCCCCCGAATTTCCGCCCTTCCTGGCCGCCTGTCTGCGCAAGTTCAACGGCGCCCTGGCCCAGGCCCAGGTCTGGGCCTTTGTGCGCAGCAGCGATTTCGACATCCTGCCAGTGCTGGTGCCCAAGATGCCCCTGCGCCGGGTGGAGGAGAGCGCCTACTGGAAGCTCCAGAAGGAACAGAAGTTCTCGGACCAGGACCAGGTTCTGGATCTGCGCGTGCAGGGGCCGGTGAGCGACAAGGGCGTGGACAAGATCGAGGTCCTGGCCTGCCTGGCCCGGCGCGAGGAGGTCGAGGGCCTGCGCCGCATTTTCGCCCAGGCCGGGGTGGCTCTGGCCGGGATCACCACCATCCCGGGAGCGCACCAGAACGTGCTGCGCACCGCCCGCATCGCCGGGCCGGAGGAGGTGGCCGCCACCCTGCACATGGACGCCGGGTTCTCCTGCATCACCATCAGCTCCGGCCCTAAGCTCCTGTTCTGCCGGACCATCAAGTCCGGTGCCAACAGCATGGCCGAGGCCCTGCTGGAGAACCTTGGCAGCGCCGTGGAGGTCCAGTCCCTGGACCTGGCCGCGGCCCGGCGGCTGGTGGCGGCGAAACTCCTGGGACTGCCCGAGGCAGAAGGCCAGCCCGGGGCGGACCTGGACCCCGAGGCCGTGTTCGGGATTGTGGAGCCGGCCATGGAGCGTCTGGTGCGCCAGGCCGAGCGGACCCTGGAGTATTTTTTCGCCAACTTCGGCAAGCGCGTGGAGCACCTGTATTTCTCCGGCGAGATGTTCGCCTGCGCCCAGGTCCGCAACTTCATGGCCGGGCAGCTCGGGCTGCGTGAGGAGATATTCGATCCCCTGGCCGGGATCCCGGGCCTGGACCGCTTTGGTCTGGCCGCGGAGCGGGATCGCCTGGACATGGCCCAGGCCGCGGCCCTGGCCGCCTCGGACCAGGGCTATACCCTGAACCTCCTGCACAACTACCGCCGCCGCAAGGCCGCCAACCGGCGCAAACGCCTGGGCGACCTGCTGGCTGCGGCAGCGGCCCTGCTCATGGTCCTGGCCGGGGGCGCCTATTTCCTGACCGAGGCCCAGGTGCGCTGGCGCACGGCCGAGCTGAACGGCCTGAAAAAGGAGCTGGAGCGCTACCAGCCGCCCCTGGACGCCACGCGGCTCATGACCATGGCCGGGGAGGTTGTGCGCAAGCGCACCGAGTTCAAGGAGGCCGCGGAGCGCCTGGAGACCCTGGCGGTGGTGGCCGAGCTGGCCGGGGTGTTGCCGGAGAACGTGAAGATTCTGAACCTGACCCTGGACTTCGGCAAGGAACCGGTCCAGGAGGCGGCCCCGGCCAAGGGCGCCAAGCCCGCGGCCAAGGCCGCCCCGGCCGCCGAGGCCAGACCCGCCGGGGACTCGGCGCGGATCATGGTGGTGGACGCCATGATCCTGGGCGATCCCGGGGAGTTCGACACCACCCTGTCGCGCTTCCTCATCGACCTGGACGCCTCGCCGCTGTTCGGCACCCCGGTGATCCACAGCAACGCGGTGCAGGATTTCGTGCCGGCCGGCAAGGTCATGCACGTGGTCCTGCACATCAGCCTGGGATAGCCAGATGGCCGTGACGCTGCGCTGGAACATGACCGACGACGATCGACGCCTGATCTTCAAGGCCGTGCTGACCCTGGTCCTGTTCGCGGCCCTGGCCGCGGCGCTGGTGCTGCCCGCCCGGCGCCGCCTGGCCGAGGTGGATGCGGACATCGCCCGGACGCGCGGCGAGATCGCCCGCCAGCAGGCCCTGCTGCCGGTGCTGCTCAAGCTGCAGCAGGCCAAAAGCAAGGAGGACGCCGGGAGCTTCGGCTTTCCGGCGCGTGCGCCCTTGGCCCGGACCCAGCTGCAAAACCTGCCGGGCATGGTCCAGAAGGTGGCCGAGTCCGCGGGGCTCACGGTCCTGGAGCTGAACCTGGACGCGGCCTCGGTTCTGGCCGAGCGCAACCGCATCCAGGTCCAGGGGGTGTTTTCCGGGAGTTTGAGCCAGTTCCGGATATTCTTCGTGGCGTTGCAGAACGAGCCCAGCCTGAACAGGGTGGAAAAAGTCGAGGTGCGGGCCGTGTCCGGGGGGTTGGAGTTTTACATGCAGATGCGCTTTGCGCTGGCCTGAGCCGGGGTGACCGTTGGCACTGCCCAAGCGTCAGGTCATCCTGGTGGCGTTCATGATCGCCAGCGTGGGATATGGAGCCTTTGAGCTGTTCGGCGGACGGCCGGGCGGCAAGGACGCCGCGCCCGTGCGGGCGGTGGAGACCCAGGAAGCGTCCAAGACCGCGGAGATGATCAACCAGATGCTGGACAAGGCGCCCATGAGCGAGAGCGAGCAGTACCGCGTGGAACTCCTGCGCCGGGAGACGCTGGTCTCCCCGTTCTACGCCGCGGACACGGAATTCTACTTCCCGGGCGCGGGCCAGGCTGCGGCGGGCGAAAGCCTGCTCTACAAGGGCTACGTCAAGGTGGGGGACAAGGTCCTGGCCGTGATCAACGGCGTGGAATACGCCGTGGGCGAGGAGGTCGAGACCACCGGCTACGTGGTGGCCTCCATCCAGCAGAACTACGTGGAGTTGTCCCGCGGGGAGGGCGACGAGCGGGGGCGGCGCAAGTTGCCGCTCACCGAGGACGCCCTCAAGCCCGTGGACGTGAAGGTAGGCAGGTAGGCATGGCACGCATCCTCCTTCGGCACGCGCTCCGGGTCGCCTTCCTGGGGCTCCTGCTGTTCGCCGCGTCCTGCGCCGAGAAGAAGGCGCAGGAGACCGATCCGGCCATGGACAAGTACAAGGTCATGTCCGAGCAGGCCCAGGGCCACTCCGTCCCCAAGACCGCGGCCCAGTACCCGGACCGCCTGGAAGAGGTGCACCGCCAGCAGATCGTGACCCAGCCCACCGAGGAGTCCGAGCGGCCCCTGCCGCACATGAAGGTCTCCCTGCGCATGCACGACGCCGACGTGGTGGCCGTGATCCAGGCCCTGGGCCGGGCCGCGCGCCAGAGCATCGTGGTCAGCCCAAAGGTCGAGGGCACGGTGAGCGTGAACATCCAGGACATGCCCTGGGACAGCGTGTTCCGCGGCGTGCTCCGCTCCAACAAGCTGGCCTTCGCCTGGGAGGGCGAGATCATCCGGGTCATGACCCTGGAGGATATGGACGCCGACCTCCAGTACGACGTGCTGCGCAAGAAGCGCCGCACCGAGCAGATGGCCATGGAGAAGACCGCGCCGCTCACCACCAGCGTGATCAAGGTCAAGTTCGCGGACGTGAAGACCATGAAGGAGGGCCTGGAGAAGTTCCTGGCCAAGGACGCCGACGGCAAGACCATCGGCTCCATCGACGTGGACACCTTCACCAACTCGGTCATCGTGCAGACCCTGGCCGGGGACCAGGACAAGTTCCTGCGCCTGGTGGAGAACCTGGACCGGCCCCGTTCCCAGATCAAGCTCAAGGCCCACATCGTGGAGACCACTCAGGACACGGCCCGCGGCCTGGGCTTCCAGTGGGGCGGCGGCTATTCCGGAAGCGTGGGCAAGAACGAGAACCTCTGGGTCGTGCCCGGCGGCTCCAGCACCACCACCACGGACCCGCGTTCGGGCGGGGCCACCTATGATCTGCACACGGGCCTCTCCGGCCTGGGCTACGGCCTGGACTTCGTGCCGGACGGCTTCCCCAAACAGGGCGACAGCGGCGGCACGGCCCTGGGCCTCATGCTCGGCGAGATCGGCGGGAACATCCTGGAGGTCCAGCTCAAGGCCCTGCAGGACGAGGGCAAGCTGAACATCATCTCCAGCCCCTCCATCACCACCCTGGACAACCAGAAGGCCTACACCGAAAGCGGCGAGCGCGTGCCCTACCAGACCATCGAGGGCACGGGCGCGGACAAGACCGTGTCCGTGGAGTTCCAGGACGTGGTCCTGCGCCTGGAGATCACCCCGCACATCATCGACAAGCAGTTCCTCAAGATGACCCTGCTCATCAAGAAGGACGAGGTGGACTCCACCCGCGAGGTGTCCGGCAACCCGTACATCATCAAGAAGCAGACCGAGACCACGCTCATCGCCCGCAACGGCGAGACCGTGGTCATCTCCGGCCTGACCAAGCAGAACACCTCGAAAACCAGCTCGGGCGTGCCCGGGCTCAAGGACGTGCCCGGCGCGGGCCTGCTCTTCGGCAGCAAGTCCAACAGCGAGACCCTGACCGAGTACCTCATCTTCATCACCCCGGAGATCCTGCCCGAGTGGCTGCCGGGCGAGGTCCAGAAGACCTTCGGCGAGATCGAGAAGGATCTGGAGGCCAAGCGCCAGCGCGAGGAGGCGGCCGCCGCCGGGACCGCGGCCCAGGCCCCCGCCGGACAGGAGGTTGCGCAATGAACTATTTCGCGCCTCTCGGGCTC
>JAWRKD010000114.1:0-27461 GCA_040307135.1 Desulfovibrionaceae bacterium
GTTGGGGGTGAGCAGGTCCACGCCCTTGTAGAGGTCGTAGTTCACGGGCTTGGGGTCCACCAGGACCAGGGGACGCCGGGGCAGGGGGGCCAGGAGGTCCTTGAGGCGGTCCATGAGGCCGCGGGACACGATGCCCTTGCCGTAGTCCGAGAGCACGATGACGGAGAATTCGGGCAGGGCCTTGGCCAGGCGGGAGAAGAGCTCGTCCAGGAGCGGCTCGGCCAGGGGGTCCGGGCTCTCGGAGTCCACGCGGACCACCTGCTGGTTGTGGGCGATGATGCGGGTCTTGCGGGTGGTGGGGCGGGCCGCGTCCTTGAGGATGCGGGATTCGATGCCCGCCTCGGCGCACATGCGGGCCAGGGCCGCGCCCTCGGGATCGTCGCCGGAGCAGCCGAAGAGCACGGGTTTGCCGCCCAGGGCGGCCACGTTGCGGGCCACGTTGCCCGCCCCGCCCAGGAGCCGATCCTCGCGGGTGACGCGGACCACGGGCACCGGGGCCTCGGGCGAGATGCGGTCCACGCTGCCGATCATGTAGTGATCAAGCATGAGGTCGCCGATGATGCACACCTTGCGGCCCGCCAGCCTGGTCACGGCGTTCAGTTGCGCCTGCTTGGAGATCATTTCTATTTGTCCTGCTGCTTCGCTGTGTTGTCTGTGCTGCGCTGATTCAGAGATCGTCCACGTCCACGCCCAGCCTGCGGGCCAGGTCCAGGAGCTGGCCGCGGCCCGAGAAGGGGATGGTGAGCTTGCCCAGGTCCGGGCCGCCCTGGATGCGGACCTTGGCCTCCAGCTCCTGGCCCAGGCGCTTCTGGAGTCCGGCCAGGAGCGGGTCCTTGGGCTGGGAGCGGGGCCGCCGGGCCCGGGGCGCTGGCTCGGCCTCGGGTTCGGGTTCCGGCTCGGGCTCGACCGGGGCCAGGGACAGGGAGCCTGTGGCCTTCCAGAGGCTCACTTCCTCCTCGGCCTGGCGCACGGTGAGGTTTTTGGACAGGATGCGGCGGCGCAGGCCCTCGGCGGCCTCGGGGTCGCTCACGGCCAGCAGGGCCCGGGCGTGGCCTGCGCTCAGGCGGCCGCGGCGCACGTCCTCCTGGACCTCGCCGGGGAGCTGGAGCAGGCGCAGGGCGTTGGCCAGGGCCGGGCGGCTCTTGCCGATCTGGCGGGCCAGGTCCTCCTGGGTCACGAAGAACTGGTCCAGGAGCTGGCGGTAGCCCTCGGCCTCCTCCATGGCGTTCAGGTCCTCGCGCTGGAGGTTCTCGATGAGGGCGATGGCCAGGCTTTCGCGGTCGTCCAGGGGGCGGACCAGGGCCGGTATCTCGGTGAGCCCGGCCAGCTTGGAGGCGCGCAGGCGGCGCTCGCCGGCCACCAGTTCGAAGGAGCCGGGCTTGTCCGGGAGCGGGCGGACCAGCACGGGCTGGAGCACGCCCTGGCTCTTGATGCTGGCGGCCAGGTCGTCCAGGGCCGCGGGGTCGAATTCCTTGCGCGGCTGATTGGGATTGGGGATGATGGCGGCCAGGGCGATGTTTTTCACCTCGCCGGGCGCGGCCGGGCTTTCGGGGCTGAGTCCGCCGAGCAGGGCGTCGAGTCCGCGTCCGAGTCCTCTGGTGCTGGTGGCCATGGTTCGCTCCTGGTGCTTGGGGCAGGCTTGCCGGACGTTCCCGGCGCGCCTATAGTGCCCTGGCCGGGCCGAAGCCCGCGCCGTGATTTCCATCCCTGCGGGAGGGTGTATGGTTTACGATCCGATTACCGAGTTGTACGACAAGACCGGCGGTCTCATCGGGGTGCAGCTTTCGGCCGAGGCCTGGGCCAAGGTGCGCGACCTGGTGCAGGCGGCCCTGAGCCCCAAGGCCGCGCCCGAGCGGCCCGAGCCCATGGCGGACTGGGAGACCCTCAAGCAGTACTGGGACTTCCCCTATCCCGTGGACACGGACATCCGCTGCACGGCGTGCGGGTCCGAGACCGCGGACTGGACCCGGGACGAGCCGCGCAAGTTCCGGCTCACGGCCGCCAGCCTGGGCGGGCTGGTGGCCTTCACCTGCGTCCAGTGCCGGGCCAAGATCTCCAAGAAGCATTTCAAGAGTCATATCACCACCGAAGTCCGGCCGTTCCAGGACAAGGTGCCGTCCAAGGAAGCCCGCTACAAGGACTAGGCCTGGGCCTGCGCGGCCGGGGCGGGCTCGCCCTGGCTGCTGCGGGCCGTGCGGCTGCGCGCCACTTCCTGGGCCAGGGCCAGGTAGGCCTCGGCGCCCGTGGACTTGATGTCGTAGGTGATCACCGGCTTGCCGAAGCTCGGGGCCTCGGAGAGCCGCACGTTGCGCGGCACGATGGTCTCGAACAGGTGCTGGGGAAAGGCCTTGCGCACCTCGTTGCGCACCTGCCAGGACAGGCGGTTGCGCGAGTCGTACATGGTGAGCACCACGCCGAGGATGTCCAGGTCCGGATTCAGGCGCTTGCGCACCAGCTCGTAGGTCATGAGCAGCTGGGCGATGCCTTCCAGGGCGTAGTATTCGCACTGGAGCGGCACCAGGAGCTCCTTGGCCGCGCACAGGGCGTTCACCGTGAGCAGGCCCAGGGAGGGCGGGCAGTCGATGAGGATGAAGTCGTAGTCCTGGTCCAGGCCCTGGACCAGGTCGCGCACGTAGTACTCGCGGCCGAACTTGTCGGCCAGTTCGATCTCCGCGCCCACCAGGTCCTGGGTGCCGGGGAGCAGGCTCAGGAAGGGGATGCCCGAATCCACGATGGCCTTGCGCACGTTCTCGGGCTGGAAGAGCACGCTGTAGATGTTCTCGCGGCGGTCGCCGGGGTAGAAGCCCAGGCCGCTGGAGGCGTTGCCCTGGGGATCGCAGTCCACCAGGAGGACCTTCTTTTCCATGACCGCCAGGGAGGCCGCCAGGTTCACGGCCGTGGTGGTCTTGCCCACCCCGCCCTTCTGGTTGGCGATGACGATGCGTCTGGCCACGGTGACCCCTCTTGTTCAGGTATTTCTGAGAGTTGCCTTTGTTGGGGGAGGGCGGCTCCGGCTGTTTCACGTGAAACGCGAGGGCGATCATCACCTGTTTCACGTGAAACCGGAGCAGCGGCTCCGCGTTCCTTCAGCCTTTAGACGTATTGCGCGGGAAAAACAAGAGACGGGACGGAAAACTTCACCCCTCGCGCGCCAACATCCGGGTTTCGCAACAGATAAAAAAACGCCCCCAGCCGAAGCCAGGGGCGTCCTGTGGCCGCAGCGGCCCTGATTACATCTTGTAATACTCGCGATACCAGGCCACGAACTTGGCCACGCCGTCCTCGATGGTGGTGGAGGGCTTGAAGCCGACGTCCCGCACCAGGTCGTCCACGTCCGCCTCGGTGGCGGGCACGTCGCCCGCCTGCATGGGCATGAGGTTCCACTCGGCCTTGCGGCCCAGCTCCTTCTCCAGCACCTCGATGTAGCGGGAGAGGTCCTCCACGTGGTTGTTGCCGATGTTGTAGATGCGGTAGGGTGCTGAGCTGGTGGCCGGGTCCGGGTTGGCGGAGTCCCAGTCCGGGTTGGGCGCGGCGGGCTTTTCGCCGATGCGCACCACGCCCTCGATGATGTCGTCGATGTAGGTGAAGTCGCGGCGCATCTTGCCGTAGTTGAAGACGTTGATGGGCTTGCCCGCCAGGATGGCCTTGGTGAACAGGAACAGGGCCATGTCCGGCCGGCCCCAGGGCCCATAGACCGTGAAGAAGCGCAGGCCCGTGCAGGGCAGGCCGTAGAGATGGGCGTAGGAGTGGGCCATCATCTCATTGGACTTCTTGGAGGCCGCGTACAGGCTGATGGGGTGGTCCACCCCGCGGTGGGGGGACAGGGGCATGTGGGTGTTGAGGCCGTACACCGAGCTGCTGGAGGCGAACACCAGGTGGCCCACCTTGGTGTGGCGGCAGCCCTCCAGGATGTTCAGGAAGCCCACGATGTTGGAGTCGATGTAGGCGCGGGGGTTCTGGAGGCTGTAGCGCACCCCGGCCTGGGCCGCCAGGTTCACCACCAGGTCGAAGCCGTGGGCCTGGAACAGCCCGGCGATGTCCGCGGCGTGGGCCAGGTCCAGCCGGGCGAAGGTGAAGGCCGGGTATCCCTTGAGGATGTCCAGGCGCGCGTGCTTGATGGCCGGGTCGTAGTAGTCGTTGATGATGTCCAGGCCCACCACGCTGTGGCCCTGCTCCAGATAGCGGCGGCTCAGGTGGAAGCCGATGAACCCGGCGGCTCCGGTGACCAGAATCTTCATTCGTTCTCCTCTGCGCGCTTGGCGCTCTGTCCTCCCTGTCCGGACAAGAGCCGGAACAGGTCCACGGGCACGGGGATGAGCGTGGACGCCTTGCTCTCGGCCGCGATCTCCCGCATGGTCTGGAGATAGCGCAGCTGCAGCGCCTCGGGGTGGCGGCCGATGATCTCCGCGGCCTGGCTCAGCCGGTCGGCCGACTGGTACTCGCCTTCGGCGTTGATGACCTTGGCCCGCCGCTCGCGCTCGGCCTCGGCCTGCTTGGCCATGGCCCGCTGCATCTCCTGCGGCAGATCGATGTACTTGACCTCCACCGTGGTCACCTTGACCCCCCAGGGGTCGGTGTGCTGGTCCAGGATGGCCTGGAGCTGCGAGTTGACCTTTTCGCGGTGGGACAGGAGCTCGTCCAGCTCGACGCCGCCACATACACTGCGCAGGGTGGTCTGTGCAAGCTGGGAAGTGGCCAGAATAAAATCCTCCACCTCCACGACGGCCTGCACCGGGTCCACGATGCGGAAATAGACCACGGCGTTGACCTTCACGCTCACGTTGTCGCGCGTGATCACGTCCTGATTGGGCACGTCCATGGTGACCACCCGCAAGGACACCCGGACCATGCGGTCGATCCAGGGAATGAGCAGGATGAGCCCGGGTCCTTTGGCCCGGATCACCCGGCCCAATCGGAAGATCACGCCGCGCTCATACTCGTTGAGGATGCGGATGGACGCGCCGAAGAGCGCCAGCAGGATGACGGCCAGGGGCAGAAAGGTGAACATGGGAACCTCCAGAAGGGATCATCAGGGTTCGTGCGAAGGATTGTTCTGGAACGGGGCCTGTTCCGGGGCCAGGACCAGGGTCAGTCCGCTCTGGCCGATCACCACGGCGCGGCCGCCCGGAACAAGGGGGGCGTCCGAGCGGGCGGCCCAGATCTCGCCCCGCACCCGGACCTGGCCGCGGTCCCCGCTCCAATCCAGGACCTCGGCGGCCAGGCCGAGCATGGCCTGATCGCCCGTCACCTGCCGCGACCGCTGGGAGCGCACCACCAGGGCCACGATTCCGGCCAGCAGGGCCGAAAGCCCGGCCACGGTGACGATCACCGTGGAGAGCGGCAGGCCCGGCAGGCCCGTGCCCGGCTCGAAGAGCAGGAGCGAGCCCAGGAACAGGGCGGCCACCGCGGCCAGGCCCAGAAGCCCGAAGCTCGTGATCTTGATCTCCAGCCAGAAGAAGAGCAGGCCCAGGAGCACCAGGCCCAGCCCGGCAGCCCGCGTGGGCAGCACGCTCATGGCGTAGAGCGCCAGGAGCAGGGCCAGCCCGCCCAGCACGCCGGGCAGCACGGCCCCGGGCGTGGTGATCTCGAAGAACAGCCCGGCCAGCCCGCCCAGGAACAGGAAGTAGGCCACCTGCGGATGCAGGACCCAGGACAGGAGGCGGTCGCGCAGGGAGGGCTCCAGCCGCTCGACGACCACCTGATCGCGCGTGAAGCGCAGCGCGCCGCCGGGCCGCTCCAGGCCGCGCTTTCCGGCCTGCTCCAGGAAGTCCAGGGGATCGTCGGCCAGGACCTCCACCACCTTCTGGAGCACGGCCTCCTGGGCCGTGAGGCTCACGCTTTCGCTCACGGCCCGCTCATACCAGTCCGCGTTGCGGCCGCGGGCCAGGGCCGCGCCGCGCACCAGGCTTTCCAGGTCGGCCATGACCTTGGTCTTGAGGGTCTGGTTCAGGTCCTCGCCGCCCGGGGCCACGGGCGAGGCCGAGCCGATGGTGGCCTGGGGCGCCATGCCGGCCAGGTCCGAGGCCGCCACCAGGAAGACCCCGGCGGACGCGGCCTGGGCCCCCTTGGGGCCCACCCAGACCAGCACGGGCAGGGGCGCGTTGAGCATGTCCTTGACCATGGCGCGCATGGAGTCGAGGAGCCCGCCCGGGGTGTCCAGGCGCAGGAGCAGGGCGTCGCAGCCCTGGTCCCGGGCCTGGTCCAGGGCGCGGCGCAGGAATTCCTGCTGGAGCGGGGTCACGGCCCCGGTGAGATCGGCCTCCAGAATGCGCACCGCCGGCTTCGCGGGTTCGCAGAAAGGAGGAAAGGCCAGGAGCAGCAGGCCCGCAAGGGCCAGGGCAGCGAAGAAGTTCCTGAGCATGAGATCATCCTGGCCTCAATGCCGGGAAAAGACAACTGTCGGCTGTCTTCAGAAATGGAAAGGAATCAGAAACGCAACGACCGGAGCCGGTCCACGGCCAGATGCTGGTCGTGCGGCAAAAGCGGGAGCAGGTCCCCGGGCGCGGGCAGGATGTGCACCGTGACCGCCCCGTGCTGGTGCGAAAGGGCCGCGGGATCGGCCGCGGGGCAGAGCAGGGCCAGGGCCTCGGACCCGAAGCAGGCCACGTGCTTCACGGCCAGGGCCGCGCAGCCCTGCCAGAAGATCTCGGGCCGCGTGCAGACCGCGTCGCCGTCCGGGCAGCACAGGGGCCAGAAGGCCGTGACGCCCTTGGGCCAGTTCAAATGCGCCAGGAGCGTGCGGAACAGGTTGCGCCGTTCGGGCGAGGGCCGGCCGCAGAGGTCGCGGCCCAGCTCCAGGTAGGTCCAGACGATGCGGGCCGTGGCCGGGACCGCCTGCCAGCAGCGGGCCCAGGGCTGGGGAAAGGAGACTTGCGGTCGTTTGGGGACGGCTTGCGGATCGGGCCCTTCGCCCGTTGCGCCGGAAGCCCGCGAAACAGGCTTGCAGCCCAGGACGTGCCTGAGTCCCGCCGCGTGCCAGGGCAGCAGGTGCGGGGGCAGGTTCAGAGTTGCGGAAGGAGATCCCATATGCGCCAGGCCACCTCGGTCTTGGGCAGGGCGGTCCAGTGCTCCAGCCGCCCCCGCCGGTCCAAGACGCAGACCGTGTTGTTGGAGCCGCCGAAGCCGGAGTCCGGCAGATCCACGCGGTTGGCCACCACCATGTCCAGGTGTTTGGCCTTGAGCTTGGCCCGGGCCTGGGTTTCCAGGTCCGAGGTCTCGGCCGCGAAGCCCACCAGCACCTGGCCCTTCTTCTTGCGGGCGCCCATGTCCTTGAGGATGTCCGCATTGGCCAGGAAGCGGATGGTCAGCCCGTCCGCGGCCTTGTCCTTCTTGAATTTCGTGTCGCCGTAGGGCTCGGGCCGGAAGTCCGAGACCGCGGCGGTCATGCAGGCCACGTCCATCCGCGGCCAGAGGTCCAGGCAGGCGGCGTGCATCTCGGCCGCGGTGGTCACGTCCACGCGGGTCAGGCCCCGGGGCAGCTCCACCTGGGCCGGTCCGGCCACGGCCGTGACCTCGGCCCCGCGCAGCCAGGCCGCCACGGCCAGGGACGCGCCCATGAGGCCCGAGGAGGCGTTGGACCAGAAACGCACCGGGTCCCAGGCCTCGCGGGTGGGACCCAGGCTGACCAGCACGCGCTTGCCCGCCATGTCCTGAGGCGCCAGGGCGCGCAGCACGGCGGCCTGGATCTCGGAGAGGGCGGCCAGCCGACCCTGGCCCTGGTCGCCGCAGGCCACGGGGCCGGCCTCGGGCTCCACGCCGCGCACGCCGCGGGCCAGGAGCCTGGTCCAGTTCTCGCGGGTGGCCGGGGCCGCCCACATGTTCGGGTTCATGGCCGGGGCCAGGATGAGCGGGCCGGAAAAGGCCAGGGCCTGGCAGGAGAGCATGTCGTCGGCCAGGCCGTTCGCCAGCCGGGCCAGGGTGTTGGCCGAGGCCGGGGCGATGACCATGACCTGGGCCGTCTTGCCCGGGGCCAGGTGGCCGAAGGGGTTTTCGCCCTCCTTGAACATGCCGCCGAAGACCGGATCCGCGCCCAGGGCCTGGAACGACAGCGGGGTCACGAAGCGCCGGGCCGATTCCGTGAGCGTGGCCGACACCGAGCAGCCCGCGCCCGTGAGCAGGCGCAGGAGGTCCAGGGCCTTGTACGCGGCCACGCTGCCCGTGACCCCCAGGTGCACCCGGGAGCCCAGGAAGCCGGAGAAGGAGAGGGGGCCGGTCACTAGCGCAGTTCCTGTTCCCTGACCGGAGCGCCGCCGGACGAGAACCCGCCGGAGTAGGAGCCGCCGCCCGCAGGGCTGCCGCTGTAAGAGCCCTGGCTCTGCCGGGGCTGGGCCGCGCCGCCGGGTCCGCCCTTGGCCTCCACGGCCACGATGACCACGCGGGACTTGAAGCCGTTCTGGATCTGGATGGAGGCGCTCTTGTTGTACTTGTCGAAGATGAGGATGGACTTCTCGGCCTTGAGCGAGGTGACCAGGTTCCAACCGTCCTTGGCCATGCTCTTGATGAAGAAGCTCACCAGGTCCGCGTTGTTCACCCGGCCGGTGAAGATCATGACCCCGGACTTGAAGGAGTTGGTGTCGAACACGTAGCTTTCGTCGGCCTGGAAGGAAAGTTCGCGGGGCACGAGGATGTCCCCGAAATCATAGTAGTAGTTGGGATCCTCGAAGGTCTCGGTGTGGATCTCGGCCTTGGACGAGCCGTCGCCGGCCGCAGCGGCCGGGGCGGGCTGCGCATCGACGGAGTCGGTGTTCAGGCTGGAGCAGGCGGCGAGGGAGAGCAGGGCCAGGGCCACGGCCAAGAACTTGAGACGCTGGATCATGGATTCCTCCTGGGCTGTGTCGAGGCGGGTTCTTGTGTCCCGCTATAGCCCAGGAAGCCGCAAACATCAACGCCGGGAAGGCGTCAGGACTGTTTCAGGCGCTCCATGCGGTCCAGGAGATTGCGCTCCATTTCGCGGCGGTCCTTGCGCAGGCGCACCAGCTCCTGCTCCAGGGTCTGGAGCTTGATCTTGAGGTCCGAGGTGTCGAAGGACAGACCCAGGGCCAGCTCCTCCAGCTCGGCGTCCTTGCGGGCCAGGGACTGGGCCGTGCGCTCGAAATCGCCGCCACCGGCCTGGGGCAGGGCCTTGAGCTTCTTCTGGCCCCGGGCCAGGAGCACGAACCCGGCCTTGAGCTTGCGCACGTCCTCGCGCAGGGCCTCGATGACCGCCTTCTGGTCCGCGATGACCTGGAGGCTCGCGTTGAACTGGTCCAGGAGCCCGGGCGCGGGTTCGGGCAGGGTCTCGGCCGCCCCGGCGTCC
This sequence comes from Desulfovibrionaceae bacterium, assembly GCA_040307135.1. GTDB lineage: Bacteria > Desulfobacterota > Desulfovibrionia > Desulfovibrionales > Desulfovibrionaceae > Aminidesulfovibrio. The sequence goes on from JAWRKD010000114.1 coordinate 9,296, forward strand.
ACGTCGATGGTGCGGGAGAACTCCCGGCGCAGGACCTCCTCGATCTCCGTGGTCACGCGGCCCTCGTGGTAGAGGCCCGAGATGCGCTCGAAGATCCGGGCCGCCTCGGGGGCGTAGCGGGTCACGCGGCCGGTCTTGCGGTGGGGCAAAAATTCCCGGAAGAGCGAGGCGTAGCGCCGGGCCGTGGGCGCGGGGATGCGGGTGAGGCGCGCGATCTCGGCCACCGAGAGCCAGTCCATGGGTCCTCCGGGTGCTGTTACAGGATTCCGGAGGAAGAATAAGGGATTGCAAGCGCGAGCGCAAGGCCCGTGATCATCGCCGTCAGATCATCATCACGGCTGATCACGGCCCCGGCTCAGCTCGGCTCGATGACCCGGAGCCTGCGCCAGGCCCCGCGCGCAAAGCGCTTCCGCAGGATGACCGCCAGGCCCGCGATGTAGAGGAGCACGCAGACCCAGGCCGGGTACAGGCCCCAGCCCAGAACCCGGACCATGAGCCAGGTGGGCAGCACGAGCAGGGACAGGGAGGCCCCCAGCATGGCCAGCATGACGAAGCGGGTGTCCCCGGCCCCGCGCAGGGAGCCGTACTGGATGATGCCCACGGCGTCGAACAGGCAGTACACGGCCACCAGCCGCAGGAGGACCACCCCGGTCTCGCGGATGGCCGCGAACTGTTCGGGCGAGATGTCCCGGGGCTGGAACAGGTTCAGCAGCTCGCGCGGGAAAAAGATGAAGACCGCGTCCAGGACCAGGGTGTAGGCCAGGCAGACGTAGAGCGCGCTCGTGTTGGCGAAGACCGCCCGGTCCGGGTCGCCCGCGCCCATGGCCTGGCCCACCAGCACGCTGGCCGCCACGGACATGCCGACCATGGGCAAAAAGACCAGGCCGTTGATGGAAAACACGATGTTGGTGGCGGCCAGGCTCTCGGCCCCCAGGCTCCCCACCAGGAAGAGGAACAGGGTGAAGCCCAGGATGTCCATGGCGAACTGGACGCCTCCGGGCAGGCCGAAGCGCAGGAAGCGGGCGAACAGCTCGCGGTCGAAGCGCCAGGCCGAAAACACGTGGAAGCAGCGTTCGTGGGAGCGGCGGAAGACCATGAGGGCGAAGAGCAGACAGTTGAAGCCCCAGGCCGCGCACGTGGCGTAGGCCGCGCCGCGGATGCCCAGCTCCGGGAACCCGCACTTGCCGAAGATGAGCACGTAGTCCAGGGGGATGTTCAGCACGGTCCCGGCCATGTTCACGAGCATCACCGGCGTGGTCAGGCCCCGGCCAGAGAAGAAGGTGGACAGGCACATGCCCATGAGGGCCAGACCCGAGCCCTTGGACAGGATGGAGAAGTATTCCACCTCCTGAACCTGGACCTCGGCCGGGTGCCCGGCCAGGGCGAAGAGGGCCGGGGCCGCGAGGGACAGGCAGGCCAGGAACGCGGACGCGGGCAGGCAGAACCAGAGCCCCTGCCAGAGGGCCGAGCCCACCCGGCCGGGCCGCCCGGCCCCGATGTACTGGGCCACGAAGACCCCGGCGAACTCCACCACGCCCAGGCAGAAGGACAGGAACACGAAGTTGGCCAGACCCGCGGGCAGGGCCGCGGCGATGGCCGTGAGCGCGTAGTGGCCCAGGAAGATGCGGTCCGTGAACTCCATGGCCGTGGTGGAGGCCATGCCCAGGACCAGGGGCAGGCCCACGTGGAGCACGTCGCGGATGCCGCCAGGGGCGTTCAAGCGGGGATGCATGGGGAAAAACCGCCTTGCTGTTGGAGGGCGAGTGCAGGCTAGTCCGGCGAACCCCCTGCTGTCAAACGTCCGGGGGCGGCGACGATTTGCAACGGGGAACGAAATAGGGGTATAGGGACCCAAAACCGTCCATCCGAGGAGGTCCCATGTACGATCCGCAGACGCGGCGCAGGCCCATGAACCCCTATCTGGGCGGGGCCCTGGCCGGGATACTGGTGGTGCTCTCGGTTTACGGCGCCGGGAAGTTCTTCGGCGCCTCCACCACCTTCGTGCGCGTGGCCGGATACCTGGAATCCGCCGTGGCCGCGGACCGCGTGGCCGCCATGCCCTACTTCATGAAGGAAATCCCCGCGCTGGACTGGCAGATGACCTTCGTGGCCGGCATCTTCCTGGGGGCCTTCCTCGCCTCGATCCTCGGCAACACCTTCCGGCTCCTGGCCGTGCCCGACTCCTTCGCCGCGCGCTTCGGCCGTTCCGGAACGCGGCGCGGGGTGGTGGCCTTCCTGGGCGGGGTCCTGGCCATGTTCGGGGCCAGGCTGGCCGACGGCTGCCCCAGCGGCCACGGCCTGTCCGGCACGCTCCAGCTCTCGCTGAGCGGGTTCGTGGCCCTGGCCTGTTTTTTCGTGGGCGGGCTGATCACGGCCCGGCTGCTCTACGGCGGGAGGTGAGCATGGATCTCTGGTACGGCCTGGCCACCGGCGCGCTCTTCGGCGTCCTGCTCCAGCGCTGCGAGGTGCTGCGCTACGACCGGCAGCTGGGCGCCCTTCGGCTCAAGGACATGACCATCGTCAAGTTCATGCTCTCCACCGTGGTGGTGGGCATGATCGGGGTTTACGGCCTGCTGGACCTGGGCCTGGTCAAGCTCTCCGTGAAGCCCGCGGTGCTCGGCGGCAACATCATCGGCGGGCTGCTCTTCGGCCTGGGTTGGGGCCTGGTGGGCTACTGCCCGGGCACCGCGGCCGGGGCCCTGGGCGAGGGGCGGCTGGACGCCTTCTGGGCCATCCTTGGCATGCTGGCGGGCGCGGCCCTCTACGCCGAGGCCTATCCCCGGCTTCTGGACACCGTGCTCACCTGGGGCGACCTGGGCAAGCTCACCCTGCCCCAGGTGCTGGGGGTCAACCACTGGCTGGTGATCGGACCCTTCGCCCTGCTGGTGCTGCTCCTGTTCCGGCTTTTCGAACGCCTGCGGGTCTAGCCCGCTGGGGGCTGGCGCGGCGACGGCCAAGAGGCTATCCTCCCGTCCGTACACGGGAGGTTCGGCATGAGCGACGCGCCGTTGCGCTTCGGCGCCGTGATCCTGGCCGCGGGTCTGTCCTCGCGCATCTCCGGCTTCAAGCCCCTGCTGCCCCTGGGCGGCAGGAGCCTGCTGGCCCGGGCCGCGGAGCTTTTCCGCAAGGCCGGGGCCGCCGAGATCGTGGCCGTGTCCGGCCACCGCGCCGCGGAGGTCCGGGCCGAGGCCTCCCGCCTGGGCATCCGCTGCGTGCACCACCCGGACTTCGCCCAGGGCATGTACGGCTCGGCGCGGGCCGGGCTGGCGGCCCTGCCGCCGGACCTGGAGGCCGTGTTCCTCCTGCCCGTGGACATTCCCCTGGTGCGGCCGAGCACCCTGCGCCTTCTGCTGGAGCGCCTGGAGCGCCTGCCCTACGGCGTGGTGGAGGTGCTGGCGCCCTGGTTCCGGGGCGAGCCCGGACACCCGCCGCTGTTGTGCCGCGGGGCCGTGGCCCGGGTCCTGGAGACCCCGGACGGCCAGAGCCTGTGCTCGGTCCTGGCAGGCCTGCCCCAGGAGCGCGTGGACACCATCGACGCGGGCATCCTGTTCGACGTGGACACGGACGCGGACTACACCCGCGCCCTGCAGCGCTGGACCCGGCGCGCGGCCCTGGAGCCAGCCGAGGCCCTGGCCCTGCTGGAGATGCGCGGCATGGGCGAGCGCGACCTGGCCCATGCCCGGGCCGTGACCCGGGTGGCGCTGGTCCTGGCCCGGGCCCTGGTGCGCAACGGCTCGCGGCTCAACCTGCCCCTGCTGGAATGCGCGGGCCTGCTCCACGACATCTGCAAGAAGAGCCCGCGCCACGAGGCCGAGGGCGGCAGGCTCCTGGCCGAGCTGGGCTTTCCCAAGGTGGGCCGCATCGTGGCCGCGCACCGCGACGTGGACCCGGAGCGGCTGGTGCGTCTGAGCGAGCTGGAGCTGGTCTATCTGGCGGACAAGCTGGTGCGCGGACCAGCGCTCATCGGGCTGGAGGCGCGCTTCCAGGAAAAGCTGGACCACTACGCCGGGGACGCGGCGGCCCAGGCCGCCGTCAGCCGCCGCCGGGACCACGCCCGGGCCATGCTGGCGCGCTTCGAGGCCGAGGCCGGGCAGCCCCTGGAGCAGATCCTGGCCCGGGCCGGGCTGGCCCAGGACCGGGACTGCGACCCCGGGGCCTGAAAAAACGCGTCCGCCCGGTCCGGATGCGGCTTGAACCTCGGGGTTCAAGTCCCTCCCGATCCGGACCGGGCGGCGTCTGCCCGGCAAACGCGGGCCTGCTGTCTTTTCGGCCGGAGCCGCGCCGCGGTTTAGGCCTTTCCCCGAAAAAAATCCGCAGGAATTCCGGCCCGCCCTTGACGCTTCATAGGCGGCTATGCTTATCCTGCGTCCCATCCGTGGGCACAAGGAGCGCCGCATGGACACGAGGGACATCCGCATGGGCGAACTGCTGGCCCGGGCGGCCCGGCTCTGGAGTCAGGCCCTGGCCCGCCGCCTGTGCGACCTGGGCGTGCTGCCGGGCCAGGCCGCGGTGCTCAGGCTGCTCTGGCAGGAGGACGGCCGGACCCAGGCCGAGCTGCGCCGCCTGGCCGGAGTGGAGCAGCCCACCATGGCCAAGACCCTGCAACGCATGGTGCGCGATGGATTGGTGCTGCGCGCGCCCGACCCCGCGGACCGGCGCAAGACCCGCCTCCGCCTGACCCAACGGGCCCGGGATTTGCGCGCGGCCCTGGACCTGGCGGCCCGGGATCTGGCCGACACGGCGCTGGCCGGGTTCACGGACGGGGAGCGCGAGGCCCTGGCCCGGCTTCTGGAGCGGCTGGACGCCGGGCTCCAGGCCGACGCGAGCGACGGCGCCCTGGTGCTGGTGGACGTGGTGGAGGCCGACGGCTAGGCGGACAGGGCGCTGGCCAGCTCCCGGATCACGCCGCAGCCCCCCCTGGCCCGGGTCACGTAGCGGGCGATCTCCAGGATCTCGGGCGCGGCGTCGGCCGGGGCCGCGGGCCAGCCCACAAGGAGCAGGGCGGGCAGGTCGTTCAGGTCGTTGCCCACAAAGAGCACGCGGGCCGGGTCCAGGTTCTTTTCGGCCAAAAGCCCGGCCAGGGCCTCGGCCTTGTCCGCGCAGTCCTGGATCACGGGCAGCCGGAGCTTGGCGGCCCGGGCCGAGACCACGGGGTTGGCCTCGGTGGAGAGGATCACCTGGGCGATGCCCAGGCCGCGGATCAGGCCCACGCCCAGGCCGTCGGCCCGGTTGCAGAACACGGCCTCGCGGCCGTCCTGGTCCACGAGCACGCGGTTGTCGGTCATGACCCCGTCGAAGTCATAGACGATGAGGTCGAGGTCCCGGGCGGCGGGGGTCTGGCTGGTCACGGCGTCCTCCTGGCTGGTCTCCTGGTGCAGCAGGAGCGGGCTCCTGTCAAGCAAGGGCCTGTTGCGGATGGTTGCGGAAGGTTATGGAACGAGGCCCGCCAAGGCTTCCCGGCCTTCGTTGCAACGGCGCGGACCCGCCCCTTTTCCCTCTGCGAAACCCTCGCGGGGGGGATGGACAGGGAAGGGGATTTGGGACAGCATGGGCCGCCCCGCATCCTCGATCACTGGAGGGAGCCATGCCCGGCTGCGGCTTTGAAAGCATTTGCGTGCACCACATCCTGGACGGCCTGCGCGTGGGGCTCTCGCATTTCGCCGGACTGAGCCGGGCCGCGGCCATCTATGCCGTGAACCCCGGCGACCCCCCGCGCATCTACGACCCCCAGAACCTGCTGCGCGGCCACGAGCCCAGGCTGGCCGAGATCTACCTGGATTCCGAGGACTGGCGCGGCCAATGCCCGGACGGCCCCCTGGTGGACTTCATCGAGCCCGGCGCGGCCCACAACCTGTCCCTGGCCGGCCGCATCGGGTTCGGCGGCCGCTCCCGGGCCGTGTCCTACCAGATGTGGTTCACGGAGCAGCACCCGGACCTCTGCTCCCCGGGGCCGCTGCGGCACTGGCTGGAATACGCGGTGCGCCTGTTCTCCCAGAACTGCGACACCCAGAACGTGCTCAACCTGGACGCGGCGGAATACCTGCTCCAGGGCCTGGCCCGGCACGCGGTGCACGACTTCCTGGTGGACGAGCGCAGCCTGATGCTGGGCCTGGACACGGGCCTGCGCATCTACCCCCTGCTGGACTGCGTGCTCGGAGTCTCGCGCACCAGCGAGGAAGGGGCCTGGCCCCGCGGGGCCATCGCCTTTGTGGAGCCCGCCTTCCTGCCCCGGCTGGACTTCCTGCTGCGTTTCCCGGAGCTGGAGCGGCCTTCGCTCGGCAACCACAAGCACGTGCGCAAGACGCTCCAGGCCGTGGAGAGCGGCGGCCGCTTCCTGGCCTCGGACGGCCGGACCATTGTGGGCGTGGCCCGGGGGCCGCTGCCGCCGGCCACGGTCACGGCCCGTTTCCGCGGCAGCCACGGCTTCCTGCTCCTGGACCAGGACCTGGTCTGCAGCTTTGCGGACGGCGATTTCCAGGCTTCCAACCGGCAGCCCGTGCTGGTGCACCTGGAGGAGGCCCTGCTGGAGGCCGAGATGGGCGCGGAGGACCGCCACGCCCTGTTCTCGGCCGTGACCCGCATCGTGAACGCGGCCCGCGACAACCGCCACGGCTGCGCCCTGGTGGTGGACCTGGGGGCCGCGCCCGTGGACATGGCCGGCCAGAAGCTGGAGCAGCCCCTGGACCTGCGGCGCGACGGGGCCCTGGACCTGGCCATCAACCTCTCCAAGGTGGACGGGGCCCTGCACGTGACCTCGGACCTCCATATTCAGGGCTTCGCCTGCCTCATGGACGGCCTGGCCGTGCCCGGCGAGAACCGGGCGCGCGGCGCGCGCTTCAATTCGGCCATGCGCTTCACGGCCCTGCATCCGGGAGTGGTGGTGGTCGTGGTCTCGGCGGACCGGCCCGTGAGCGTGTTCCAGGGCGGGGTGGAGCTCACGGCCCAGTGCGAGTGGGTCTCCATGCCCGGCCTGCCCCGGCCGCCCACCCTGCGCCGCTGGGTGGACGAAGCCGTGGTCTGAACGAAAAAGGCCGCGCCCCGGGGTCCGGAGCGCGGCCTTGGTGTCTGGAAAACCGGCCGGTTACGGCTTGACGCCGCGGCGGTCCATCTCCATGCGCACGTCCGTGCGGCGCTGGCGCAGCTCCGTGGAATCGCAATGGTCCTGGGAGTCGCGGGTCACGCCCAGGCCCAGGCCCGCGCCGCCGCCGCTCCACCAGCCGCCGCCCACGCTCATGCCCACGCCGCCGTTGTCCGGGCGGCTGCGGTACTCGCAGGCCTCGATGGCGTCGTCCAGGTCGTAGAAGTAGCGCACCAGGCCGGTGTCGGTCATGGCCTTGTAGTTCTCCTCCAGGAGCTGGTCGCGGGCGGGCTTGGCGCAGGCGGCCAGGAGCAGGCAGAGAGCGAGGCAGACGAACAGGCGCATCACGGCGTTCTCCTTGGTGGGGTGGGCTTCCGGATTCCTAGCACGCGGCGCGGCCGAAGAAAAGCACCCCGGGGCCTCAGCCTGCGGCGGGGGCCGACGCAGGGCCGGGGCCTCCAGGACCATGGCCGGGCCCGCGAGGACGAAGGCCGGGGCCACGGCCAGGGAGCCCAGGAGGAAGGCGCGGGCAGGAGGCCGGGATCACTCCGCGGCGGGTTCTTCCGGGGTTTCGGCCTGGCCCTGGTCCGGCTCCCGGCCGGCCTGGCGGCGGCGTTCGTCCTTGCGGCGGGCCTTTTCTTCCTGCTTCTTGGCCTTGGCCAGTTCCTTCTGACGCTTCTGATAGGAATAGTTGGGCTTTGCCAAAACGGCGCTTCTCCTTGGTTGGGGGTGGGACCCCGCGGGGTCGGGAAAAACGTGATCCGCCCGGGGGCGGGAACCTAGTCCGTGGCCTGCTCCGTGGGGTCGGGCTCCTGGCGCACGATCTCGCGCACCTGGTAGGGCTTGGTCCCGCTCTGCCCGGCCAGGACGTTGGAGAGCACTTCCAGGATGAAGCCCGTGGACATGAAGCCCATGGAGGCCAGATAGAAGAGCACGGCCCCCAGGAACGGCGGACGCGAGCCCATGTGCTCGCCCAGGAAGAACTTCTCCCAGAGCAGCCAGACCATGATCAGGCTGGCGGCCAGGAAGAGGAACAGGGCGATGCGGCCGAAGAGATACACGGGCCGCTGCTTGAACGAGCTCTGGAACCAGAGCAGCACGATGTCGAAGAGCACGTCCACGGAACGGCCGATGCCGTAGTGGCTCTTGCCCGCGAAGCGCTGGGGCGCGGTGGTGGGCACCTCGGCCACGGAGCCGCCCAGGTTGTGCACGAGCACGGGCAGGAGCCGGTGCTGGCCCTCGCGCAGGGTGAGCGAGCGGGCCAGGTCCCCGCGCAGGAGCGAGAGCCCGCCCATGTCGCGCACCTCGCACTTGCTCACAGCGCGCAAAAGATAGTTGGCTATGCGGCTTGGAATGCGGCGCAGCACAAGGGATTCCGAGCGGTTGGTCCGCGCTCCCTTGACCATGTCGTAGCCCTCGCGGGCCTTGTCCAGGAGCGCGGGCAGGGCCTCGGGCGGGTGCTGCAGGTCGCCGTCCATGATCACCACGAAGCGGCCGCGGGAGTGTTGGAGCCCGGCGTAGATGGCCGTGCACTGGCCGCGGTTGCGGGCCAGGAACACGCCCACCAGGTGCGGGTCGGCCTGGGCCAGTTCGCGCAGGATGGGGCCGGTGGCGTCCGTGGAGCCGTCGTTGACCACCACGATCTCGTAGGCGATGCCCAGGGGGGCCAGGACCTCGCTGACGCGGCGGTGGAACTCGCGCACGCACAACTCCTCGTTGTGCATGGGCGTGACCACGGAGAGTTCGATGGGCCGCTCGCTCATGGCGCTTCCCTTACGGCATCTGGCCGTAGTGCACAAGTTCGGCGCCCAGGCTGCGGTAGAGCGCGCCCCACTCCGGGTCCGAGAGGGCCTCGTACTCCACGGCCCACTGGGCGGGCACGCGCATCCTGCCGTACTCGGCCGGGATCTCCGGGTCTCCGGGCAGGGGCCGGCCGGGGTGGCAGACCACCTCCACCACCCGGGCTCCGGGGTTGCGGGAAAGGTAGGCCTTGAAGCGGGCGGGGGTGAGGTTCGCGCCCTGGTCCGCGATGCCGAAGGCCAGGTCCGGCCAGCGCACGCTGGAGGGCCGGGTCTGGAACAGGGAGCAGACGCCCAGGAACTTGGCCCGCAGGCCGCCCGCGTCCACCCGGGCCAGGCGCTGGCAGTCCATGGGACGGCGCAGCCAGCCCACGCCGAAGCGCCGGGCCAGGTCGGCCGCCACGCTCATGAGCGTGGGCCAGGCGTGCACATGCTTCTCGGAATCGAAGTGCGTGGGCCGGACGCCCAGGTCCAGGGCGCGTTCCACCTGGGCGGCCCATTCCCTTTCCACCTCGGCGTGGTCCAGCCGTCCGGTGACGTAGCGTTTGAAGAGCGCGGCGTAGTCGCCCAGGAACAGGCCGTCCTCGCCCACCAGGGAGGGGATCTCCGCGGGCGGCAGCGCGGGCCTGCCGCGCAACAGGTTGAGGTGCACGCCCAGGCCCGGGCCGTGGCCGTTGTCGGCCAGACGCGCCGCGGCCTCCGCGTCCGGCCCGTTGACCAGGAGCGTGGCCGAGGTCACGGCTCCGGCGCGGAAGAGTTCCTCCACGGCCCGGCGCACGGCCGGATGCAGGCCCAGGTCGTCCACGTTCACGATCACGCGCATGGGCGGCACTGTAAGCGTTGGAGGGGGCGGCGTAAAGAAGGGGGAAGGCTAATCCAGGAGGGCGTCCACGAAGGCGGTCTGTCCGGCCTGGGCCGGAACCTTGGTCAGGCGGGCGCTTTTTCTGCTCTGGGGGTCGGTGACGCGCACCTCGTAAACCCCGGGCGGCAGGGCGTAGGCCACGGGGTTCTCGGCCCCGCTGCGGCCCGAGGCCACGGGCGCGGCCTGGTCCGGGGCGAAGATCTCCACCTGGGCGTCGCAGGGCAGGCCCTGGCGCGAGGCCCGCACCGCCAGCCGGGCGTCGTCCAGGGCCGCGGCCAGCTCGTTGACCCGGCCCCCGCGCACGGCCACCCCCGGCACCAGGCAGGGCGGCCTGGCGGGATCGGCCGGGTCGCGCACGCGCAGGTCGTAGATCCCGGGCATGGCGTGCAGGGTGGCGGCCGGGACCCCGCCGCGGACCTGGATGGTCAGGCCCGAGCGGTCCAGGGCCTTGAGCTCCACCAGGGCCTCGCAGGGTTTGCCGTTCCTGGTCACGCTCACCCGCACCTCGGCCCCGCTGAACTCGGCCGTGCGGCGCGCGGCCTTGCCCGGCTCCAGGACCACGCCGAAGAAGGTGATCCGCTGCTCCCCGGGCGAGGCCGGGTCCAGGGCGGTCACGTCGTAGGTCCCGGGCGGCAGGGAAAAGGCGGCCAGGCCCGTGGGGCCGGTGCGCATCCCGGCCAGGGGCTTGCCGGTCCCGGCCGGGGCCACCTCCACCCGGCCGTCCAGGGCGCGGCCCTGGCGCTGGAGCTGGACCTGCAACGTGTGCACCTGGAAGGCCCGGCGCAGGGCCTGGGTCAGGTCCGAGGCGTTGGCCGCGGTCTCGAAGACGCCGCCCGTGGAATCGGCCATGCACTGGAGCTGGGCGGCCTGGTTCGGGGTGACCTGGTAGCCGATGACCTTGAGGGTGAAGGGCACGCCCAGGGCTTTGAGCATGGAGGCCACGCCGCAAGCGTCGCCGTCGCAGGTCTCCAGGCCCGTGGAGAGCAGCACCGCGGTCACGGGCACGCGCACCGAGAGGATGGTGCGGGTGGCGGCTTCCAGGTCCAGGCTCCTGGGCGGCCGCCCGTCCGGGGGGCGCAGGCCCGCGATGGCCCGCAGGAAGGCGGGCTTGTCCAGGGGACCCAGGGGGGCCAGCTCCTGGACCGGCAGGCAGGCCTCGGCCGTGGGCTTGGGATAGAGGTACAGCGCGGCCTGGGCGTTGTCCGGCAGGTCGCGGACCACGGCGGAGAGCGCGGGCTTGGCGGTCTCCAGGCGGCCCATGCCGGCCGTGGCGTCCAGGATGAGCACGTAGGCCGGGCCGGCGGCCAGGGCCGGGGCGGCCCAGAGGCCCAGGACCAGGGCCGCGACGAGGACGGGGAATCGGGACATGGGCGCTCCTTGGACAGGGGTCTGTCACGGAGCCGGATTCTGCCCCAGCCGGGTGTCCGTGTCCAGCGGGCCTTGCCCCCTGGCGGCGGCAAGGCTATGATCCGCAAATGACCGCAACCGTCCACAGGACCGGCCAGGAGGCCTGCCACGACCGCTGGGGCCGGGAGTTGCCCTGCCGGGGTTCGGGCCAGGACGGCGAGTTCCGGCCCGGCGCGGCCTGGCCCAGACAGCGCTTCCTGGTCCAGGGCGGGGCCGTGCTGGACGCGCTCACGGGCCTGACCTGGACCCGAGACGCGGACCCTGCCGGGTTTCCCCAGGCCCGGGCCGAGGCCCTGGCCTTTCTGGACGGGCTCAACGCCGCGAATCACCTGGGCTTTTCCGACTGGCGGCTGCCCAACCGGCGGGAGCTGCTGAGCCTGGCGGCCTTCAACGCGGCCCGGCCCTGCCTGCCTCCCGGCCACCCGTTCGAGCGGGCCGTGCCCAACTGGTACTGGAGCGCCACCCCGGCGGCCGGGCGGCCCGGCTACTTCTGGAGCCTGGAGCTCTTGGGCGGACGGCTTTTCTTCAGCCGCGAGGACGAGTACCGCCTCGTCTGGCCCGTGCGCGGCCGGAGCGCGACCCTGGCCAGCCCGGCCGCAGGTCCGGGCACGGGCGCGGCCTGGCCCGAGCCGCGTTTCGCGCTCCTGCACGAGGAGGCCGTGCGCGATGCGCTCACGGGCCTGGTCTGGGCCCGGCGCATGCTGCCCGGCCCCCTGGCCTGGCCCCTGGCCCTGGCCGCGCCGCACGCGGCCAGCGACCGCGTCCTGGCCGGGCGGACCGGCTGGCGGCTGCCCACGATCCTGGAGCTGGAATCCCTGGTGGACGCTGGTTCCCAGACCCCGGCCCTGACTCCAGGCCACCCCTTCCTGGACCTGGCCGACACCATCTGGTCCTCCACCAACAGCGCCCTGGACCCGTCCTGGTCCATGTGCCTGTACCTGGACAAGGGCGCGGTGGGCGTGGCCCACAAGCCTTCGGCCGCCTGCGCGGTCTGGATCGTCGGCGGCTGAACCGAAAAAAGTCCTCCTTTTGACGCAGGTCAAGGCGGTTTCGCGGGACCCGGTCTAGAACCGGGCCCAGGCTGGCTGAAAGCCCACGACGAAACCAAGGAGGCATCCATGTTTTGTTACCAGTGCGAACAGACCGCCAAAGGCCAGGGCTGCGACAAGCTCGGGGTCTGCGGCAAGACCCCGGAGACCGCCGCCCTGCAGGACCTGCTCATCTACGTGGTGAAAGGCCTGTCCCAGGTGGCCCAGGCCGCGCGCCAGGCCGGGATCGTGGACAACGAGGCCGACGTGTTCACGGTCCAGGCCGTGTTCTCCACCCTGACCAACGTGAATTTCGATTCCGGCCGCTTCCCGGGCCTCATCGACCGGGCCGTGGCCCTGCGCGAGAAACTCAAGGCCGCCCTGGCGGCCAAGGGCGCGGCCCCGGCCCTTGACCCGGCAGCGGCCCTGGTCCCGGCCCGCGACGTCCCCGGGCTCGTGGCCCAGGGCGAGGCCGTGGGCCTGAAGGCCCTGGCCGACCCGGACGAGGACATCCAGAGCCTCAAGGAGACCGTGACCTACGGCGTCAAGGGCGTGGCCGCCTACCTGGACCATGCCCAGATCCTGGGCCAGGAGGACGAGGCCGTCTATGGCGAGACGCACCGGCTGCTGGCCGCCACCCTGCGCCGCGACCTGACCCTGGGCGACTGGGTGACCCTGGCCCTGGACTGCGGCCGGGCCAACCTCAAGGCCATGGAGCTGCTGGACGCGGCCAACACCGGGACCTACGGCCATCCCGTGCCCACCGAGACGCCCCTGGGCCACAAGAAGGGCAAGGCCATCCTGGTCTCGGGCCACGACCTGCGCGACCTGGAGCAGCTGCTCCGGCAGACCGAGGGCACGGGCATCTCCGTCTATACCCACGGCGAGATGCTGCCCTGCCACGGCTACCCCAAGCTCAAGGCCTACAAGCACTTTTTCGGCCACTACGGCACGGCCTGGCAGAACCAGCAGAAGGAGTTTGCGGCCTTTCCGGGCGCCATCCTCATGACCACCAACTGCATCCAGAAGCCCGGAAGCTACCTGCCGAACATCTTCACCACCGGCCTGGTGGGCTGGCCCGGGGCCCAGCACGTGAAGAACGGGGACTTCGGCCCGGTCATCAAGCGCGCCCTGGAGCTGCCCGGGTTCGCCGAGGACAAGGACCTGGGCTCGGTGATGGTGGGATTCGCCCGCAACGCCGTGCTGGGCGTGGCCCCGGCGTTGATCGACGCGGTCAAGGCCGGCAAGATCCGGCGCTTCTTCCTGGTGGCGGGCTGCGACGGGGCCAAGCCCGGCCGCAACTACTACACCGAGTTCGTGGAAAAGGTCCCGGCCGACTGCGTGGTGCTGACGCTCGCCTGCGGCAAGTTCCGCTTCTTCGACCAGAAGCTCGGGGACATCGGCGGCATCCCGCGGCTCTTGGACGTGGGCCAGTGCAACGACGCCTACTCCGCCATCCAGATCGCCATGGCCCTGGCCGGGGCCTTCAAGTGCGGGGTCAACGACCTGCCCCTGTCCCTGGTGCTCTCCTGGTACGAGCAGAAGGCCGTGGCCATCCTGCTCACGCTGCTGGCCCTGGGCATCAAGGACATCCGGCTGGGACCGAGCCTGCCCGCGTTCCTCACGCCCAACGTGCTCAAGTTCCTGGTGGACACCTTCAACATCAAGGCCATCACCACCCCGGACGCGGACCTGGCGGCCATCCTGGGCTAGCTTCGCGGACGCGCAGAACGGCGCAGACGACAAGGGGGGCCTGGCGGCCCCCCTTTTTCCCGCCCGGCTTCGGGCTAGTGCTTGTGCTCGTGCTGTTCCGTGTCGTGGCCCGGATGCTCGTGGTCGTGCTGCCCGTGCTCGCCGGTGTGGGTGTGGTCGTGGGCCGGGCCGGCGTGGTCGTGCGGGTGCTTGTGCTCGTGCATGTGCTCGTGGCTGTGCTTGTGCTCGTGCGGGTGGCTGTGCTTGCCCGCGCCCGGATGTTCGTGCTCGTGCTCGTGCTTGTGGGTGTGCTCGTGCGCGTGTTCGTGCTTGTGCTCATGGTCGCCCTTCATGGCCGTACCTCCTGGTTCGTGTTCGGTGTCCTGCTCACAGGATACGGCAGAAAACGGAATTGTATAGACGGCACGATGCAGAAACGCGTGCGCAACATCGCGAAATGACGCGCAAAACGTCGCACGGCGTGGCACGAACTAAAATTGTCCTGGAAATCCGGGTGGTTGTGAAGTAGAGACCTAGAGCCGGAGCACGTCCAGGATGTCCACCCGGGCCGCCTGCCAGGCCGGATAGGACCCCGCCAGCAGGCCGATGGCCGCCGAGGCCGCCAGGGTCCCGGCCAGGAGCAGGGGGTCCAGCACGAAGGGCATGTCCCCGAGCAGGCTCACGGCCGTGGTCAGGCCCAGGCTGGAGAGCACGCCGAGCGTGCCGCCCGTGCCCGCCATGAGCCCGGACTCCAGCAGGAACTGGCCCAGGATCTGCGAGCGCTTGCCGCCCACGGCCCGGCGGATGCCGATCTCCAGCCTTCTCGCCCGGACCATGAGGATCATGATGGAGAGGATGCCCATGCCGCCCACGCCGAAGCAGACCGAGGAGGCGATGAGCCCCAGGGTGTGCACCAGCTCCAGGGCCTGGAACTGGAGCTCCTGGGCCTGGCGGGCCGTGAGCAGGGTGAAGTCGTCGGCCTGACCCGGCTTGAGGTGGTGGCGGGAGCGCAGGATGGCCCGGGCCGCATCCTCCACGGCCGTGAGCGCCGGACCCTGGTTGGTCCCCGGAGCCAGGCGCAGGAACGCGCCGCTCACGAAGTCCTGGTTGGCCACCCGCCGCAGGTAGGTGGACAGGGGCAGGAAGGCCTGCTCGTCCTGGTTGTCCCCGGCCAGGTCGCGGCCCTTCTTCTCCATGACCCCCACCACGCGGTAGTCCGCGCTGCCCACATAGACCACCCGGCCCAGGGCGGCCTCGGGGCGGGTGAACAGACGCTCGGCGATGTCCCGGCCCAGGACCAGGACCCGGGCCATGGCCTCCTCGTCGGCCTGGTTCATGAAGCGGCCGTATTCGGCGTGGAAGTCGCGGATTTCGGAGTATTCCGGCCAGGCCGCGATGACCGTGGCCGTGGTGGCGGCCTGGTCCGAGCGCAGGGTCAGGGAGGCCGTGGCGTAGGGCGTCATGGAGAGCACCGAGGGCACGCCGTCGGCCAGGGCCCGGGCGTCGGCCTCGGTGAAGTTGCGCTTGGCCTGGCCCAGGCGCATGGCCCCGCTGCGGGAGAAGCGCACCTGACCGGCCACGGCCGCGAACAGGCTGGGACCCATCTTCTCGGCCTCCAGCTCGGCCTTGCGCTCCAGGGCCTGGGACACGTGCTGCACCCCGCTGAAGGCGAGCGCCCCCAGAAAAACCCCGAGCATGGCCAGGGCCGCGCGCAGCTTGTGCACGGCCAGGGATTTCACCGCGATGCGCAGGTTCAGGAACATGGCTTATCCGGGATAGTCGCTGCGGTTGAGCCGCTTGTTCCCGTCGAACACGAGCTGCCAGAGCCGTTCCAGGGCGTGGCCGGTGTTCTCCGCGTCCCGCGGGTCCGCGGCGATGAGCTCCAGGGCGCGGCGGTAGAAGCCCGCGGGCCGGGCCAGGATGCGCGCCCGGGAGACCAGGAGGTTGCCGGTCATGCCCGAGGCCAGGAAGGTCTTGGGCGCAGGCCCGGCAAAGAGCTGCTCGAACACCACGCCCACCGGGATGTCCTTGCCCCAGCCCGGCCAGCGGCCCTTCTTGGCCGGGTCGCCCATCTGGTGGGGCCGTCCCAGGCGGTCGCAGCGCACCCGGAACCAGGCCAGGCCGCCGAAGCTTGCGCCGCGGTCCACCAGGTCCAGGACCTTGCCCCTCAGGACGGCCACGTCCGCGCCCTCTCCCAGGTGCGGGAAGGGATCGCCCTGGAGCAGGAGCAGGTACGCGGGGAAGTCCGGGTAGTGGTTCAGGATGTGCGTGAGATAGGTATGGGCCTCGCGGCCCACGTTGGGCAGCGCCACGCCGCCGGGCCAGTCCCCGCCCTTGTCATAGACCAGGGCCGGGAAGCCCAGGTCCGCGGTCCAGGAGACGTCCTCCCGGTAGCGCGCGACCACGGCCAGGATGTCGGGGGCCAGGATGCCGGGGGCAGCCGGTTCAGGCCGCATCGCCCTCCTCCTCGTCGATGAGGAAGGCCCGCACGAACGTGGGCCGCTCGTCCGTGGAGCGGGTGCCCGAGCCGTAGCCCACGGCCCGCACCACGCCCGTGGGCAGGGGCCCGTAGGCCTGGGCCAGGCGCTTGACCAGGGCCAGGCCCGTGGGCGTGGCCGCCTCCATGCCCAGCTCCGTGGAAAAGGTCTTCATGCCCTTGGCCAGCTCGGCGCAGGCCGGGGCGGGAACGGGCAGGCGGCCGTGGGCCATGTCCACGAAACCCGAGCCCAGGTTCACGGCCGAGGCCACCACCCGGGTGATCCCCAGCTTCTCCACCAGGAGCAGGGTCCCGGTCACGTCCACCAGGGTGTCCACGGCCCCGATCTCGTGGAAATGGACCTGCTCCAGGGGCACGCCGTGCACCCGGGCCTCGGCCTCGCCCAGGAGCCGCAGCACGGCCAGGGCCTCCTTGCGCACCCGCTCGGTGAAGGGCGCGGCCTCCACGATGGCCGTGAGCTCGGCCAGGTGGCGCAGGGGCTGGCTCAGGGTCTGGAGCACCCGCACCCGCCGGGTGACGATGCCCGCCACCCTGGCTTCGGCGCATTCCAGGCGGAAGCCCGGCAGGGGCAGGAGGGCGGCCTGCTCCTCCAGGTACGGGCAGAGCCGCCCGGCGTCGGACAGGGCGGCCAGGAGCATGTCGCCGCTGACGCCGGTGGAGCAGTCCAGATAGAGCGTGGGCATGGTCAGACTCCGGGGATGACGTTGATCCGGTGGGCAAGGTAGCCTGCGCCGAAGCCGTTGTCGATGTTCACCACGCTCACCCCGGGGGCGCAGGAATTGAGCATGGCCAGGAGCGCGGCTAGGCCGCCGAAGCTCGCGCCGTAGCCCACGCTGGTGGGCACGGCCACCACCGGGGCCGGGCAGACCCCGCCCACCACCGAGGCCAGGGCCCCCTCCAGCCCGGCGCAGCAGATCACCACCCGGGCGTCGCGGAAGAGCTCCAGGGCGGGCAGCAGACGGTGGATGCCCGCCACCCCGCAGTCGAAGTGCCGGACCACGCGGGAGCCCAGAAACTCGGCGGTCTGGGCCGCCTCCTCGGCCACGGGCAGGTCCGCGGTGCCCGCGCTCAGGACCGCCACCTTGCCCCGGGGCTCCACGGACTCGCGGGCGTGGACCAGGAGCCGGGAGCAGGGGTCGTAGGTCACGGGAAGCAGGGCGGCCGCGGCCTCGGCGTGCTCGGGCGCGGCCCGGGTGCCCAGGACCCGGGGCTCGTGCTCGGCCAGCCGGGCCATGATCTCGGCCACCTGGCGCGGGGTCTTGTTCTGGCAGAAGATGACCTCGGCGCAGCCCGTGCGCTCGGCGCGGCGGTGGTCGATCTTGGCCATGCCCGCGTCGATGTAGGTTTCGCGCAGGAGCTGGCGGGTGAGGTCCTCGCGGCTGGCGCGGCCCGCGGCGTAGTCCTGGAGCAGGTCGTCGAAGCTTTTGCTCATGTGCGGGGCCGTTCTCCCAGGCTGAGGCCGGTGAAGCCCGCGGCCTTGGCCCGGGCCAGGATGGGGTCGAAGCGTTGGCGCGCGGCCCGGATCTGGTCCGCGGGCAGCTCCAGCCGCAGGGTCGCGCCCTGGTCCCGGCAGCGCAGGGCCGAGAAGCCCAGGCCGCGCAGGAATTCTTCCAGGGCCTCCACCCGGGCCAGGGCCCGGGGCGTGAGGGCCGTATCCCGGGGGATGCGCGTGGCCAGGCAGGAGTTGGAGGGCTCGTCCGCGCCGGGCAGGCCCATTTCCGCGCTCAGCCGCCGCACATCGGCCTTGGTCAGCCCTGCGGCCGCCAGGGGCGAGAGCGCGCCCAGCTCGGCCACGGCGCGGCG
>JAWRKD010000115.1:0-15165 GCA_040307135.1 Desulfovibrionaceae bacterium
GGGCACGATGATCAGGTTCGCGCCCCGGATGCCCTTTTCCACGAGCATCTGGACGAAGGACAGGGTCTGGATGGTCTTGCCCAGGCCCATCTCGTCGGCCAGGATGCCGCCGAATCCGTATTCGTGCAGGAAATTCAGGTAGCTCAGGCCGTGGACCTGGTAGGGCCGCAGGGTGGCGGTCAGTCCCTTGGGCGGTTCGATGAAGCGGATTTCCTGGAAGTTGTTGATCTTCTCGCGCAGCTTCACGAAGTAGCCGTCGGTCTTGGCCTGGGGCAGGTCTTCCAGGATCTTTTCCAGCACCGGCACCTCGAACTGCTGGAACTGCTTCTGCGGCGGCTTTTCCGGATCGAATCCCAGGGCCTTGAGCTTGTGGCCCAGCTTCTTGAGCCAGGCCTCGGGCAGGCTGGTATAGGAGCCGTCCTTGAGCTGGACGTAGCGCTTGCCCTGGGTCCAGGCCTTCCAGATGAGCTCGATGGGCACCTTCTGGTCATCATACTGGACGTTCAGGTCCAGGTTGAACCACTTGTTCTCCTCGTCGCTCTCCACCTCGGCCACGATCTCGGGCTTGGCCAGGCGGACCTTGTAGCGGGTGAGGTTCTTCTCGCCGAAGACCCGGTAGGCCTCCACCAGGCGGGGGTAGTGGTCCAGGAGGAAGGTGATGGCCTCCTCCTGCTCCATGAACCAGACCGTGTTGCTGCGGGGCTGGAAGCCCATGCCCTGGAGCTCGGAGAAGAGCAGGGCCTCCTCGTCCTGGCTGCGCCGCACCAGGAAGGAGCGGCCCTCGAAGCGGTAGCTGCCGGTCTGGAGGTCCGGGTTGGGACCGGGCAGGACGACCTCGCCGTGCTCGGTGTCATAGACGTTCTGGATGGTCAGGGTGAGCAGGCTGCCTTCCTCGTCCAGGTAGAGCTTGGGATTGAACCCGGCCGGGGCGAAGATGGGGCCCATGCGCTCCAGGAAGTCCTCCTGGCCGTGGAGGTCCGAGGCCGGGATGGCGGTCCAGACCCGGTCCAGGAACTCGGAGATGTCGGCGTGTGGGATGATGGGCTTCTGCTCCACCATCTGCTGCACCAGCTCGGGGTCCAGGCCGGTCTGCACCGGGAAGAAGCCGCCGTGGTAATAGACCCAGAGCGGCAGGCGGCCGTAGAAATAGACCTCGTCCTCGCCGGTGATGGAGAAGGGCGGCTTGCCCTCGCGCGAGAGCAGGATGTCGAAATGCAGCCCGTCCTCGGACAGGGCCGGGGAGAGCTTGAGCTGCATGGTCTTGTTCTCGATGCGCAGGGGCTGGTCCGTCTCCCGCAGATAGAGGTAGTACTCGTTCTTGATGGCGCGGAAGAACCAGGAATGCAGGCCCGCGGGCAGCTCCACCCGGTGGCCGTGGTAGTCCAGGTAGTGGCCGATCATCTCGCAGACCCGGGGCAGGTGGGGGGAGACCTCGCTCCAGTCCGGGTTCTGGACCACCTGTTCCAGGGTCACGGGGCTCTGCACGTTGGAGATGCCGCCCTTGTTCTGGCGGCCGCGGAAGAAGGCCACCTGGAGCCGTCCGGGCTCGGGGAAGAAGCGGAAGATGTAGTAGTGCTTGCCGGGCTCGGGCTCCAGCTCGGTGGAGAAAAAGGTGCGGAAGGTCTGGCGCCAGTCCGTGCGCGGCCTGGGGGCCTCCTCGCCGGAATCGGTGTCCAGGGATTTCAGGAGCTTGAGCGCTGTGGCCCCGATGTGGCGGCAGACGCCGGAGAAGGAATCCGGGCAGTTGCAGAAATAGCTGATGGTCTGCTCTTCCAGGTTGAGCCCGATCTCCGCGGCATAGACCTGGAAGTCGTCGCCCTGGATCTGGCCGTCCACGTCCCAGAACTGGGAGCGCTTCTTGAGGTCGAGCTTCTGGACTCCCCCGGAGTCCAGGATGGCGTGCGATCCCTCCAGAATGTACTCCGGGATGGTGTCCCGGATGAACTTCTGGAGGATCTTCTTGACGGTGGAATCTTCACTCTGGGCCATGTAAAATCCGATACTCCCCGGACGAAAACAACACGGACCATTGTCCCAGCACTGGAACCTAACCTGAAAACCAGCCACTGATCAAGGGGGCGCTTGGCTTTTCCGGGTCCTTGGGACATACTGGACCCGTACGGCAAGGTCCGAGCATATGAACACTTTTTCTGTCCTTGGCAAGGGGTGGGGTTTGAGAAAAGCCGTTTGGCTTCTGGCCGTCCTTCTGCTTGCCCTGCCCGCGGGGGCGGGCTGCGACCGGCCGGAGCGCGCTTCCGGGGGCGGGTCCCAGGCGGCCCCGGCCCGGGATTTCGGCCCGCCCGTGGACGGCGGGCGGCTGGTGCAGGCCTCCCTGGGCGAGCCCATGAACCTCATCCCGCCCCTGGCCACGGACGCGGGCTCCCACGCCGTGGCCGAGCACATCTACGTGGCCCCGCTCAAATACGACAAGGACATCAAGCTCGTGCCCTGGGCCGCGGAGTCCTTCGAGGTCCTGGAGGACGGACGGCTGCTGCGCTTCAGGCTGCGGCCGGGCATCCGCTGGTGGGACGGGGTGGAGCTCACGGCCAAGGACGTGGAGTTCACCTACAAGCTCATGATCGACCCCCAGACCCCCACGGCCTATGCCGAGGACTACCTGGCGGTGAAGGAGTTCAAGGTCACGGGCCGCTACAGCTTCGAGGTGCGCTACGACAAGCCCTTTGCCCGTGCCCTGGTGACCTGGGCCCAGTCCATCCTGCCGGAGCACGTCCTGGCCGGACAGGACCTTTTGAACACGTCCTATTCGCGCCAGCCTGTGGGCTGCGGGGCCTACAAGTTCAAAGGATGGGAGCCGGGGAGCCGCCTGGTGCTCACGGCCAATCCCGACTATTTCGCGGGCCGCCCGCACATCGACGAGCTGGTGATCCGCATCATCCCGGACCAGTCCACCCAGTTCCTGGAACTCAAGGCGGGCAACCTGGACGAGATGGGGCTGTCGCCCTACCAGTACCTGTTCGAGACCAGCGGGCCGGACTGGGACAGGAACTTCCGCAAGTACGAATACCTCTCCTTCGGCTACACCTACCTGGGCTGGAACCTGGACAATCCGCTCTTTGCGGACAAGCGGGTGCGCCAGGCCCTGGACAGCGCCATCGACAAGGAGGAGATCGTCAGCGGCGTGCTGGCGGGCCTGGGCGTCCCGGCCGTGGGGCCATACAAGCCCGGCACCTGGTTCTACAACGACGCGCTCCGGCCCCGGCCCTACGACCCGGAGCGGGCGCGGGCCCTGCTGGCCGAGGCGGGCTGGCGCGACACGGACGGCGACGGGCTCCTGGACAAGGACGGCCGCCCCTTCGCCTTCACCGTCCTGACCAACCAGGGCAACACCCAGCGCATCCAGGCCGCCACCGTCATCCAGCGCCGTCTGCGCGACGTGGGCGTGGCCGTGAAGATCCGCACCGTGGAGTGGGCCGCGTTCATCAAGGAATTCGTGGACAAGGGCCGCTTCGACGCGGTCATTTTGGGCTGGAATATCCTCCAGGACCCTGATATTTATGACGTGTGGCATTCATCCAAGGCCGTGGCCGGGGGGCTCAACTTCGTGCACTACCGGAACGCGGAACTGGACGATCTCCTGGAGAAGGGGCGGCGGACGCTGGACCAGGGGCGGCGTACGGCCATCTATCGCCGCGTGCAGGAGATCCTCCACGAGGACCAGCCATACTGCTTCCTGTACATCCCCATGTCCCTGCCGATCCTGCAGGCCCGCATCCAGGGCGTGGAGCCTGCGCCGGCGGGCATCGACCACAATTTCTACCAATGGTGGATACCGCGCGAGTTCCAACGCCCGGTTCTCCAGCAGTGAGCGCATGATCCGCATCAACGAAATCCTGGACAAGCTGTCCTCCTACATCGACAAGCCCGACCTGGAGCTCATCCAGCGGGCCTACGTCTTCGCGGCCCAGGCCCACGAGGGCCAGACCCGGCTTTCGGGCGAGCCCTACCTGGCCCATCCCCTGGCCGTGGCCAACGTCCTGGCGGACATGAAGATGGACGAGGCCACCGTGGCCTCGGGGCTCCTGCACGACACCGTGGAGGACAGCGGCGTCTCGGTGGACGAGCTGGAGGAGCTCTTCGGCGAGGAAGTGGCCGACATCGTGGACGGGGTCACCAAGATCAGCCAGATGCAGTTCGAGTCCAAGGCCGTGGCCCAGGCCGAGAACATCCGCAAGATGATCCTGGCCATGGCCGAGGACATCCGGGTGGTCATGGTCAAGCTGGCCGACCGGCTGCACAACATGCGCACCCTGGACTTCCACCACAACACGGTGAAGCAGCGGCTCATCGCCCAGGAGACCATGGACATCTATGCGCCCCTGGCCAACCGCCTGGGGCTGCACCGGACCAAGATCGAGCTGGAGGACCTCTGCCTCAAGCATCTCAAGCCCGACGTCTATGAGCAGATCGAGGCCGGGGTGCGCCAGCACCACACCTCGGGCCAGGAGTACATCGACAAGGTCATCGCCCTGATCCAGGACATGCTCAAGAAGAACGGCATCAAGGCGCGTGTGGTGGGCCGGACCAAGCACATCTACAGCACCTACCAGAAGATGCTCCAGCAGAACCTGGGCCTGGACGAGGTCTATGACCTCATCGCCTTCCGCGTCATCGTGGACTCGCTCAAGGACTGCTACGCCATCCTGGGCCTCGTCCACTCCATCTGGAAGCCCGTCACCGGCCGCTTCAAGGACTACATCTCCCTGCCCAAGGCCAACATGTACCAGAGCCTGCACACCACGGTGATCGGGCCGGACGGGGAGCGCATCGAGATCCAGATCCGCACCGAGGAGATGCACCGGGTGGCCGAGTACGGCGTGGCCGCCCACTGGCAGTACAAGGAGAAGTCCCGCAAGGGCGGCGGGGCGGGCAGCTCCCGCGACGCCGAGCGCTTCACCTGGCTCCGCCAGATCCTGGACTGGCAGCGGGAGCTCTCGGACCCGCGCGAGTTCATGGCCTCCCTGCGCTTCGACCTGTTCCAGGACGAGGTCTATGTCTTCACCCCCCGGGGCGACATCAAGGAACTGCCCGAGGGCGCCACGCCCGTGGATTTCGCCTACTCCATCCACTCCCAGGTGGGCGACCACTGCGCCGGCGCCAAGGTCAACGGCCGCCTGGTGCCCCTGTCCACCGCGCTCAAGAACGGCGACCGGGTGGAGATCATCACCGACCCGCACCGCGTGCCCAGCCGCGACTGGCTCAAGTTCGTGAAGACCGCCCGGGCCCGCACCCGGGTCAAACAGTACATCCGAACCGAGGAGCGGGCCCGCAGCATCGAGCTGGCCCGCGAGCTGCTGGAGAAGGAGGGGCGGAGGGCCGGGATCAACGTGGCCAAGGCCATGAAGGACGGCCTGTTCCAGAAGCTGGCCGAGGAATTCTCCTGCGGCTCCCAGGACGAGCTCCTGTCCCAGGTGGGCTACTCCCGCATCACCCCGAACAAGGTGGTCAAGCGGCTCTACGCCGTGCTCCAGGGTGAGAAGCCCGAAGAGCAGAAGCCCCTGGAGCGGCCCGCCCCCCCGGCAGAGGAGGCCAAGGGCAAGGGCAAGCTGGAGGGGCTCAAGATCAGCGGCGTGGACAACGTGCTCGTGCGGTTCGCCAGCTGCTGCAACCCCCTGCCCGGCGAGCCCATCGTGGGCTACATCACCCGCGGCCGGGGGGTGACCATCCACACCACCACCTGCCCCAACGTCAAGGGCTTCGAGCCCGAGCGCCTGCTCAGCGTGTCCTGGGACGGCGGGCAGGAGGACAAGCCCTATCCCTCGCGGGTGCGCATCAAGTGCGCCAACAAGAAGGGCGTGCTGGGCAAGGTGGCCACCATGCTGGCCGACGACGGCATCAACATCGACTCAGGGACCTTCGAGTCCAGCGTGGACGGCACCTCGGTTCTGGAGTTCACCGTGGAGGTCACGAGCCTGGATCAGCTCTACCACGCCCTGACCCGGCTCAAGACCCTGGACATGGTCAACGAGGCCGTGCGGGTTTCCTAAGCAACATGCAACAGGGGAGAAGAGGCCATGGCCAAGAAGAGTTCGGGGCTGGAAAGCCTGAGCCGCGAGGAACTGCTGGAGAACCTGGAAGGCGGGCTCTTTGACCTGCTGACCACCGAGGAGGACTATTCGGACCTGGCCGAGATGACCATGGCCCTGGGCATCCGCCATTTCCTCATGGAGCGTTTCGCCGAGGCCAAACGCGAGGACCTGCTGCCGCTTTTCGACGACGCTGAACGGCTCCTGGCCGAGCTGGTGGCCCACGCCGGGGAGCTGGGCCTGGTGGACCTGGAGGAGGAAGAGGAAGGCTAGGTCCTGGGCGCATCGCGAAAAAGAGGAGCCGGGCTTTGGGCCCGGCTTTCTTTTTCCCCCGAGGAGCCGGGGGACAGGGGAGGGCCGCGGGTCAGGAGGGGCAGGGACGCCAGGGCTCGTTGACCTTGCGGTCCGAGCCGTGGACCGGGATGCTCTCGGGCAGCACGTCGCCCAGAAGCGGAGTCACGGGCCGGTAGAGGAAGGACACGTCCACCTCCACGATGCCGCAGGGCTCCCCGGCGCTGCCCGAGACGCCGGAGCCCGTGGCGCTGATGGTGGGCCAGCTGCGCACGCTCACCTCGGCCCCGGAGCCCGAGAGGTTGACCAGCAGGGCCTGGGACCGGGCCTGGATCTGGGCCACTCGGGTGCCCTCGTCCTCGCCCTGGCCCGTGGCCGCGAAGCGCGCGCCCATCTCGGCGGCCTTTTGCACCGTGAGCCAGGTGAAGAAGAGGTTGCCGGTCTCAATGAGCCCGAAGATGAGGAGCAGGGCCGCGGGCAGGACCAGGGCCATCTCCACCGCGGCCAGGCCCCGCGACCAGCGTGACGCGCTCGCGCGACGCATGTCCCTCCCTCCCTAGTTGAGCAGCCGCCAGCCGAGCTGCTTGCCGATGAGCTTGAACACGTCCGGGATGTCCTCGGCCGAGGGCGCGTTGAAATAGTGGTCCGTGGTGCCCGTGCGGCTGGAGGCGATCTGCTTCATGAGCGCGATGTCCGTGGAGTCCGAGTCGCCGAAGCGGATGGAGAAGATCTCGATGCCCGCGTCCTTGGCGGTCTGGGCCTCGGTGAGCATGGCCGCGTTCAGGCAGCCGCCGTTGTTGCAGTGGCAGTCCGTGACCTTCATGCCGTAGTAGGCGTTGGTCCAGTAGTTGTTGGGCGT
The DNA here is from genome assembly GCA_040307135.1 of Desulfovibrionaceae bacterium. Taxonomy (GTDB): domain Bacteria; phylum Desulfobacterota; class Desulfovibrionia; order Desulfovibrionales; family Desulfovibrionaceae; genus Aminidesulfovibrio. Next base: position 7,195 of record JAWRKD010000115.1, read on the forward strand.
GAACGAGGCGGCGTAGGAACCGCCGCAGGTGCCGTCCTCGGTGTCGCCGTCGGTGAGCACGATCATGATCTTGCGCACCTTGGGGTCGTTGCTGCCCTGGGTGTAGGGGGCCTCGGGCGAGAGCACGTTGCGGCCCCACTTGAGGCCCTCGGAGATGACCGTGCCCGAGCCCGCGCCCAGGGCGTCCATCTGGCCGATGGCGTCGTGGATGGAGTCCTTGTCCGTGGTCAGGGCCTGGATCGGGGGGATGTCCGTGCAGGTGTCCAGGTTCACCTGGCTCTTCTGGTAGGAGGGCAGCTTGTTGTAGAGGTACATCAAGTCGGGGTGGATGCCCACGTTCTTGGAGCCGTCGGCGTTCAGGCAGCCCGAGGGAAAGCCCTCGGCGTCCAGGACCTTGACCTTGCCCCGGAAGGGCACCAGGCCGATGCGGGTGTTGGGGGCCGCGCCGTCCGGGATGATGAGGTCCACCAGGTCGTCGGCGGCTTCGCGCACGCGGCTGATGGGCGTGCCCTTCATGCTGCCGGTGTTGTCGATGACCAGCACGACCTCCAGGTTGTTGAAACCGGCCACGGCCGAGGCCGAGACCTGGTTGGAGGTCACGCCCAGGATCTCCATGAGCATGGTCTTGACCTGGGCCGTGGCCGTGACCTTCAGGCTGCGCACGTCCGTGCCGGCGGTGACGCCCTGGACCTGGGCCTCCTCGTAGTTGGTCTTGACCATGTTGATGGCCGCGTCGCGGGCGACGCCCTTGGTCAGGTCCGGGTCGTAGGGCAGCTGCAGGGCCCCGGCCAGGGCCCCGGCGTCCACCGCGGCCTGGAGCCGGGTCTGGGCCAGGTAGAGGTTGCCCATGTCCAGCGCCAGGCCGGCCATCCCCAGGATCACGGGGATGAGCACGGCCACGAGCACGTGCACCGCGCCGCGCTGGCCTCGGCTATGGCATGGGCATGGTCGTGCGGGCGAGGAGCACATAGGGCTGGTTGTCGTTGAGGGCCGTGGTGAGGAGGTTCTCTCCGAACAGGGTCTCATAGTCATAATTCACCTCGACGGTGACGGTCCCTTGTGCCGTGTTGGTGGTCACGTTGGTGTTCAGGTTGGCCCCGGGCAGCTGGGCCGCGGTGAGCGACTGGACCAGCGTGTCCACGTCCGCGGTGAGCCCCTCCCGCAGCACCAGGCGCGCGGCCTCGCGGCTGGCCTCGGAGAGCAGGGAATAGGTGCGCATGGCGTAGGCCCCTTCCAGGAGCAGGAAGAAGATGGCCGCCAGCATGGGCAGGATCAGGGCCATTTCCAGGGCTGCCAATCCCCGCTGTCTGCGATCGCTGTTCTTCTGGGTGCGCATGCCGGTGTCTCGCTTGGTCCTGTTGGTTGCTCGCGTCATCCATACATAGCAACGGCCGTACCAATGGGCAGGGACCGGCAGGATCGGTCGAAGAAAACTCATAGCATAGCGTATTTAAAGGATATATTTTTTCAGCACCATGGGCGGCTGGCCCGGCCGCAAGGGTGCTCGGGCAGGGGGCGATCCATTTTTTGTGGATTTATCGTCCGGCCTGGGGTAGGAAGGATCCAGGACGGCCGAGGCGGTCCGGGGAGCGCGCAATGACGGCCCGCATATTGGTGGTGGACGACGACAAGGCCTTCCGGAGCATGTTGGTGGAAGCCTTGCTGGACAAGGGTTTCGAGGTGGAGACCGCGGGCAGCGCCGAGGAGGGCGTGCGCCTGCTGGCCGCGGGCGGCTTCGACCTGGTGCTCCAGGACGTCATGCTGCCCGGCATGTCCGGCATCGAGGCCATTCCCCTGCTCAAAGAGGCCGATCCCCTGGCCGACATCGTGGTCATGACCGCGTTCTCCAGCAAGGACTCGGCCGTGGAGGCCCTCAAGCGCGGGGCCTACGACTATTTCACCAAGCCCTTCAGCCTCACCGAGATGGAGGTGGTCATCCGCCGGGCCCTGGAGCGCCGCAGGCTCCAGAGCCAAGTCCAGGCCCTGCGCACCTCCCTGGAGCGCGAGGGGCCGCTGTCGCGGATCATCGGCCAGAGCCGGGCCATGGTGCGCATCAAGGAGATGGTGGAGCGGGTGGCGGGCCTGGACACGGACGTGCTCATCACGGGCGAGTCCGGCACGGGCAAGGAGCTCATCGCCGACACCATCCACGCCCTGAGCCCGCGGGCCTCGGGCCCCTTCGTCAAGCTGAACTGCGCGGCCATTCCCGAGAACCTCCTGGAGAGCGAACTCTTCGGCCACGAGAAGGGGGCCTTCACCGGAGCCGCCAGCACCCGGCGAGGCCGCTTCGAACTGGCCCAGGGCGGCAGCATCCTGCTGGACGAGATCGGGGACATGCCCCTGCACCTTCAGCCCAAGCTCCTGCGGGCCGTGGAGCAGAAGCAGGTGGAGCGCGTGGGCGGATCCCGGCCCGTGACCTTCGACGTGCGGATCATCGCGGCCACCAACCAGGACCTGCGCGAACGCGTGGAGGACAAGCAGTTCCGGGCCGACCTCTACTACCGGCTGAACGTGGCGGCCATTCATCTGCCGCCCCTGCGCGAACGCCGCGAGGACGTGGCCGTGCTGGCGGCCTTTTTCCTGGAGAGCATCGGCCGCCGCCTGGGCGGCGAGCCCCTGAGCCTGGCCCCGGACGCGGCCCGGCTGCTCCAGGCTCACGACTGGCCGGGCAACGTGCGCCAGCTGGCCAACACCCTGGAGCGCGCGGCCATCTTCGCCACGGCCGGGACGCTTACCGCCGGCGACCTGGGCCAGGCCATGCAGCGCGGTCCGGCAGCCGTGTCCCTGCCCCTGCCCGAGCCGGGCCAGCCCCTGCGCCAGGCCGTGAACGCCTTTGAAAAGGGCCTCATCGTCCAGGCCCTGCAGCGCAGCGGCGGGGTGCAGACCGAGGCCGCCAAGCTCCTGGGCATCACGGCCAAGAACCTCTGGAACAAGCTTCAGAAGCACGGTCTGGACCCTGAGGCCTGCCTCCATTCCCTCTGATCCACGAATCGTGGATTCCGCGGTACGCTTCGGGAACCCGGACTTTTAGGTTCCCGATCTTCCCGCAGGCCGCCACGTCGATCCACGAATCGTGGATTCCAGGATCGGTCAAACGTCCGTGCCGCAGACCGTCCCGCGACGGGATTGCGTAGCGCATCATGATGAAATCATGGATTTTATTATCATGCTGCCGCAACCAGGGCGCGCCTTGGCACGGCTGTTGCTCAAGAAGGGCATCGGCTCGCGGGCCATCCTGGCCGAGCGGGACCGGAACCCACACCACCAAACAAGGGGAGAACGATCATGATGACCAGACTGATGCACCTGTTCAAGGACGAGGACGGCGTCACCGCCCTGGAGTACGGCCTGATCGCCGCCCTGATCGCGGCCTTCATCATCACCGCCGTGTCCGCTCTGGGCCAGCAGGTCAGCCAGACCTTCAACAACATCGCTGACGCCATGTCCAACGCCATGAGCTCCGGCACGGACACGGGCACCGGCACCGGCGGCTGATCGAGGAATTCGAGCGCCCGCGCACGGCGCGGGATGGGAACAGGCCCCTTCCCGGGGGGAAAACGGGAAGGGGCCTGCCCGCAAAGCGGCAGATCATGAGGGGAGAGAACATGGATCTGTTCACCGGCGCCATTGTCTGCGCCATCCTGTCCGTGGCCGTGGTCACGGACCTCTGGGCCCAGAAGATCCCGAATCTTCTGACCCTCCCCGCCATCCTGGCCGGAGTGGCCTGGCACGGACTGACCCGGGGATCTGACGGACTGGCCTTTGCGGCCGCCGGGCTGGCCCTGGGTCTGGCCGTGCTGCTCGGCCCGTATCTTCTGGGCGTCATGGGCGGCGGCGACGTGAAGCTCATGGCCGCGGTGGGCGCCTGGCTCGGCGCCAACGACGTCTTCACCGCCTTCATCTTCACCTGCGCGGTCGGCGGCATCTACGCCCTGCTCGTGCTCCTGCGCCGCGGCCTGGCCCGGCGCGTGGCCGGCAACATCCGCGACGCCTTCCTCGTCTTTCTCGCCACCCGCAGGCTGGAGTTCGCGCCGGTGCAGTCCGAGGCGGGCCGTCGGTTGCCGCGGCTCTGCTACGGCCTGGCCATCGCCCTGGGCACCATGGCCTCCCTGGCCTGGACGGCCTGGGAGCGCGGGGCCCTTCAGCTGTAGGAGTCCGTCATGAGCAAGACCACCCGTTCCATCCTCCAGATGACCATGGCCCTGTTCCTGGCCTTGGCCGCCGGACTGCTCGTGTTCCGCTGGCTGGCCGCCCGCGCGCCCGTGGCTCCGGCCCCCAAGCTGGCCGTGCAGACCGTGCAGCTTGTGGTGGCCGCCGCGGACCTGCCCAAGGGCGTCAAGCTGGAGCCCTCCATGCTCCGTCTGGCCCCCTTCGTGGAAGGCAGCGAGCCGCCCCAGTCCTTCCGCGAGGTCCAGGCCCTGAACGGCCGCGTTCTGTCCATGCCCGTGGGCAGGGGCGAAGCCCTCACCGGACTGCGCCTGGCCTCCGAGGACGTGAAGGTGGGCGGCATCAGCGCCCTGGTGGCCCCGGGCAAGCGGGCCATGGCCGTGAAGGGCAACAAGGTCATGGGCCTGGCCGGGTTCATTCGCCCGGGCAACCGCGTGGACGTGCTGGTGACCCTGCCCGTGGGCGAGCGCGAGCAGAAGATCACCAAGCTCGTGCTGGAGAAGATGCCGGTCCTGGCCACGGGCACCGAGCTGGAGCCCGCGGGCGACGGCGAGAAGCCGTCCTCCGTGGACGTCTATACCCTGGAGGTGACGCCAGAGGAGAGCGAGAAGCTGGCCCTGGCCGCCACCGAAGGCACCCTGAATTTCGCCCTGCGCAACGAGGCCGACCAGGAGAGCGTGCTGACCAATGGCGCGGACACCGCCGCCACCCTGGCCTCCCTGCGTCCCGTGCGGGTCAGGACCGCCCCGGACGGCGCGCCGCGCGCCGAGGTGGTGGTGGAGGTCATCCGGGGCGCGTCCCGTGACCGGATGCGCTTCTAGCTCCCGGAGGCACGGCCATGAACGCCCGCACCGTCCTTTCCGCCCTGCTGATCCTGACCCTCTGCTGGGGCCGCGCGGCCTGGGCCGACCCCCAGTTCCGCATCCTGGCCTCCGAGGCGCCCCAGGCCGTGCAGATCATCAGCGGCAAGTCGATCATTCTGAGCAGCGAGCAGAGCATCGCCCGCGTGTCCCTGGCCGCCCCGGAGCAGGCCGAGCTGGTCCTGCTCTCGCCGCGGCAGATTTACATCACCGGCAAGAAGACCGGGGTCACCAACCTGACCCTCTGGGGTCCCGGCGACCGGGTCATGAGCGTCTATGACCTGGAGATCGTGCCGGACGTGACCCAGCTCAAGCACATGCTGCACACCGTCCTGCCCGGCGAGCCCAACATCAAGGTCCTGTCCTCGGGCGGCTCCGTGACCTTGTCCGGCGAGGTCTCCAGCGCCGCCAACCTGTCCACGGCCCTGGCCCTGGGCGAGGCCGCGGCCCCGGGCAAGCTGGTCAACCTCCTGCGCGTGGGCGGGGTCCAGCAGGTCATGCTGGAGGTGCGCGTGGCCGAGATGAGCCGCAGCGTGACCAAGCGCCTGGGCTTCAACTTCCAGTTCATCTCCGGCAACGACGTGGTCTATTCCTTCCTGAACAATCTGACCAAGCTCGACGACGACGGCAAGACCGTGCTCACGGACAACGTGAACATCGCGGGGTCCAGCAGCCTGGGCGGCCACAACAGCCTGAACTACTTCGTGGACGCGCTCAAGGCCAACGGCCTGCTCAAGATCCTGGCCGAGCCCAACCTCATCTGCCTCTCGGGCCAGAGCGCGGACTTCCTGGCCGGCGGCGAGGTGCCCATCCCGGTGCCCCAGGGCCTGGGCGCGGTGGGCATCGACTACAAGCCCTTCGGCGTGGGCCTCAAGTTCACGCCCACGGTGCTCGACTCCGGCACCATCAACATCAAGGTGGAGCCCGAGGTCTCGGACCTGGACTATTCCCGCTCCATCAGCGTGGGCTCCTACGTGGTGCCCTCCATCACCAGCCGCCGCGCCTCCACCACGGTGGAGCTGGGCAACGGCCAGAGCTTCGCCATCGCCGGGCTCATCAAGGACTCCATGCGCGAGAACGTGAACAAGTTTCCGGCCCTGGGCGACGTGCCCGTGCTCGGCTCCCTGTTCCGCAGCAGCGACTTCCAGAAGAACGAGTCCGAACTCATCATCATCGTCACCCCGCACCTGGTGAAGCCCCTGGACATGGCCAAGCAGACCCTGCCCACGGACGGCTTCCAGGAGCCCGACGACTTCGAGTTCTATCTCCTGGGCCTCATGCAGGGACGCGGCAGCAAGCCCGCCTCGGCCACGGGCCTGGGGCCTTCGGCCGCGGCGCCCTCGGCCCAGGCCGCCGGATTCGACGGCGAGTTCGGCCACATCATGCCCAGGTAGGGGAAAACCATGCGCAACCGACTGCTCACCGCCATCGCCCTCATCGGATTCCTGGCCTGTTCCGGCTGCGCCGCGGACGAGTTCAAGGAGCCCCTGGGCTATTCCGTGCGCCAGGCCGTGGAGGCCCAGAAGCTGGCCGCCGTGCCCTCCAGCGACACCCCGGTGGTGGGCCTGGACGGCCAGTACGCCAAGAAGGTCATGGAGAACTACCGCAAGCCCCCCGAGTCCTCCTCCTCGGTCAACAAGCAGCTCCAGATCAACCTGGGCGACGGCGGCTTCGGCAGCGGCTCCAACAAGAAGTAGAAGGGGAGAGGCCATGAGCGCCGACACCGTCACCATCACCCTGGCCCTGCACAACGCCCACGCCCGCCAGGTCTTCGCCGGGGCGCTGCGCGGCATGCCGGGCGTGGAGCTCAAGAACGGCGCGCCCGTGGACCTGCTCGTCTGCGAGCTGGGGCAGGCCGCGGAAGAGGAGCTGGCCCGTCTGGAGAAGGCCCGGCTGGAGGGCCGCGTGGGCGAGGTCTTCCTGGCGGGCAGCGAGCCCACGCCCGAGCTGCTCATCCAGGCCATCCGCGCCGGGGTCAGCGAATTTTTGCCCCTGCCGGCCCGGGCCGAGGACCTGGCCGAGGCCCTGCGCCGCTTCCGCGAGCGCCGCAGACCCCAGGCGGCGCAGGCCGCGCCCGCCGCGTCCGGGGCCCGCATCATCGCCGTGGCCGGGGCCAAGCCCGGCACCGGGACAACCACCGTGGCCGTGAACCTGGCCCTGGAACTGACGCGCGCGGGGGCGGGACGGGTGGGCCTCCTGGACCTGCGGCGGCCCCATGGCGAGACCCCGTTCTTCCTGGACCTGGAGTGCGCCTACACCTGGGAGGAGGTGGCCGCCAACCTCTCCCGCCTGGACGCCACGTTCCTGGAGAGCCTCATCACCCGCCACGCCTCGGGCCTGGGGCTCCTGCCCGCGCCCGAGAACTTCGCCGGGAGCCTGGAAGACGCGGCCCTGGAGCGCCTGCTGGCCGAGATGGGCCGGCTCTTCGACGTGCTCGTGCTGGACGCCGGGCCTGCGGACGCCCGCAACCTGCGGCTGCTGGAAGCCGCGGAACGTTTTCTGCTCGTGCTCAATCCGAGCCTGCCCTGCCTGGCCGCCAGCCGGTCTTTCCTGGACGAGGCGCGCCGCCCGGGCCGGGGCCTGGAGGCGCGGGTGGAATTGGTCTCGGCCCGGCACGTGGCCGAGTCCGGCATCGAGCCCGCCGAGGCCGCCGAGGTGCTGGGCTGCAAGTTCCGCTGGCTCCTGCCCGACGACGCCGCCAGCGCCCTGTCCGCCCTGAACCAGGGCCGGGCCGTGTCCGAGGCCGCGCCCAAGTCCCGCCTGGCCAAGGCCCTGGCGGCCATGGCCCGGGACCTGGCCCCGGCCGCGGCGGGTCCTGTCCGGACGCGCGGCCTGTCCGCGCTCCTGGGACGCCTGCGCGGCCGCAGCGAATCCCTGCCCGCCATGGGGGTCGCATGAACCTGGCCGCCCGCCTGGCCCGGGGAACGGGTCCGCGTCCTGCCGC
>JAWRKD010000116.1:0-4262 GCA_040307135.1 Desulfovibrionaceae bacterium
GGCCGGGCCGATGGCGAGCATCTGCTGTTCGCCGCCGGACATGTATCCCGCGATCTGGCGGCGGCGCTCCTTGAGCCGCGGGAAGTAGGAATAGACCTTGTCCAGGCTCGCGCGGAACTCGGAGCGCGGCCGGGTGAAGGCCCCGCAGCGCAGGTTCTCCTCCACGTCCAGGTCCTGAAAGATGCGGCGTCCCTCCATGACCTGGAAGACCCCGCGCCGCACGATCTCCTCGGGCGACCGGTCGTGTACCGGCGCGCCGTCCAGGAGCACGGCCCCGGCGGTCACGGCCCCGTCCTCGCCCGCCAGGAGGCCGGACACGGCCTTGAGCGTGGTGGACTTGCCCGCGCCGTTGGCCCCGAGCAGGGCGGTGATCTGCCCGGCCTCGGCGGCCAGGGACAGGCCCTTCAGCACCAGGGCCACGTCGTTGTAAACCACCTCCAGGTTCTCGATGCGCAAGAGATCGGCCACGGGCTCGTCCTCCACCTCCGTGCGGCTACTGTCCCAGCCACTCGGCCTTGCGTTCCAGGGTCTGGGCCGAGAGGAAGGCGAGCTTGCCGTTCTTCACCGTGTAGAGGAACACGGCCATGCTCGGCCGATGGTCGTCCGGCAGGAAGCTGATCTTGGGGGTCAGGCCCTGGGGATCATAGTCGCGCAAGGTTTCCAGGGCCTCCTTGAGCGTCTTGCCGCTGAGCGGGCCCTTGGCCAGGGCCAGGCGCATGCCCTCCGCCATGACCATCATGGAGGCGAAACCGCGGATGAAGTGGGTCATCTGGGGCTGGTTCCTGGTCTGCTCCAGGATGGCCTTCATGCCCGGCACGTCCTGGCCGTAAACCGCGGCGGCCTGGAGGCTCACCGCACCCTCGGCCGCGTCCCCGGCCAGCTGCACCAGACTCTCGTCAGCGCCCCAGATGTTCACGAAGAAGGTGGTCTTCATGCCGAGCTTCCTGGCGTCCTTCATGATGACCGCGGTGGAGGGCGTGGTGCCGCCGATCCAGGTGTAGTCCGGGGCCTTGTCCTTGAGGGCCAGGAGCTGGGTGGTGGCGTCGATGGCCTTGAGGTCCACGTTCTCCTCGCCCACCAGCTCGAAGCCCAGCTCCTTGGCATAGGCCTTGATGGCCGGGATGGGGGCCAGGCCGTAGGGCACGTTGGGATAGAGCAGGGCCAGCTTCGGGGCCCGGGACTCCTTCCAGTTGTCCTTGAAATACTTGAGCGCGGCCCGGGCCTGGGTGGAGTAGTCCGCGGCGATGACGAAGTTGTACGGGGCCTTGGCCGGGTCCGTGAGATGCGCGGAATAGGAGGCCGAGAAGTTGGGGATCTCGTCCTGGGCCACGGAACGGACCAGGGCCTCGGTCACGGCCGTGCCGAAGCCCTGCACCGCCACCACCTTGTCCACGTTGGCGAACCTCTTGTAGATGGCCAGGCCCTGCTGCGGGTTGTAGGCCGTGTCCTGGAGCAGGAACTCGATCTGCCGCCCGGCCACGCCGCCGTGGGCGTTGATGGAGTCAACGGCGGCCTTGAGACCCTCGGCATAGGGCCGGCCCACGGCCGAGGTGGGGCCGGAGAGGTCGATGAGCCCGCCGATCTTGATGGTCTCGGCCAGGGCCGGGACGGCCAGGAACAGGCACAGGGCCAGGGTCAGAAACGTTTTCGTCGCGGTGCGCATGGCGTATCCCCCTTGCTCCGGCCGCGGGGCCGGGTTGCTCCCCTTGGCCCTAGTGGGCGAAGGGATAGAGTTTCCAGTAGGCCCGCACGAGGGCCCAGCGGTGGGCCAGCCCCTCGGGTTCGAAAATGAGGAAGAGCACGAGGGTCAGGCCGAAGACCCCCTCGCGCAGGGCCACCAGCTGGGCGCTGATGTCCGGGAACCAGGCCGAGAGCGCGCCGGCCAGGAGGTTCAGGGCCTCGGGCAGCAGCGTCAGGAAGACCGCGCCGAAGACCGAGCCGAGCACGCTGCCCAGGCCGCCGATGATGATCATGGCCAGGCAGGAGATGGACTGGCTGATGCCGAACTGCTCGGGCGAGACGAACTGGGTGTAGTGGGCCCAGAGCCCCCCGGCCACCCCGGCCAGGAAGGCCGAGACGCCGAAGGCCATGAGCTTGTAGGCGAAGAGGTTCACGCCCGCGATCTCGGCCGAGAGATGGAAGTCGCGGATGGCCACGAAGGCCCGGCCGTGGCGGGTGCGCAGGAGATTGGAGACGGCCAGCAGGGAAAGGGCGGCGCACGCCAGCAGGAGGTAGAACATGCGCGCGTCCGTGTTGCAGACGACGCCGAAAATCCTCGGCGGATCGAGCAGCAGCCCGTTGGAGCCGCCGGTGAGCCCGCCCGCGTGCAGGAACACGTATTCCAGGATGAGCTGGGCGGCCAGGGTGGCGATGGCCAGGTAGATGCCCTTGAGCCGCAGCGAGGGCACGCCGAAGACCATGCCCGCCAGGGAGGCCGCCGCGCCGCCCGCCAGCAGGGCCAGGGGAAAGGGCAGGCCCTGCAGCGTGCAGATGGCCGCGCCGTAGGCCCCAACGCCCATGAACGCGCCGTGCCCCAGCGAAATCTGGCCGCAGACCCCGGTGAGCAGGTTGAGGGACACCGCGCCGATGACCCCGATGCAGATGAGGTTGAGCACCGAAAGGAGATAGGGCCCGGCCAGCAGGGGCGCGGCCAGGAGGGCCAGGACGAAGAGCCCCAGGCAGGCGCGCTGGAACCCGCTCTGGAAGAACCGCGCCTCGGCCGCGTAGGAGGTGAAGAACAGCCCGCACTTGCCCTGCATCTCAAACCCTCTCGATCTCGCGCGAGCCGAACAGCCCGTACGGCTTGATCATGAGGATGAGGACCAGGACCGCGAAGGCGGCCACCTCCTTGAACCCGGACAGGCCCAGGAGGTCCTTGGCCAGGCCGTCGCAGAGGTTCTCCAGCACGCCCACGATGAGTCCGCCCAGGGCCGCCCCGGCCAGGCTGTCCAGGCCGCCCAGGATCACGGCCGGGAAGACCTTGAGGCCCAGGTGCCCCAGCTGGGAGTTGATGCCGTTGATGTTGCCCAGGATGATCCCGCCCACGCCCGAGACCACGCAGGCGATGCACCAGGACAGGGCGAAGATGTTCTTGATGCCGATGCCCATGGACTGGGCCGCCTGCTGGTCGAAGGCCGTGGCGCGCATGGCCACGCCCAGGCGGGAATACTTGAAGAAGAGCGAGAACACGCCGAAGAGCAGGGCCGAGAGGGCGAAGGCCGCCAGGTACACCGGGGAGATGGGCACCCCGGCCAGGAACAGCGGCTCCGCAGGCAGGACCTGGGGAAAGACCTTGATCTGCGTGCCCCAGGCCAGCTGCACCAAGGCCTTCAGCACCGACGACAGCCCGATGGTGACCATGATCACGCTGATGGCGGATTCGCCGATGAGCGGCCGCAGGGCCAGCCGCTCCACGACCAGGCCCAGGAGCACGCAGAAGCCCAGGGTGAGGAGGAAGGCCCAGAGAAAGGGCACCTGGAACTCCACGGTGAGGCTGAAGCAGACGTAGGCCCCGGCCATGACCAGCTCGCCCTGGGCGAAGTTGACCACCTGGGTCGCCTTGTAGATGACCACGAAGCCCAGGGCCACCAAGCTGTAGATGCCGCCCACCACCAGGCCGTTGATCAGGAGCTGGAGATAGTACTGCACCTAGTCCTCCACGGTTTCGATGACCACGTTGCCGCGCATCTCCCGCGTGCCGCCGTCCTGGTAGCTGATGCTCACCTCCAGGGGGATTTCGGCCGCGCCGCCGTAAAGCGCCTCCACCAGGCGGCCGTAGCGCTCCTCCACCACCTGACGCCGCACCTTGCGGGTGCGGGTGAGCTCGCCGTCGTCGGCGTCCATCTCCTTGAAGAGCAGAGCGAACCGCCGGATGCGCACCGCGGGCTCCAGCCCGGCGTTCACCCCGGCCACCTCGTCCCGGAGGAGCGCGCGCACCTCGGGCTTGGAGACCAGGTCCTGGTAGGTGGTGTAGGTGAGCATGCGCGACTCGGCCCAGCGGCCCACGATGTCGCCGTCGATGCAGAGGATGGCCGTGATGTGGGAGCGGTCGCGGCCGAAGACCACGGCCTCGCGCACGTAGGGCGAGAACTTGAGCTTGTTCTCCAGGAACTGCGGGGAGAAGCGCGCGCCCGAAGAAAGCCGCATGACGTCCTTGAGGCGGTCGATGACCACCAGGCGGCCGTCTTCGCGGAAATATCCGGCGTCGCCGGACCTGAGCCAGCCCTGGTCCAGGGTCCCGGCCGTGGCCGCCTCGTTCTTGT
>JAWRKD010000117.1:0-11139 GCA_040307135.1 Desulfovibrionaceae bacterium
CCCCGCGACCAGGCCGTCACCTCCTGGTCCGGCTCGTAGGTGAGCGCCAGGAGCGCGCCGTCGGCGCGGAGGCAGAAGAGCACGGAGTCCGGCTCCTGGGCGTAGGCCAGGGCCGTGACCCCGCCCTGGGTCAGGTGCTCGGAGAGCAGGGTCAGGTCGCGGGAGGCCAGGCCGTCGGACTCGAAGCGGTAGGTGAGCTCGCGCAGCTTGCGGCCCTGGCGCTGGACAAAGAGCGTGGCCTGGCCCACGGCCTCGGGACGCACCCGGGCGGCCCCGGCCACGCCCTCCAGGCTGGCCTTGATGTTCAAGGGCGTCACGGCCCCGCCGTCCGCCCCGCCCAGGGTCCACTCGGCCCCGGCCGTGCCCACCCAGAGCCGGGCCTTGGGGGCCAGGAACTCGATGGCGTTGGCCTGGGCCGCGGCCAGCGTCACCTCGATGCCGTCGTCCTCCTCGGGGCCCTCGCCCGTGGGCGCGTCGATGCGCACGCCCGGCTCGAACTCCTCCCAGAATTCCGCGCGCAGGTTGCCGGACAGGTCGTGGACGCTCTCGATCTGGCTGTCGCCGGGCGGGCCGCCGTCCACAAAGGCCACGGTGAGGTCCGAGGTGGCCGCCAGGCGCACCCGGGTCCCCTTGTAGCGGTAGTAGCGCACCGAGGTCCCCGCGGGGTCGCGGCCCTTGAGCGCGCAGCCGCCCTGGAACGAGGCGCTGCCCGCGTAGAGCGTGAACTGGTCCCCCGGCCTGCCGTCCGGCGGGTTCGCGCCGCCCGCGGCGATCTCCACGTCGCGCCAGCCGTCCAGGGGCGTCTCGCGGGTGGCCGTGCGCAGGTCGAAGAAGTCGCCGGAGCGCGAGAACCAGAGCGTGTTCGGCCTGCCGGGCGTGCCCGCCAGCACCAGCCGCTGCTCGAAAAAACAGACCGCGCCGGGCTGGCCGCCCTCGTCCCAGGCCTCGGGCCTGCCGGTGAACTCGATGGCGGCGAAGGACCACTCCGCGTGGCCCGTGCGGGTCAGGCTGCGCGGCGGATGGGCCGGGTGGACGAGAAAGAGCGTGTCGTTGGACTGCACGTGCCGCAGCCGCTCGAAGTCGGCCTGGACGTAGGGCGAGTCCTGCACGTAGGCCGCGCCGTCCCCGGCCAGGACCAGGCCGCCGTCCTTGAACACGCGCATCTTGCCCGCGCCGGACTGGTCCTCGAAGAACTCCAGCACGTAGGCCTGCTCGGCGTTGAACTCGAAGGCCAGGAGCAGCGAGGGCTTGTCCGGGTTGCCCGCGGCCGCGGCCAGGCGGAACCCGCCGCGCCGCGAGGCCCCGCCGTGCGGGTGCACGATGAAGTTGGTGAGCTCGCGGCAGCCGTTGTAGTACCGCGCCAAGTCCACGCGGCCGTCCAGCCGGGGCGAGAGCTCGCCGGAGGTGAAGTTGGTGAGGATGGGTGTTTCCAGGGCCATGGCCGCCTCCTTGTGCGGCCGAGCCTAGCCCCGGTTTCGCGGGCCTGCGGGAAATGGGGGGAAAATGGGGGGAAAAAGGATGGAATTAGCGCATTGACAGACCACGTCCTGTGGCCTGCCCTGCGGAAATGTGACAGGCCCGTCCCCTCTCTTTGCAGGCCGTTCAAAAACCGCGAGGACAAGGCGCAAGAAAACCGCAAGCCCGACGCGTATCCAAACATACGCGAGGGTTTGCGGTTTTCGCAGCAACGCAGCTATCGCGGATTTTTCAATGGCCCGCGTCCGGGGCCAGGGCGGGCGGCAGGTGCAGCGTCACGCTGGCGCCCTGGCCTTCCACGCTGGAGAGCGTCACGTCCCCGCCGATGTCGTCCATGATCTTGCGGATCATGGCCAGGCCCAGGCCCGAGCCCTTGCCCTTGGTGGAGAAGAACGGGGAAAAGACCTTGTCCCGCACGTCCAGGGGGATGCCCGGGCCGGTGTCCGCCACCTCCACGGTGACGCGGTCCGCGGCCATGGCCGTGCGCACGATGATGTCCCCGCCCTCGGGCATGGCCTCGATGGAGTTCTTGATGAGGTTGATGAGGCACTGCTTGATCATCTCCGGGTCGGCCTGGGCCTTGGCCAGGCCCTGGCCCGGCTCCAGACGCAGCCGCGCCCCGGCCTTGTCGCAGTCCTGGCGCATGATCTCGGCGCTCTGCTCGGCCACCGCGTTCACGTCCATGGCCGTCTCGCGGCCCTCGGTGGGCCGGGAGAAGTTGATGATGCTCTTGAGGATGGTGTCCAGCCGCTTGGACTCCTCCAGGATGATGCCGAGCTTCTCGCGCGAGGCCTGGTCCTGGTTGCCCTGGCGCAGGAGCGAATTGGCGAAGCCGGAGATGGCGAAGAGCGGATTTCTGATCTCGTGGGCGATGTAGGTGGAGAGCTGGCCGATGGAGGCCAGCTTCTCGGACTGCTGGAGCCGCTGCTCCATCTCGGTGCGCCGGGTGATGTCGCGGCGCATGGCCACCACGTTGATGAGGCGGCCCACGTCGTCGAAGATGGGGTAGGTGTAGATGCGGTAGTAGCGCACCCGCCCGGCATCGTCGATCTCGCTCTGCACGGCCTCCGAGGGCTCGCCCGTGCGCACCGTGGTCTCCACCGGCGTGTCGCAGACCGCCTCCGGCGGCGGGCAGTGCACGCTCTGGAACACCTCCCGGAAGTTCCTGCCGATGAACTCCTTCTTGCCCCTGCCCAGGCGCTTGCAGGCGGTCTCGTTCACGTCCACCACGTGGCCCTGGGGCGAGAGGAAGAAGATGTCGTCGGAGAGCTGGTCGCTGATGGACTTGAGCAGGGTCTGGGTGTGCATGAGGTCCACCTTGCAGGCCACCCACATCTGCTCGGTGGACAGGAGCCGCACGAAGAACCCGGCCGCGGCCCGCTCCACCAGCGCCACCTCGGAGGGCAGGTCGCGCCGCAGATCGCGCAGCAGATCCCGCTCGCCCGTGGACTCCAGCACCAGGTTGATCTCCGGGTGCGCCGCCAGCATGGCCCGGAAGTCCGGGTACACCGGCAGGCTCATGCCCGGGCCGAAGGGCTCGCCAGGGACCTCCCCGGCCAGGGCCGCGGCCACCAGGCCCAGCTCCGAGAGCACGTTGCCGCTGCCCTGGCTCACGAACAGCTCCCAGAACGGCAGCAGCGAGGTCTTGTTGCCGATGACGCCGACGAGATAGCGTTTGCCCTGGTCCAGGGCCTGAGGATTCATGGCCCACCCCCTGGTTTGCGCCACTTAAGCACGGACCCGGGCCAAGGGCAAGGCGTCCGGATATCATTTGCAGAACGCGCGATCCCGGGTATGAAGGCGCGGATGAACGCCCTCAAGGTCCATACCGTGAGCCTGGGCTGCCCCAAGAACCGCGTGGACACCGAGCGCCTGCTCGGGGCCCTGGGCCGCGACTTCGTCCCCGAGGACGACCCCTGCCGGGCCCAGCTGGTGCTGGTGAACACCTGCGGCTTCATCCGCCCGGCCATCGAGGAGTCGCTCTCCACCATCCTGGGGCTCTCGGACCGGCTCAAGGCCCTCTCGCCCCGGCCCGTGCTGGCCGTGGCCGGATGCCTGGTTTCGCGCTTCGGCCGGGAACTCACGGCCGGGCTGCCCGAGGTCGATCTCTGGCTCTCCACCCGCGAGCTGGACCGCTGGCCCGCCCTGGCGGCCAAGGCCCTGGGCCGCCAGGGCTTCCGCGCCCCCCGGCCCAGGCTCCTGTCCACCGGACCGGCCTCGGCCTATCTCAAGGTCTCGGAGGGCTGCAACAACCGCTGCCGCTTCTGCACCATCCCCTCCATCCGCGGCCCGCACGTGAGCCAGCCCCTGGACTTCCTGGAGTCCGAGGCCAGGGACCTCCTGGGCCAGGGCGTGCGCGAGCTGGCGCTCGTGGGCCAGGACCTCACGGCCTGGGGCCGCGACCTGGGGATCAAGGACGGCCTGCCCCGGCTCCTGGAGCGCCTGCTGCCCCTGCCGGGCCTGGCCTGGCTGCGGCTCATGTACCTCTACCCCGCCGGGCTCACGGCCCAGGTCCTGGACTTCCTGGCCCAGGCCGGGGCCCCGCTCCTGCCCTATTTCGACGTGCCCCTGCAGCACGCCCACCCCGCCGTCCTCAAGTCCATGGGGCGGCCCTTCGCCACGGACCCCCGGCTGGTGGTGGAGCGCATCCGCTCCCGCTTCCCCGAGGCGGCCCTGCGCACCTCGCTCATCGTGGGCTACCCCGGCGAGACCGAGAAGCGCTTCCAGGCCCTGCACGACTTCGTGGCCCAGGCCCGCTTCACCCATGTGGGCGTGTTCCCCTTCCACCCCGAGGAGGGCACGCCCGCGGCCGCCATGCCGAACCGCGTGCCCCAGCGGGTCAAGGAGCAGCGCCGCGCCGCGCTCATGGAGCTCCAGGCCGGGATCGCGGCCGAGCGCATGGAGGGCCTCGTGGGCCGCAGGCTGGACGTGCTCCTGGAAGGCCCGCACCCGGAATGGCCGGGCCTGTTCAAGGGCCGCGCCTGGTTCCAGGCCCCGGAGGTGGACGGCAACGTGTTCGTGTCCGCGCCCCCGGGCAGGACCCTCAAGCCCGGGAAAATGATCAAGGCCACGGTGGAGTCGGCGACCGCCTACGATCTGTCCGCCCTGGTGTGAGAGAAAACGTGAATCCCTGGAAAGAAGAAAGCACCCTCCTGGTCACCTGCCCCAAGGCCCTGCCTCCGTATCTCGGGGAGGAAATGCGGGGATTGGGAATGCGGGACGTGCGCGAGCTGGTGTCCGGCGTGGAATGCCGGGGGACCCTGGCGGACTGCATGACCCTCAACCTGGAGGTCCGCACCGGCCACCGGGTGCTCTACGAGCTGGCCCGCTTCACGGCCAAAGGCCCGGACGATCTGTACCGGGAGGCCGGGAAAATACCCTGGGAAGAGCTCGTGGCCGAGGACGGCTACGTGTCCGTGTCCACGGCCCTGCGCACCGAGGCGGTCAGGGACTCGCGCTTCGCCGCGCTCCGGCTCAAGGACGCCCTGGTGGACCGCATGGCGGCCAAAAAGGGACGGCGGCCGGACTCCGGGCCAAACCAGGACAGGACCTGCGTGTTCCTCTACTGGCAGGGCGCGGACGCGGCCATCTACCTGGACTCCACGGGCGATTCGCTCTCGCGCCGCGGCTGGCGGACCATGCCGGGCAAGGCCCCGCTCCAGGAGACCCTGGCCGCCGGGATGCTCCTGGCCGCGGGCTGGCCGGAAATCGCCAAGAACGGCGGCCGCTTCCTGGACCCCATGGCCGGGTCCGGCACCCTGGCCGTGGAGGCCGCGCACCTGGCCCAGGGCCGCGCGCCCGGGTCCCTGCGCGAAAACTTCGCCTTCATGCACGTGCTGGGCTATCGCCGCCGGGTCTGGGAAGGGCTGCTGCGCGAGGCGGAACAGCGCGTGCGGGAGCTGGAGGACGGCCGCTTCCTGGCCGCAGACCGGGACCCGGCCCAGATGGCGGCCCTGCGCCACAACGCCGTCCGCGCCGGGCTGGAGGACGCGCTCAGGACCCGGGTCTGCGACTTCCGCGACCTGGAGCCCGGCCCCGGCCCGGGGCTGGTGATGGTGAACCCGGAATACGGCGAGCGCCTGGGCCGGGCCGACGAGCTGGCGGCCACCTACAAGGCCCTGGGCGATTTCCTCAAGCAGCGCTGCCAGGGCTGGCGCGCCGCCGTGCTCTGCGGCAACCCGGACCTGGCCAAGCACGTGGGCCTGAAGCCCTCGGCCAGGATCCCGTTCTGGAACGCCAAGATCGAGTGCCGCCTGCTGGTCTATGAACTGTACGAGGGGACCAGGAAGCGCCGCGACGGGCGGGATTGAGCCGCCGCCCCCTCCTGCCGCCCTTTTCGCCGGCCTCTCCCCGCGGGCCGGTCAAAAACCGCGAGGACAAGGCGCAAGAAAAACGCAAGCCCGACGCGGAGCCTTCACTTCCCGGCCCCATTCTTTTCATGAAACCCCCGAAGGGGGTCAACGGCCCGCCAGGACGCGGCCCAGTTCGCGCTGAAGCTCCGCCATGTCCACGGGCTTGGACAGGTAGCCGTCCATGCCCGCGGCCAGGAAGCGCTCGCGGTCCCCGGGCAGGGCGTGGGCCGTGAGCGCCAGGACGGGGACCCGGGCGTTGCGGCCCAGGCTTTGGTCCGCGCGGATGAGCCGGGTGGCCTCCACCCCGTCCATGTCCGGCATCTGGATGTCCATGAACACGGCGTCCACGTCCTCGGCCTTGAGCGCGGCCAGGGCCTCGGCCGCGCTGCCCGCCTGGATCACGCTGTGGCCGTCGCGCTCCAGCATGCGGCTCATGGCCAGCCGGTTCACGCGCTCGTCCTCCACCAAAAGCAGCCGCAGGCCCCGGGGAAGCTCGGCCGCGCCCTCGTTCCGGGCCGGGATCGTGGCCTCGGCCAGGTTCATGGGCAGGGTGATGTGCACCTCGGTGCCCACGCCCGGCTCCGAGCACACGGCCAGGGTGCCGCGCATGAGCGCCACCAGCCGCTTCACGATGTTCAGCCCCAGGCCCGTGCCGCCCTGGCGGCGGGTCAGGGGGTTCTCCACCTGGGTGAAGGGCTCGAAGATGTCCTTGATCCGGGAGTCCGGGATGCCGATGCCCGTGTCGGAGACCACCAGGTGCACGGCCAGGTCCGCGCCCTCCGGGACCACGGGCAGGGGGTAGAGCTCGATGCGCACCTCGCCCTGCTCGCTGTACTTGAGCGCGTTGCCCGCCAGGTTGAAGATGATCTGGCGCAGCCGCCCGGGGTCGCCCAGCACGGGCCGGGCCAGGGCTGGCGCGATCCAGGTCGTGAAGCCCAGGCCCTTGTTGCGGGCCGTGGCGGCCAGGGCGCCCAGCACCGGCTCCACGGCCTGGTCCAGGGTGAAGGACACCCGCCGCAGGTGCAGACGCCCCGCCTCCATGCTGGAGAGGTCCAGCACGTCGCAGAGGATCTGGTTCAGGTGGCGGCTGGCGCCCAGGGCCGCCTCCACCCATTCGTCGCGGGTCTTGCGGTCCGGGGCCTCCTGCAGGATCTGGAGCATGCCCATGACCCCGGAAAGCGGGGTGCGTATCTCGTGGCTCATGATGGCCAGGAACTCGCTCTTGGCCCGGTTGGCGGCCTCGGCCTCCTCCTTGGCCCGCAGCAGTTCCTGCTCCATGCGCTTGCGGTCCGAGATGTCGTGCACGATGGAGTGCAGGAGCTTTTCGCCCCTGTGCCGGATGAGGCCGCTCAGGACCTCCACGTCGCGCACCGTGCCGTCGGCAAGGCGGTGGCGGAACTCGAAGTTCATGCGTTTCTGGTCCCGCACCCGGGCCATTTCCGCGGCCACCTCCGAGGGCGGCAGGGTGTTGATGTCCTGGATGCGCATCTGCCGCAGCTGTTCCCGGGGCCAGCCATAGAAATCCGCGGCCGCGCGGTTGGCGTCCATGATCCGGCCGCTGTCCGGGTCGATGAGCAGCTTCACCGCGGCGTGCTCCTCGAAGATGCTGCGGAACAGGTTCTCGCTCTCGGCCAGCTCCTCGCGCACCCGCGCGGTGCGCAGCCGCTTGGCCAGGAGCGCGCCGGTGAGGGCCGTGCCCGCGGGATAGATGAGCAGCACGGGCAGGGTGATGTGCGAGAGCACGTGCAGGGCCGTGTCCCAGGGCAGGGCGAACATGCAGAGAAGCATGGCCGCGTGCACGGCCAGGCCGAAGAGCAGCAGCTCGGTCCAGGATATCTCGTGCAGGGGCTTCCTGCGCAGCCTGCGCCAGAGGATGCCGATGCAGCCCGCGCTCAGGATCACCGAGACCCCGGGGACCGCGCCCGCGCCGCCCTGGTAAACCCGGAAGGCCGCGGACATGGCCATGCATATCAGCGTGGGCAGGGAGCCGAAGAACAGGCCGGACACGCCGATGAGCACGGAGCGGGTGTCGAAGACCACGCCCGGGAGCAGGATCCAGGGCGTGAGCATGACCACGATCACCAGCAGGCCCAGGACCAGGCCCAGGACAATCCGGTTGGGCAGCGTCTCCAGGAGCCGCCCCCGGGCCGGGAACAGGTCGAAGATGAGCACCGCGGCCAACAGGATGGAGACGTTCCGGATCAGGGCGATGAAGGTGTCGGCGATCTGCATGGCGTGTCCTCGGGCCTCGGCCCAGCCCTCTGTTTATACCCTGCAACGGACCCGGCTTGCATTATTATTCCCATACTTCGCGGGGAGGTTGTCAGCGATTTTACGGCGTTGTAATATCGAAACAAGTCCCAACCTCCAACCAAGGAGCACATCATGCGGCGCCTTCTCTTCTTCCTGGCCTTCGCCCTCCTCGCCCTTCCGGCCTTTGCCGGCGACTACCCGGACATCAAGGGCCAGTGGACGTCCAAAACCACGTCCGTGGTCCACGGCAAGCTGGGCCACCGTGCCGCCGCCTCCACGCCCGAGTTCACGGACATGGAGTTCACCCTGCGCATCGACAAGCAGGAGGACGGCCGCTTCATCGGCGAGCGCGCCTCGGCCAAGCACAAGGAGATGGTCCTGGGCCTCATCGACGAGAACGGCGTCATCTCCATGGTGGACGACGACGGCGTGTTCATGGGAACCTACGACAAGGCCACGGACACCATCAAGCTCACCTACATGGAGCCGGGCAAGGACTCCAAGGTGGTGTCCCGGGCCACCTACGCCCGCGTCAAGAAGTAGCGGCCCGGCTTCGCCGGTTTCACGAAAAGACGGGGAGGGCTTTGCCCTCCCTGAATTTTTCCGGGCAGCGGTTGCGGGAGGGGCCGGGTTTCCGTATGGAAGGTCCAGGGTTCCACATCCGTTTCCAGGGGGATTCATGCGCGCATTCCACCGCCGCAAGCCCGAGAGCGTGGGCCAGTCCCCGGGCCTGCTCGTCTATGTGGGCCAGGACCGCGACTTCCACCCCGCCCTGACGAGCATCTCGTTCACCTCCGGCGAGGTCGCCGAGACCTGCTGCGAACTGCCCAGCGCGCCGCCGCCGGACGACGACGGCCGCGTGCACCTGTTCAACGTCATGGGCGTGCACGAGCCCGAGTTCATCCGCCGCATCGGCGAGCGCTTCAACCTCTCGCCGCTGACCCTGGAGGACATCCTGGACACCAGCCAGCGGCCCAAGGCCGAGGAGCTGGACGACGGCCGGGCCTTCCTGGTGCTCAAGAACGTGGACTTCTCGGCCGAGAAGAGCCAGCTCATCGAGGAGCAGGTCTGCGTGCTCTGGGGCCCCAACTACGTGGTCACCTTCCAGGAAAGCGCGGCGAACCTCTGCGAACCCATCATCGCCCGCCTGCGCCGGGGCAAGGGCCGCATCCGCACGGCAGGCCCGGGCTACATCGTCATCGCCCTGCTGGACTCCATCATGGACCGGGCCTCGGTGACGCTGGGCACGATCGCGGCCGAGGCCGAGGAGCTGGAGGACGAGCTGGCCGAGAACCCGGACGAGGGCACCCTGCGGGTCATCTACCGGCTCAAGCGCGAGATCTTGTTTCTGCGCAACGCGCTCTCGCCCATGCAGGAGGTGCTCACCCAGCTTTCGGGCGACGAGGTGGGCGAGCTGAGCGAGGCCAGCGACGGCTACCTGCGCGACGTGCGCGACCACACGGCCAAGGTGGTGGACGAGGTCAAGACCCTGCACGACCTGCTCACGGCCATGCTCGACCTGCACATCTCCCTGGCGGGCATGCGCATGAACCGGACCATCAAGTTCCTCACCGGCGTGGCCACCATCTTCATCCCGCTCACCTTCCTGGCCGGGGTCTGGGGCATGAATTTCCGGGCCATGCCCGAGCTGGACTGGGAATACGGCTACATCACGGCCCTGGGCCTCATGGCGCTGGTGGGCGTGGGCATGGCCGTGTACTTCGCCAAGAGGAAGTGGTTCTAGGCCCCCGCCGGGGCGCTCGCGGAAAACGGAAAGCCGGGGCCAGCCCCGCCTTTCGCATGGGGTCGCGGCCCGGCTGGAGTGTCGATGTTTTCTCGTTTCATCGACACGTTTTTTGAACCTGTCGATGCCGTGGACAGGTCAGTAAAAAAGGCGGCCCCGCTCGGAGCCGCCTTGTGTTGTTCCGCGAACGAGCCCAAGGCTCACGTGAAACCAGCGAAGCCGGTCAGGCCCGTGCGGACGCCTGCCTCTTGGCCCGGCTCCGGCCGCGCTCGCGCACGGTGAATTCCACGTCCTGGCCCAGGTCCGCGAACCAGCGCACCAGCCGGTCCAGGGTCACCAGGTCCAGGCGGCCGCGCAGCACCTTGGAGATGGTGGGCTGGTCGGTCTTGCAGCGCGCGGCCACGTCCTTCTGGGTGAGCCTCTCGCGCCGCATGAGCCGGGCCAGGTCCAGGACCATCCGGGCCTTGACCGTGAGTTCCTGCGGGTTTTCCAGCAACAGGTCCTCAAACACGTTGCCGCTGCTCTCAATGATCCGCGTTTTTCCCTTCATGATCTCTCCCCAGTGGGTTCGGCGTCCCAGCGCTCGGCCTCGCGCAGACGCCGCCTGACCATCTCTATTTCCGTTTTCGGCGTGGCGATGCCCTGCTTGGATTTCTTCTGAAAGGCGTGGAGCACGTACAGGCCTTTTTTCAGCTTCACCGCGTAGGCCACCCGGTAGGTGCCAGCCTCGTCGTCGGCCACGATCTTCATGACCCCGGAGCCCCGCTCTCCCAGTTCGGCAAAGGGCTTGGCGTTGGCCGCCTTGTCGCCGTGCTGGGCCACGCGCAGGGCATAGCCCACCGCTCGGCGCACCATCTCTGAAAAGGAACGCACCGTTTCAAGGCTGTCGCCCATCCAGAAAAGCGGTCTCTGCGGGGCGTCGTGTCGTTGCGCGTCGAGATTGGCCACAGCAGGACAATATGGCAAATCTACCATTTGTCAAGAAGCGGCTTCCTGGTCATGCCCCCGCCCTTTCCAGTGGTCCTTGCCTGTCCTGGGCAACGGCCCCGCCAAGGCCTGTGCGCGATGTTCACAGTCCAGCGCCCGCGCCCGGCCCAGATCTGCCCGTGGACCATGGTCGCGGGTGTTTCCGGGTTAACGGGCGGGAATACCGGACGGTATTCCGGACGGAATACTGGCGAAAAAGGCGGCCCCGTTCGGAGCCGCCTTTTGCTTTTCAGGAAACGAGGCGAAGCCTCATCCGGCCGGATCTTCGCACCCGCAGCCGCCCTCGTCGCCGAGCTGCGGCGGCTCCTCGTCGGAGTCGTCCGGCTC
>JAWRKD010000118.1:0-15894 GCA_040307135.1 Desulfovibrionaceae bacterium
CCAGCAGGCCGCGGTACACGGCCTTGAGCCGCTGCACGTAGAGGTCCATGGTCAGGTCCCGGGCGCGCAGGCGGGCGTTCTCGCCCATGCGGCGGCGCAGGTCCGCGTCCTGGAGCAGGGTGGTGATCTTGGCCGCGATGTCCGCGCTCTCGGTGCGGCAGACCAGGGAGCAGTCCGGCGCGACCTCGATGGACGGCACGTGCTCGGAGATGACCGCGGGCAGGCCGCAGAACAGGGCCTCCACGTGGGTCACGGGCAGGCCCTCGTAGTCCGAGGGCATGGCCAGGAGGCTGGCGGCCCGCAGGAAGCGGGGGATCTCGGCGTTCTCCCGGTACCCGGCCAGCACGGCCCGGCCGCGCAGGGCGGGATCGGCCGCCAGGCGTTCCAGGCGCTCCCGTTCCGGGCCGTCGCCCACGATGACCAGCCCGGCCTCGGGAACCTGCTCCAGCACCAGCCGGAACGCCTCGATGAGCTTATGGAAGTTCTTCTGGGCCACCAGCCGCCCCACGCCCAGGACCACGGGGCCGTCCAGGCCGAAGAGGGCCTTGAGGTCGTGCGGCGGCACGTCGAGCTTGGCCGGGTTCACCGCGTTGTAGAGCACCTGCACGGGCCGCCCGGCCAGGTTGTGCTCGCGCCGGATGGTCTCCACCGCGGCCTGCGACACGGAGAGATAGAGGTCCGTGCGCAGGGAGAGCAGGCGGTTGATGGCCCGCCGCCGCCAGGAGCGCTCGCTCTTCACGTTCCTGATGTGCGTCACCACGGGCGCGTCCAGGCCCCAGGCCG
The DNA here is from genome assembly GCA_040307135.1 of Desulfovibrionaceae bacterium. Classification (GTDB taxonomy): domain Bacteria; phylum Desulfobacterota; class Desulfovibrionia; order Desulfovibrionales; family Desulfovibrionaceae; genus Aminidesulfovibrio. Next base: position 784 of record JAWRKD010000118.1, read on the forward strand.
CCAGGCGGCCGAAATAGTCGCCGGAGAATTGCAGGGTGTGCACGATGTCCGGCCGGACATCCCGCAGGGCCCGGCGCACGGCCAGGACCGTGCCCAGGCTGTGGGTCTTGAGCGCGGACTTGTCCTGGGCCGTGCAGCGGATGTTCAGGCCCGCGTCGAAGAATTCCGGGGTCTTGAGCCCGGTGCCCGAGACGTTGATGATGTGCGCCTCCAGCTCGGGATCGTGCTTGAGGGCCACAGCCAGGTCGTAGAGCCAGTTCTCCACGCCCCCGAAGGGCAGGCCGCCGATGACGTAGGCCACGCGGGTCCTGCGCCCCGGGGCCGGGGAGGGGGTGTTCCGGTCTGCGCACATGCTGGCCGTTCTTACTCCGGGGGAGGAGGCGTTGCAACAGGGGGGCGGCTAGGCCTCCCGGGCTTCCAGCACCTTCAGCTCGTTGGTCAGGGCGTCGATGCGGCCGAAGACCACCTCGAAGCGCTGGCCGGGATAGAGCTTGTCCCCGAGCATCTGGCGCGGGGCGCGGACGTTGATCTGATACTGCGGCAGGGCCAGGGTGGGGTAGGGGCCGGAGTCGTCCACCAGCACGGCGTCGTGCGGCCTGCGGCCCTGCTGGGCCAGATAGACCAGCTTCCAGTAGCGCGGCCGGAAGCGCTGCACCTGGGACACGGCCTGGATGCGGGCCGAGAGGTGCGGCAGGAGCGTCTCCAGCTCCGCGGCCGTGAGGCGCGGCGCGCCGGTTTCCAGGAAGGCCGAGACCTGGCCCAGGTTGAGCAGGTCGGTGTAGCGCCGGATGGGCGAGGAGATGGGGCTGTAGGCGGGCACGCCCAGAGCCGCGTGGCGGCGGGGGGCCAGCTCCAGGCTGGGCGGGGTGAGCAGCTTCACCGCGCCGAAGATGTCCGAAGGCTCGGTGAAGATGCCCGCCGCGTCCTGGGGCAGGGCGATGTCCTGGGTCCGGTGGAGCAGGGGCACGCCGCGCTCCGCGGCCCAGCCAGCCAGGGCCGCGTTGACCAGGATCATGAATTCGCTGATCACGAGCTCGGCCTTGGGGTGGGGCTCCTTGAGCTCGATGCGCACGCGCACGTCCCGGCCGCCGCCCTCCAGGATGATCTCGGGCTCGGGCTTCTGGATCACCGAGGCCCCGCGCTCCACGCGGCGGGCGATGCGCTTTTCGGCCAGGCGCAGGCCCAGGGCCAGGCGTTCGTCGCGGCCTGCGTCCAGGGCCTCCTCGGCCGCGGCATAGGAAATGTTCGCTTCCACCCGGACCCAGGCGCAGCGCGGGGTCACGGACACGGGCAGGCCCTCGGCGTCGAGGACCATCTCCACCAGCAGGGCGGCCCGGGGCTGGCCTGCGCGCAGGCTGAAGAGGTCCGTGCCCAGGCGCTCGGGCATCATGTGGCTGGTGCCCTCGGGCAGGTAGAGGCTGGTGCTGCGCTGGAACACGGCCTGGTCCAGGGGCGAGCCGAAGGTCCAGGTGACGTTGGGCCGGGCCAGGGCGATCCAGAGCCGGAAGCCGCCGTCCGGCCCGGGCTCGATGTGGAAGGCGTCGTCGATGTCCCGGGTGGTGGGCGCGTCGATGCTCACCAGGGGCAGGGGCTCGGGCTCCTGCCGGGCAGCATCAAAGGCCGCGACCTGGCCCTCGATCTCCGCGGCGAAGGCCGCGCTCCAGGCGTCGCCCCAGGGATAGCCAACCTCGTCCAGGAGCTGGTTGTGGTGCGCGGAGACCAGCTCCCAGGCCTCGGCCAGGAGCAGGGCCAGGTACGGGTGTTCGGGCAGGCCCTTGCGCAGGGAGTCCCAGAGCTTGGCCTCGGCCTCGTTGAGATTCTTGGCCATGGCCGCGAAGAGCAGGGCCTTGAGCCGGAGCGCCGTGTCTTCGTCCAGGTCGGGCAGGGCGGTCTGGCGGCCGGAGCGGGTGCGCTCCCAGAGGGCCTTGAACAGGGCCTGGCCGCCGTCCAGCAGCAGCTCGCGCTCGCGCATCTCGGTCTGCTGGCGCAGCCGGGCCTCCACCTTGTCCGCGGGATGGACCTCGAAGTCCGGAGGCTGGAACTTGAAGTGCGTCTTGGCCGCCAGCAGGGCCCGGCCCATGGCCGCGATCTCGTCGGGGCCGGGCTTTTCCCAGACCAGCCCGGCGAACCACTGGGCCGGTGCGTGATCCACCTCGCCCTGGGCCATGTCCCAGATCTCCAGGGCCTTGACCTGGGCCTCCAGCTCCTCGCGGCGGCGCTGGTGCGCGGCCAGGCGGTCGAGGATTTCCTGGCGGCCGGCCTGGGCCGGGTGCTCGGGGCCGGACCAGGGCAGGACGCGGGAGGCGGACAGGGCCGCCTCGCGCTTGGTGGCCGTGAGCAGGCGCAGGCGTCCGGAGGATTCCTCCAGGACCCAGGCCAGCTGCACGGCGTTGCCCTGCATGAACTCCACCACGCAGCCGGGGTGGAGGAAACCGCTTACCTTCGTCATGTGCGCCTGCGCCCGCCCTAGTGCCGGAACGAGCGCTGCCCGGTGAAGACCATGGCCACCTGCGGGCTGGCCTGGTTCACGGCCTGGATCACCTCGTGGTCGCGGATGGAGCCGCCGGGCTGGGCGATGGCCGTGACGCCCTGGGCGATGAGCAGGTCCACGCCGTCGCGGAAGGGGAAGAAGCCGTCGGACACGGCCACCGAGCCGGGCAGGCCGCCACGGGCCTCCAGGGCGCGGCCCCGGATGTCGTCGAGCTTGGCGGCCAGGGCCTTGTCCTCGCGGGCCTTGAGCTCCAGCTCGTAGATGGACAGGTTCAGCTCGCGGAAGGAGAGCAGGTCCGCGTACTTGGTGCGGGCCTTGGTCACGGTCAGGTCCACGCAGCCCACGCGGTCCTGCTCGCCGGTGCCGATGGCCGTGGTCACTCCGCCGCGCACCATGAGGATGGAGTTGGAGGTGACGCCGGCCTCCACCGCCCAGGCGAAGAGGAGGTCTTCGGCCTCCTGTTTCGTGGGTTTGCGCGCGGCGAAGCTGTTGCCGTCCTTCTCGGCCGTGGCCGGGAGGAAGTCGGCGGCGTCCAGGATGCGGTTGCGGAAGGAGAACTGGAGCACGAGCCCGCCGTCCATGAGCGACTTCACGTCCAGGAAGGGCTCGCGGGCGAGCTTGTCCAGCTCCGCGATGCCCGGGATGCGCAGGATGCGCAGGTTTTTGCGGTGTTTGAGGATTTCCACCGCGCCTTCGTCGTACTCCGGGGCCGCCACCACCTCGAAGTAGGCCGAGTCGATGAGTTCGGCCGTGGCCTTGTCCAGGCTGCGGTTGATGACGATGGCCCCGCCGAAGGCCGCGATGCGGTCCGAAAGGAAGGCCCGCTCCAGGGCCGCGGCCGGGCCGTCGCCGGTCCAGGCCGCGCCGCAGGGGTTGTTGTGCTTGAGGATCACGGCCGCGGGCTTGGCCGAGAGGTACTGGAGGATGTTCAGGCCGTTGTCCACGTCCGTGAGGTTGATCTTGCCCGGGTGCTTGCCGGACTGGATCATCTGCTCCTCGGTGAGGGCCGAGACCAGGCCCTTGCCCGGGCCGCGGAAGGCCACTCCGCCCACCGTGAGCCCGCCCTCGGCCAGTTCGTAGAGGGCCGCGGGCTGGTCCGGATTCTCGCCGTAGCGCAGGCCCAGGCTCTCGCCGCCGATCTCCCAGGTGCGCTTGCGGAAGACCAGGGTCTGGCCCCCCAGGCTCAGGGTCAGGTCCCCGGGAAAGGGGTCCCGCTGGAGGGTGGAGTACATTTTCTTGAGGTCGCTCATGGGCTGCTCCGGGTTGTCCGATGTGGGGAGAAGTACATAGCACAGCCTTCCTGCGCGGGCAAACCCGGCCCGTCCCGGGGACCCGGGCAGATAACCGTTGGCGGACCGCGCGCTTTCTGGTATGGGGGAGTCGGCATTGCGCCGAATTTTCAGGAGGACGACGGCAGGGCTCATGTCCGAAAGCTACATGGAGCGGGCGCTCCTCAAGATCGCCAAGCAGATCAACGCCTACGACGAGGCCTCTCTCATGGACCTCTGGGAGAAGTACGCCGAGATCGTGCGGCGCTTCGAACCCACCAAACGCTGGGAGGAGGCAGCCCTCCTTTTCGGCGTGATCCAGGCCATGCGGCTCAAGAACCAGTTGTTCAACTACAACTGGGCCCTGTCCCGCCGTCCCGAGGAACCCGGCAGCATCGATCTGGCCGCGCTCACGGCCCCGCCCAAGCCGTCCGCCAAGGACGCCAAGGGCGCGCCGTCCGGGGAGGACGGCCCCGGCGCGGACAAGCCCAAGGGGCCGAAGCCGGGCAAGGTTCTCAAGCTGCAACCCAAGAAGAAGTAGGCCGGCTTCCGGCCGAGGAACAGGAGCGGAAGGGAGGCCTTCCGCCCGCGGGCGGGATTCTGTCCGCCGCGAGGAGTGAGGAATGTCCAACATCGTGGTGTTCGGCTCCCAGTGGGGCGACGAGGGCAAGGGCAAGATCGTGGACATGCTGGCCGAGAAGGCCGCGGCCATCGTGCGCTTCCAGGGCGGCAACAACGCCGGGCACACCCTGGTGGTGGGCGGCGAGAAGTGCGTGCTCCACCTCATTCCCTCGGGCATCCTGCACCCGGGCAAGGTCTGCCTCATCGGCAACGGCGTGGTCCTGGACCCCGAGGTCTTCTGCAAGGAGATCGACACCCTGGCGGCCAGGGGCGTGGACGTCTCACCCAAGCGGCTGATGATCTCCAAGAAGACCCACGTGATCATGCCCTACCATCGCCGGCTGGATGGCTGCCGCGAGGCGGCCCGCGACGCCGCGGGCAAGATCGGCACCACGGGTCGGGGCATCGGCCCCTGCTACGAGGACAAGTCCGCGCGCGTGGGCATCCGGGCCGGGGACCTGGCCGACCTGGATCTGCTCCGCGCGAAGATCGCCCGCGCCCTGGAGGAGAAGAACGTCCTGTTCCAGCACCTCTTCCGCTGCGAGCCCATGGACCCCGCGGCCGTGTTCGAGCAGATCAGGCCCTTTGCCGAGCGCGTGCGGGCCTATCTGGGCGACGTCTCCACGGCAATCCAAAAGGTAAAGAATTCCGGCGGGATGGTCCTTTTCGAGGGAGCCCAGGGCACGCACCTGGACATCGACCACGGCACCTATCCCTATGTGACCTCCTCGTCCACGGTCACGGGCAATGCGGCCTCGGGTTCGGGCTGTTCGCCGCGCGACCTGACCCGCATCATCGCCATCGTCAAGGCCTACACCACCCGCGTGGGCGGCGGCCCCTTCCCCACCGAACTCTTTGACGCCGACGGCGACTATCTCCAGAGCCAGGGCGGCGAGTTCGGCGCCACCACCGGCCGCAAGCGCCGCTGCGGCTGGCTGGACGCCGTGGTCCTGCGCGAGTCCGTGCGCCTGAACGGTCCCACCGAGCTGGCCATCACCAAGCTGGACGTGCTCTCGGGCCTGTCCGAGCTGAAGATCTGCACGGGCTACCGCTACCAGGGCCAGACCGTGGAATATCCCCCGCAGGAGCAGGACGCCCTGGCCCGGGTGGAGGCGGTCTATGAGACCCTGCCCGGCTGGAGCGAGGACATCACCAAGGCCCGGGGCTACGACGACCTGCCGGACAACGCCCGGGCCTACCTGAACCGCATTGAGCAGCTGCTCGGCGTGCCCGTGGGCCTGGTCTCCGTGGGCCCGGAGCGCGGGCAGACCTTCTAGGCCGGGCATGGACAGCCGGACCCCGGACCGCCAGGAGCACGTGCGGCGGCGTCTGAACGCCCTGGCCGCGCAACCGCCCCAGAGCCTGGTGCTGGAGGGCGGCTCGGCCGCCGAGCGCCAGGATATGGCCCTGGCCTGGGCCAGGCGGCTCAACTGCCCCCAGGGCGGCTGCCGGACCTGCGAGACCTGCCGCCAGATCGATGAGCGCGTGTTCCGCGATCTCATCGTGGTGGACAAGCAGTTCTTCGAGGAGCACCCCGCAGGCAACAACAAGTCAGACGTGGAGAAGGTCCGCGAACTGCGGCCGGTCTGGGGCCAGCCGCCCCACGGTGAGGGCTGCCGCGTCACGATCTTCCCCGAGGCCCAGAATCTCAACGAGTTCATCGCCAACACCCTGCTCAAGACCCTGGAGGAGCCGCGGCCCGGCAACGTCTTCGTGCTCACCGCCCCGCAGCGCGAACGGCTTCTGCCCACCCTGGTCTCGCGCAGCTTCGTCCTGACCCTGGCCTGGCCCCTGGCCGACGCCGCGGAGCCGGGGACCGGGGAATGGCGCGAGGCCCTGCTGGGCTTCTGGGAGAGCGGCAGGGGCTGGTTCGGCCGCACCATGGGCAAGGGCGCCCTGGACCGGGACATGGCCCAGCGCGTGCTCACGGAGATCATGCGGGTCCTGGCCCTGGCCCTGAGCGGGAGCGAGGCCCCGGAGGCCGTGCGCCTGGCCCGGCTCTTCGACGCCCCGGCCTTGCGCCGCCTGGATCTGGCCCTGGCCCAGGGCCAGGATGCCCTGACCGCCCAGGTCAATCCCGCCCTGGTCCTGGACTGGATCGCCACGCGGTCCGCGTGAGTCCCCCTCATTATCCTTGACACGCCGCAGCCTCTCGGATGAGCTGATTGAGCATGACCCCCAATGCCCGTGCCGCCCATGACGCGGCCGTCAGCCTGCGACGCCTGGCCGTCGGGTTCAAGCCGGACTCCCTGGACGAGATGCTCCGGCTCACGGAGCCCCTGACACGGGCCCTGGAGCGGGACCCCCGGGACCCGGACGCCCTGCACGCCGGGGCCGAGGCCGCCTGTCTCCTGGCCGGGGCCTGCGCCTCCCTGGCGGGCAATCCCCCGGCGGCCCAGGCCGGGATCAAGGCCTTGCTGGGACTGGGACGCCCGGGCTGGCTGGCGGCGGCGGACTTCCTCCAGGCCCGGCGCATCGCCGTGGAGCACCTGAGCGCGCTGGTGGAGAGCCTGCCTCCGCGCGAGCGCCTCTTTCTTCTGCACGAACTCCTGCGCCGCCACTGGCGGCTGGACAAGCAACTCCTGGCCTGGGTGCGCGAGCCCCTGGAGGGCGTGGACCGCCTGTCTCCGCACAAGATCCTCGACTTCCTGGAGACCCTGGACCTGCTGGGCGACACCCCGGCCTTTCCCCTGCGCGAGACCCTGCTGCGCGGGCCGTTGCGTTCCTGGCTGGCGCACAGCCTGGAGGAGCCTCTGGTGGAGATAGACCTCCTGCGCACGGCCCGGGCCGTGCGCAGGAGGTCTATCTCCACCAGAGGCTCCTCCAGGCTGTGCGCCAGCCAGGAACGCAACGGCCCGCGCAGCAGGGTCTCGCGCAGGGGAAAGGCCGGGGTGTCGCCCAGCAGGTCCAGGGTCTCCAGGAAGTCGAGGATCTTGTGCGGAGACAGGCGGTCCACGCCCTCCAGGGGCTCGCGCACCCAGGCCAGGAGTTGCTTGTCCAGCCGCCAGTGGCGGCGCAGGAGTTCGTGCAGAAGAAAGAGGCGCTCGCGCGGAGGCAGGCTCTCCACCAGCGCGCTCAGGTGCTCCACGGCGATGCGCCGGGCCTGGAGGAAGTCCGCCGCCGCCAGCCAGCCCGGGCGTCCCAGTCCCAGCAAGGCCTTGATCCCGGCCTGGGCCGCCGGGGGATTGCCCGCCAGGGAGGCGCAGGCCCCGGCCAGGAGACAGGCGGCCTCGGCCCCGGCGTGCAGGGCGTCCGGGTCCCGGGGGTCCCGCTCCAGGGCCCGTGTCAGGGGCTCCGTGAGCCGGAGCATCTCGTCCAGGGAGTCCGGCTTGAACCCGACGGCCAGGCGTCGCAGGCTGACGGCCGCGTCATGGGCGGCACGGGCATTGGGGGTCATGCTCAATCAGCTCATCCGAGAGGCTGCGGCGTGTCAAGGATAATGAGGGGGACTCACGCGGACCGCGTGGCGATCCAGTCCAGGACCAGGGCGGGATTGACCTGGGCGGTCAGGGCATCCTGGCCCTGGGCCAGGGCCAGATCCAGGCGGCGCAAGGCCGGGGCGTCGAAGAGCCGGGCCAGGCGCACGGCCTCCGGGGCCTCGCTCCCGCTCAGGGCCAGGGCCAGGACCCGCATGATCTCCGTGAGCACGCGCTGGGCCATGTCCCGGTCCAGGGCGCCCTTGCCCATGGTGCGGCCGAACCAGCCCCTGCCGCTCTCCCAGAAGCCCAGCAGGGCCTCGCGCCATTCCCCGGTCCCCGGCTCCGCGGCGTCGGCCAGGGGCCAGGCCAGGGTCAGGACGAAGCTGCGCGAGACCAGGGTGGGCAGAAGCCGTTCGCGCTGCGGGGCGGTGAGCACGAAGACGTTGCCGGGCCGCGGCTCCTCCAGGGTCTTGAGCAGGGTGTTGGCGATGAACTCGTTGAGATTCTGGGCCTCGGGGAAGATCGTGACGCGGCAGCCCTCACCGTGGGGCGGCTGGCCCCAGACCGGCCGCAGTTCGCGGACCTTCTCCACGTCTGACTTGTTGTTGCCTGCGGGGTGCTCCTCGAAGAACTGCTTGTCCACCACGATGAGATCGCGGAACACGCGCTCATCGATCTGGCGGCAGGTCTCGCAGGTCCGGCAGCCGCCCTGGGGGCAGTTGAGCCGCCTGGCCCAGGCCAGGGCCATATCCTGGCGCTCGGCGGCCGAGCCGCCCTCCAGCACCAGGCTCTGGGGCGGTTGCGCGGCCAGGGCGTTCAGACGCCGCCGCACGTGCTCCTGGCGGTCCGGGGTCCGGCTGTCCATGCCCGGCCTAGAAGGTCTGCCCGCGCTCCGGGCCCACGGAGACCAGGCCCACGGGCACGCCGAGCAGCTGCTCAATGCGGTTCAGGTAGGCCCGGGCGTTGTCCGGCAGGTCGTCGTAGCCCCGGGCCTTGGTGATGTCCTCGCTCCAGCCGGGCAGGGTCTCATAGACCGCCTCCACCCGGGCCAGGGCGTCCTGCTCCTGCGGGGGATATTCCACGGTCTGGCCCTGGTAGCGGTAGCCCGTGCAGATCTTCAGCTCGGACAGGCCCGAGAGCACGTCCAGCTTGGTGATGGCCAGCTCGGTGGGACCGTTCAGGCGCACGGACTCGCGCAGGACCACGGCGTCCAGCCAGCCGCAGCGGCGCTTGCGGCCGGTGGTGGCGCCGAACTCGCCGCCCTGGCTCTGGAGATAGTCGCCGTCGGCGTCAAAGAGTTCGGTGGGGAAGGGGCCGCCGCCCACGCGGGTGGTGTAGGCCTTGACGATGGCGATGATGCGGGTCAGGTCGCGCGGCGAACAGCCCGAACCCGAGGCCGCATTGCCCGTGACCGTGGACGAGGAGGTCACATAGGGATAGGTGCCGTGGTCGATGTCCAGGTGCGTGCCCTGGGCTCCCTCGAAAAGGACCATCCCGCCGGAATTCTTTACCTTTTGGATTGCCGTGGAGACGTCGCCCAGATAGGCCCGCACGCGCTCGGCAAAGGGCCTGATCTGCTCGAACACGGCCGCGGGGTCCATGGGCTCGCAGCGGAAGAGGTGCTGGAACAGGACGTTCTTCTCCTCCAGGGCGCGGGCGATCTTCGCGCGGAGCAGATCCAGGTCGGCCAGGTCCCCGGCCCGGATGCCCACGCGCGCGGACTTGTCCTCGTAGCAGGGGCCGATGCCCCGACCCGTGGTGCCGATCTTGCCCGCGGCGTCGCGGGCCGCCTCGCGGCAGCCATCCAGCCGGCGATGGTAGGGCATGATCACGTGGGTCTTCTTGGAGATCATCAGCCGCTTGGGTGAGACGTCCACGCCCCTGGCCGCCAGGGTGTCGATCTCCTTGCAGAAGACCTCGGGGTCCAGGACCACGCCGTTGCCGATGAGGCAGACCTTGCCCGGGTGCAGGATGCCCGAGGGAATGAGGTGGAGCACGCACTTCTCGCCGCCCACCACCAGGGTGTGCCCGGCGTTGTTGCCGCCCTGGAAGCGCACGATGGCCGCGGCCTTCTCGGCCAGCATGTCCACGATCTTGCCCTTGCCCTCGTCGCCCCACTGGGAGCCGAACACCACGATGTTGGACATTCCTCACTCCTCGCGGCGGACAGAATCCCGCCCGCGGGCGGAAGGCCTCCCTTCCGCTCCTGTTCCTCGGCCGGAAGCCGGCCTACTTCTTCTTGGGTTGCAGCTTGAGAACCTTGCCCGGCTTCGGCCCCTTGGGCTTGTCCGCGCCGGGGCCGTCCTCCCCGGACGGCGCGCCCTTGGCGTCCTTGGCGGACGGCTTGGGCGGGGCCGTGAGCGCGGCCAGATCGATGCTGCCGGGTTCCTCGGGACGGCGGGACAGGGCCCAGTTGTAGTTGAACAACTGGTTCTTGAGCCGCATGGCCTGGATCACGCCGAAAAGGAGGGCTGCCTCCTCCCAGCGTTTGGTGGGTTCGAAGCGCCGCACGATCTCGGCGTACTTCTCCCAGAGGTCCATGAGAGAGGCCTCGTCGTAGGCGTTGATCTGCTTGGCGATCTTGAGGAGCGCCCGCTCCATGTAGCTTTCGGACATGAGCCCTGCCGTCGTCCTCCTGAAAATTCGGCGCAATGCCGACTCCCCCATACCAGAAAGCGCGCGGTCCGCCAACGGTTATCTGCCCGGGTCCCCGGGACGGGCCGGGTTTGCCCGCGCAGGAAGGCTGTGCTATGTACTTCTCCCCACATCGGACAACCCGGAGCAGCCCATGAGCGACCTCAAGAAAATGTACTCCACCCTCCAGCGGGACCCCTTTCCCGGGGACCTGACCCTGAGCCTGGGGGGCCAGACCCTGGTCTTCCGCAAGCGCACCTGGGAGATCGGCGGCGAGAGCCTGGGCCTGCGCTACGGCGAGAATCCGGACCAGCCCGCGGCCCTCTACGAACTGGCCGAGGGCGGGCTCACGGTGGGCGGAGTGGCCTTCCGCGGCCCGGGCAAGGGCCTGGTCTCGGCCCTCACCGAGGAGCAGATGATCCAGTCCGGCAAGCACCCGGGCAAGATCAACCTCACGGACGTGGACAACGGCCTGAACATCCTCCAGTACCTCTCGGCCAAGCCCGCGGCCGTGATCCTCAAGCACAACAACCCCTGCGGCGCGGCCTGGACCGGCGACGGCCCGGCCGCGGCCCTGGAGCGGGCCTTCCTTTCGGACCGCATCGCGGCCTTCGGCGGGGCCATCGTCATCAACCGCAGCCTGGACAAGGCCACGGCCGAACTCATCGACTCGGCCTACTTCGAGGTGGTGGCGGCCCCGGAGTACGACGAAGGCGCGGTGGAAATCCTCAAACACCGCAAAAACCTGCGCATCCTGCGCATCCCGGGCATCGCGGAGCTGGACAAGCTCGCCCGCGAGCCCTTCCTGGACGTGAAGTCGCTCATGGACGGCGGGCTCGTGCTCCAGTTCTCCTTCCGCAACCGCATCCTGGACGCCGCCGACTTCCTCCCGGCCACGGCCGAGAAGGACGGCAACAGCTTCGCCGCGCGCAAACCCACGAAACAGGAGGCCGAAGACCTCCTCTTCGCCTGGGCGGTGGAGGCCGGCGTCACCTCCAACTCCATCCTCATGGTGCGCGGCGGAGTGACCACGGCCATCGGCACCGGCGAGCAGGACCGCGTGGGCTGCGTGGACCTGACCGTGACCAAGGCCCGCACCAAGTACGCGGACCTGCTCTCCTTCCGCGAGCTGAACCTGTCCATCTACGAGCTGGAGCTCAAGGCCCGCGAGGACAAGGCCCTGGCCGCCAAGCTCGACGACATCCGGGGCCGCGCCCTGGAGGCCCGTGGCGGCCTGCCCGGCTCGGTGGCCGTGTCCGACGGCTTCTTCCCCTTCCGCGACGGCGTGGACCTGCTCATCGCCCAGGGCGTCACGGCCATCGCCCAGCCCGGCGGCTCCATCCGCGACCACGAGGTGATCCAGGCCGTGAACCAGGCCAGCCCGCAGGTGGCCATGGTCTTCACCGGGCAGCGCTCGTTCCGGCACTAGGGCGGGCGCAGGCGCACATGACGAAGGTAAGCGGTTTCCTCCACCCCGGCTGCGTGGTGGAGTTCATGCAGGGCAACGCCGTGCAGCTGGCCTGGGTCCTGGAGGAATCCTCCGGACGCCTGCGCCTGCTCACGGCCACCAAGCGCGAGGCGGCCCTGTCCGCCTCCCGCGTCCTGCCCTGGTCCGGCCCCGAGCACCCGGCCCAGGCCGGCCGCCAGGAAATCCTCGACCGCCTGGCCGCGCACCAGCGCCGCCGCGAGGAGCTGGAGGCCCAGGTCAAGGCCCTGGAGATCTGGGACATGGCCCAGGGCGAGGTGGATCACGCACCGGCCCAGTGGTTCGCCGGGCTGGTCTGGGAAAAGCCCGGCCCCGACGAGATCGCGGCCATGGGCCGGGCCCTGCTGGCGGCCAAGACGCACTTCAAGTTCCAGCCTCCGGACTTCGAGGTCCATCCCGCGGACAAGGTGGAGGCCCGGCTGCGCCAGCAGACCGAGATGCGCGAGCGCGAGCTGCTGCTGGACGGCGGCCAGGCCCTGTTCAAGGCCCTCTGGGAGCGCACCCGCTCCGGCCGCCAGACCGCCCTGCCCGACCTGGACGAAGACACGGCGCTCCGGCTCAAGGCCCTGCTCTTCGCGGCCATGGCCAAGAATCTCAACGAGGCCGAGGCCAAGCTCTGGGACTCCCTGCGCAAGGGCCTGCCCGAACACCCGTACCTGGCCCTGCTCCTGGCCGAGGCCTGGGAGCTGGTCTCCGCGCACCACAACCAGCTCCTGGACGAGGTTGGCTATCCCTGGGGCGACGCCTGGAGCGCGGCCTTCGCCGCGGAGATCGAGGGCCAGGTCGCGGCCTTTGATGCTGCCCGGCAGGAGCCCGAGCCCCTGCCCCTGGTGAGCATCGACGCGCCCACCACCCGGGACATCGACGACGCCTTCCACATCGAGCCCGGGCCGGACGGCGGCTTCCGGCTCTGGATCGCCCTGGCCCGGCCCAACGTCACCTGGACCTTCGGCTCGCCCCTGGACCAGGCCGTGTTCCAGCGCAGCACCAGCCTCTACCTGCCCGAGGGCACCAGCCACATGATGCCCGAGCGCCTGGGCACGGACCTCTTCAGCCTGCGCGCAGGCCAGCCCCGGGCCGCCCTGCTGGTGGAGATGGTCCTCGACGCCGAGGGCCTGCCCGTGTCCGTGACCCCGCGCTGCGCCTGGGTCCGGGTGGAAGCGAACATTTCCTATGCCGCGGCCGAGGAGGCCCTGGACGCAGGCCGCGACGAACGCCTGGCCCTGGGCCTGCGCCTGGCCGAAAAGCGCATCGCCCGCCGCGTGGAGCGCGGGGCCTCGGTGATCCAGAAGCCCGAGCCCGAGATCATCCTGGAGGGCGGCGGCCGGGACGTGCGCGTGCGCATCGAGCTCAAGGAGCCCCACCCCAAGGCCGAGCTCGTGATCAGCGAATTCATGATCCTGGTCAACGCGGCCCTGGCTGGCTGGGCCGCGGAGCGCGGCGTGCCCCTGCTCCACCGGACCCAGGACATCGCCCTGCCCCAGGACGCGGCGGGCATCTTCACCGAGCCTTCGGACATCTTCGGCGCGGTGAAGCTGCTCACCCCGCCCAGCCTGGAGCTGGCCCCCCGCCGCCACGCGGCTCTGGGCGTGCCCGCCTACAGCCCCATCTCCTCGCCCATCCGGCGCTACACCGACCTGCTCAACCTGGGCCAGGTCTCGGCCTTCCTGGAAACCGGCGCGCCGCGCCTCACGGCCGCGGAGCTGGAGACGCTCCTGCCGCACCTCTCGGCCCGCATCCAGGCCGTGTCCCAGGTGCAGCGCTTCCGGCCGCGCTACTGGAAGCTGGTCTATCTGGCCCAGCAGGGCCGCAGGCCGCACGACGCCGTGCTGGTGGACGACTCCGGCCCCTACCCCACCCTGGCCCTGCCGCAGTATCAGATCAACGTCCGCGCCCCGCGCCAGATGCTCGGGGACAAGCTCTATCCCGGCCAGCGCTTCGAGGTGGTCTTCGGCCGCATCGACGCCCTGACCAACGAGCTGAAGGTGCTGGAAGCCCGGGAGGCCTAGCCGCCCCCCTGTTGCAACGCCTCCTCCCCCGGAGTAAGAACGGCCAGCATGTGCGCAGACCGGAACACCCCCTCCCCGGCCCCGGGGCGCAGGACCCGCGTGGCCTACGTCATCGGCGGCCTGCCCTTCGGGGGCGTGGAGAACTGGCTCTACGACCTGGCTGTGGCCCTCAAGCACGATCCCGAGCTGGAGGCGCACATCATCAACGTCTCGGGCACCGGGCTCAAGACCCCGGAATTCTTCGACGCGGGCCTGAACATCCGCTGCACGGCCCAGGACAAGTCCGCGCTCAAGACCCACAGCCTGGGCACGGTCCTGGCCGTGCGCCGGGCCCTGCGGGATGTCCGGCCGGACATCGTGCACACCCTGCAATTCTCCGGCGACTATTTCGGCCGCCTGGCGGCCTGGGGCCTGGACGCGCCCGTGGTGACGCACATCAGGAACGTGAAGAGCGAGCGCTCCTGGCGGCGGCGGGCCATCAACCGCCTGCTCTCCCTGCGCACGGACCTCTATCTCTCCGTGTCGCAGGCCGCGGTGGAGACCATCCGGCGCGAGCACAACCTGGCCGGGCGGCCCGTGCAGGTGCTCTACAACGCGGTGAACCCGGCCAAGCTCGACGTGCCGCCGCACGACCTCAAGGCCCTCTTCGGCCTGGACGGCCCCGTGGTCCTGGGCGTGGGGCGGCTGGTGGCCCAGAAGAACTTCCATAAGCTCATCGAGGCGTTCCGGCTGGTGCTGGAGCAGGTTCCCGAGGCCGGGCTGGTCATCGTGGGCGACGGCCCGGAACGGGAGCGCCTGGAACGCCTGGCGGCCGATCCCGCCCTGCGCGGCCGGGCCGTGCTGGCCGGGTACCGGGAGAACGCCGAGATCCCCCGCTTCCTGCGGGCCGCCAGCCTCCTGGCCATGCCCTCGGACTACGAGGGCCTGCCCGTGACCCACGTGGAGGCCCTGTTCTGCGGCCTGCCCGCGGTCATCTCCGAGCACGTGCCGTCCATCGAGGTCGCGCCGGACTGCTCCCTGGTCTGCCGCACCGAGAGCGCGGACATCGCGGCCAAGATCACCACCCTGCTCCAGGACGCGGACCTGCGCCGCCGCATGGGCGAGAACGCCCGCCTGCGCGCCCGGGACCTGACCATGGACCTCTACGTGCAGCGGCTCAAGGCCGTGTACCGCGGCCTGCTGG
>JAWRKD010000119.1:0-12282 GCA_040307135.1 Desulfovibrionaceae bacterium
CCTGTCGGCCGCGTGATCCGGGGTCCCGGCCGGGATATTGCATTTCGCCCGCTCCGGGGATAGCGGGGCGGTCCAGGAATCAGAACCGGAACCTCCATGCCGCGCTCTCCACTCTCCCTCCTCCGCCGTTTCCTGGGCGCCTTTCTGCCCGTGGCCGCCCTGGTGCTCTGCGTGGCGCTGGCCTGGCAGATCCAGGGCCGCCGCCTCTACCTGGACGGCCTGCGCGGCTCCGAGCTGGCCCGCGTGACCCAGGAGTCGCGCCTCCTGGAGGTGGTCGTGGCCTCGCGGGCCGTGGACGCGAGCTTCCTGGCCGACCGCGCGGGCCACGACCTGCTCCGGCATCCGGGCCAGGCCCTGGGCGACATCGCGGGCACGCTGCGGACCTTCACCATGCTCAAGCGGGGCTATGCCCAGGTCCGCTTCCTGGACGCCGCGGGCGTCGAGCGGGTGCGTCTGGAGGCCGGACCGGACGGGCCGCGGGACGCCCTGGGCGACGTGCCGCGGGACTGCTCGGACGAGGCCGCGTTCCAGAGGGGCGCGGCCGTTCCCTTCGGCCAGGTCTATGTCTCGCGCCTGGCGGCCGCGGACGGCGGGTGCGGACCGGCCCGGCAGGGAGTTCCGGTGCTGCGCCTGGCCAGCCCGGTGTCCGGCCAGGACGGCGGCCTGGCCGGGGTCCTGATCCTGGACCTGGACGGCGGCCTGCTCCTGGAGCGCCTGCGCCAGCAGCGCGAAGGCGGTTCCTCCGGGCTGGCCCTGGTGAATCCCGAGGGCCGCTGGATCCTGGGGCCCTCGCCCGAGCCGGGCAGGGGCGTTCAATTCACCGGCGGCGGCCCGGCCCTGGACGAGGTCTGGCCCGGAACCTGGGACCGGGTGCGCCGCCAGACCCAGGGCCAGTTCCTGCACGGCGGCGCGCTCTACACCTTCGCCGCGGTGCGGGCCGACGCCCCCGGCGGCGCGGGCCAGGCCGCGCGCATCATCCCGGAGGAGAGCTGGATCCTCGTCTCCCGCCTGGCGCCGGAACGCCTGGAGCCGCCGCTCAGCCGCCGCTTCTGGGGCCTCACCGCCGGGCTCCTGGCCCTGCTGGCCGCGGGCGGCTGGTTCTTCGCCCTGGCCCAGTCCCGGCGCAGCCAGGCCGTGGCCGACCTGCGCCGGAGCGAAGAGACGGCCCGGGCCATCCTCAACGCCGGTCCGGACGCGGCCTACCTGCTCATCGGCCTGGACGGACGCATCCTCACCGCCAACGGCGTGGCCGAGGAACGCTTCCGGGGCGTGGTGCAAGACGGGCTCGAGGGCAAGAATTTCTTCGAGGTGATGCCGCCGGACCTCTCCGCCCAGCGCCGCGCCCTGGTGGATCTCTGCGTGGAGAGCGGCGAGCCCCTGCGCTTCGAGGACCGCCGCGACGGCCTGATCCTGGACAACACGCTCTATCCGGTGCGCGGCGAGGAGGGCGAGGTGGAGCGCCTGGTGGTGGTCTCCCGCGACGTGACCGCCGAACGCAGGGCCCAGGACCGCCTGCTCACCCTGTCCCGGGCCGTGGACCAGAGCCCGGTCATGGTCATGATCACCGACCCCCGCGGGATCATCGAGTACGTGAACCCGCGCTTCACCGAGGTCTATGGCTGGACCGCCGACGAGGTGGCGGGCCGCGACTCCCGGCTGCTCAAGTCCGGCCTGCACGAGCCGGAGTTCTTCGCCGGGCTCTGGCGGACCATCACCGGCGGCGGCGAATGGCGCGGCGAGATCTGCAACAAGACCCGCGACGGCCGCGAGGTCTGGGAGCACATGTCCATCTCGCCGGTGCTCGACGACGAGGGGCGGCTGGCGCACTTCGTGGCGGTCAAGGAGGACGTGACCGAGCGCAAGCTGGCCGCCGACGCCCTGGCCGAAAGCGAGGAAAAGGTGCGGGCCATGAGCGAGGCCTCCCAGGACGGCCTGGTCCTGGTGGACGACCAGGGCCGGGTGGCCTTCTGGAACCGCGCGGCCGAGGAGATGTTCGGCTATGCCCGCGAGGAGGCCCTGGGCCGCCTGCTGCACGAGATGGTGGCCCTGCCCGCGGACCTGGAGCGCGTGCGCACCGGGTTTCCGGATTTCGCCCTGGGCGGCGGCGGCCCCCTGGTGGGCAGGCTCACCGAGATGACCGCCCGGCGCAAGGACGGCTCTCACTTTCCGGTGGAGCTGTCGATCTCGGCCTTCCGGCTGCGCGGCCGCTGGTGGGCCGTGGGCACGGCCCGGGACATCACGGACCGCAAGGTGGCCGAGGCCCGGCTGCGCGAGATGGCCACCACGGACAGCCTCACCGGCATCCTCAACCGCCGCCGCTTCCTGGAGCTGGCCGCCGACGAGCTGGAGCGCGCCCGGCGCTACCAGCGGGACACGGCGCTCATCATGTTCGACGTGGACCACTTCAAGCAGGTCAACGACTCCCAGGGCCACGCCGCTGGCGACCAGGTGCTGCGCGGCCTCACGGCCACGGCCCGCGAGACCCTGCGCGGAGCCGACATCCTGGGCCGCATCGGCGGCGAGGAGTTCGCCGTGCTCCTGCCCGAGACCGACCTCCCGGCCGCGTCCCGGGCCGCGGAGCGCCTGCGCCGGGCCGCCGAGTCCATGGAGCTGCTGACCGACGGCGGACCCTTTGCCGTGACCGTGAGCCTGGGCGTGGTGCTCCTCAATCCGGGCGAGACCCTGGAGGACCTGCTCAAGCGCGCGGACCAGGCCCTGTACCGGGCCAAGCAGGGCGGAAGAAACAGGGTGGAAGTGGGCTGAGCGGACCTGCGGGGCCGTTGAAAATTCTCCATCCGCGGCGTTGCCGCGAACAGGGCCGGACCCTCGCGCAGGTCATTGCGCGCGTCGTCCGGCTTCGCCGGTTTCACGGAAAGGCGGGAAGTCCGGCCTAGCCCTTGTCCTGGTCCGCGCCCTGGGGGTCCGTGCCCTCGCGGTCCGTGTCCGTTTCCGGAGCCGCGGGCCGGTCCTCGGGATCGGGCTGCTCCGGCCCCGGGCCGCCGGGCTGTTCCGGCCTGCGGCGCAGGAGCCGCAGCACGCTCTGGATCAGGATCATGCCCCGGCCTTGAACAGCGCCGCCGCCGCGCTGATCTGCTCCGGCGTGCCCACCACCAGCACCGAGTCCCCGGCCAGGAGCACCGCGTCGGCGTCCGGGTTGGACTGGGCACGGCCCTCGCGCCGCAGGGCCAGGAGCGTGACCCCGTGGGTCTTGCGCAGGGCCAGCTCCTTGATGCTCTTGCCGTGGGCCGGGCAGGACTCCTCCAGCCGCAGCCGGGCGATCTCCACGTCCGGCAGGCGCAGGTCCACGGGACAGGCCGAGGCCGGGGCCAGCTCGCGCAGCATGTCGTAGCCCTCGGCCCGCACCTCGTGGATGAAGCGCTCCACCTCGGCCCGCGGCACGTGGTAGCGCGCCAGCACCCGCGAGAAGATCTCCACCGAGGTCTCGAACTCCTCGGGGATCACCTCGCTGGCGCCCAGGGCCAGCAGCTCCGCGCGCTCGGACAGGAAGCGGCAGCGGGCCGCGATGTAGAGGTCCCGGTTCATCAGGCGCAGGGCCTGCACCGCCCGCCTGGAGGCCGCCGGGTCCGAGATGGCCACGGCCGCGGCCCGGGCGCGGGGCACGCCGATGTGCTCCAGCATGGCCGGGTAGGAGGCGTCGCCATAGACCATGGGCTCGCCCGCGGCCTGCTCGCGCAGCACGGTCTCGGGGTTCATCTCCAGGATCACGTAGGGGATGTCCCAGGTGCGCGCCCCGCGGGCCAGGTTGCGGCCGCTCAGGCCGTAGCCGATGATGACCAGGTGCCCGGAAAGGTTGTGGAAGCCGTTGGACGCCCCGCCCGGGGCGCGGGTCCCGCGCAGCCAGAGGGCGGGCAGGGGCAGCTTTTCCAGCAGGCCCGCACCGGCCGGGGCCAGGGCCATGATGAAGGGCGTGAGCGCCATGCCCGGCACGGCCACGGACAGGAAGAGCTGGTACTGTTCGGCCGTGACCAGGCCCTGGGAAAGGCCGCTCTGGGCCAGGATGAAGGAGAACTCCCCCACCTGGCACAGGGCCAGGCCCGCCAGGGCCGCGGTGCGCAGGGGATAGCCCAGGAGCTGGACCACGCCGCCCGCCACGAAGGCCTTCACGGCCAGCACGCCCAGGCAGAGCGCCAGCACGGTGAGGGGCCGGGCCGCGGCGGCCTGGAGGTCCAGCAGCATGCCGATGGAGACGAAGAACAGGCTGGAGAACACGTCGCGGAAGGGCAGGATGCGGGCCAGGGCCTGGTGGCTGTAGGCCGAGCCCGAGACGATGAGCCCGGCCAGGAACGCGCCGAGCGGCAGGGACAGGCCGATGCGCCAGGTGAGCCAGGCGATGGAGAAGCAGAGGCCCACGATGGCCAGGAGGAAAAGCTCGTTGTTGCGCGTGGCCGCCACGCGCTTCAAAAGGAACGGCGCGAGCCAGCGGGCCGAGACAAAGACCACGCCGAGGACCAGGGCGGCCTTGATCCCCAGGGCCAGGAGCGCGGCCCCCGGGCTGTCGGCCCGGCCCGCCAGGAGCGGGGCCAGGAGCATGAGGGGCACGATGGCGATGTCCTGGAAGATGAGCACGGCCAGGGCCACGCGGCCGTGCGGGGCCTCGGCCTCGCGGCGCTCCTGGAGCACCTTGAGGACCACGGCGGTGCTGGAGAGCGCCAGCATGAAGCCCAGGAACACGGCCGGTCCCGGGGCCCCGCCCCAGAACAGGGCGGCCAGGGTCCCGGCCCCGATGGTCAGGCCCATCTGGAGACTGCCGCCCAGCAGCGCGGGACGCCGCAGGGCCAGCAGGTCGGGCAGGGAGAACTCCGTGCCGATGGCGAAGAGCAGGAAGACCACGCCCACCTCGGCCAGGATCTCCACCGCGTGGGCGTGCGACACCAGGCCCAGGGCGTGCGGGCCCGCGATGAGCCCGGCCAGGAGATAGCCCACCACGGCGGGCACGCGCAGAAAATGGCAGGCGTAGAGCATGGCGGCCGACAGGGCCAGGATCACGAGCACGTCTTGCAGGATGTCCATGGCTGTTCAGTCCGCAATCTGGGCCGGGGACAGGCCCAGGGCCTTGGCCAGGCGCTTGAGCGTGGCGGGGCGCAGGTTGGCCTCGGCCCGCTCCATCTGGGCAAAGGCCGACTGGGTCACCCCGAGCCGCGCAGCCACCTGGCGCTGGGTCAGGCCCAGGTGCTCGCGCCAGGCCCGGACCAGGCTTTTGCCCTCCAGGCCGTGCGCCCGCACCACCTCGTGGGGGATGAGGGCCTCGTCGCCGGAGCCCTGCACCAGCGCCAGGTATTCCTCGTAGGGCACCACTGCAAAGACGGGCTGCCCGTTCATCTTGATGATCTGGTGGCTAGCAGGTGTGTTCATCGCGCTTCTTGACCTCCTCAATGCGGACGATGCGCAGGTCCACGCTGAAGATGACCCGGAAACGGCCCACGCGCAGGCGGAACTCTTCCCGCCCGGCAAGGGCCTTCACGTTGCGGCAGTCCGGCCAGAGGCGCAGGTCCTCCACCGCGTCGGCGATGCGCAGCCGATCCGGGCGTTCCAGCCGGAGCCATTGTTTCATGGCCCTTTTGGTCCAATGGATGTCACGCACGTGATATAAGTATTGATAAGTTTTCAATCAAGATATTATAAGCCGTCTCCGCCCTTCCTCTCCCGGGCGATGGCCTCGTGCCGGGCCTGGCGGCGCATGGCCGCCTCCTGGTTGCGCCGCCGGTCCTCGTCGGTCTCCAGGCGCAGGCGCGGGGCCTGGCTGGGCCTGCCCTGTTCGTCCAGGCAGACGTAGGTCACGTAGGCCGAGTTGGTGTGGCGCACCTCGCCGGTGGCGAGGTTCTCGGCCTCCACCCGCACGCCCACCTCCATGCTCGTGCGGCCCACGAAATTGATGCTGGCCTTGAGGATGACCATCTCGCCCACGTGCACCGGGGCCAGGAAGTCCGTGCGGTCCAGGCTGGCCGTGACCACCTGGCCGCGGCAGTGGCGCTGGGCCGCGATGGACCCGCAGGTGTCGATGTACTTGAGCACCACGCCGCCGTGGCAGGTGCCCGCGGGGTTGGCGTCCGAAGGCAGGATGAGGTGGGCCATGGTCACGGCGGTCTGGGCCGGGGTCTTGGCGTCCATCAGTCGTCTCCCTTGGTCTTGCCGAAGCGCACCCGGGCCTTCCACACGAGCATGCCGATCCGGCGGCCCAGGTCCGACTCGCGGGTGCGGATGAGGGACTCGGCGGCCTGCTTGTCGCCCTGGGACTTGAGCAGGGCGGCGGACTCCAGGTCGCGCAGGTAGTGGCCGCACTCCTGGATCACGGCCGAGAGGTCCAGGGTTTCCAGCTCCCGCGGCACCCGCACGGATTTCACCTTGCGCATGAAGGGCCTCCTCTGATGACGGTCCGCATGACAATCCGATGACAGATGCCGTCACAGGGGTCAAGCGGGTCTGGCCTTTCCGGGCCGCGGAGCGTACACTTGGCCTCATGAATCCCCACGTGCTCGCCCTGGCCGCCGGTCTGGCCGTGTTCGGCGTGGCCTCCCTGGGCCTGACCCAGGGGGTGGAGCCCTTCGTCACCTGGTACTTCAGCTTCGCCTGGTGGCCCGCCATCCTGGCCGCGCAGTCGGCCATCAAGCTCAAGGGCGGCCGGGCCACGCTCTGGGACGACCCCCGGCTCTTCGCCCAGCTGCCGCCGCTCTCGCTCACGGTCTGGCTGGCGTTCGAGGCCTTCAACTTCCGGCTGGGCGACTGGGCCTACCTGAACCTGCCCGAGAGCCTGCCCCTGCGCTGGCTGGGCTACGCGCTGTCCTTCGCCTCGGTGCTGCCCGCCCTGGTCACGGCCGCGGACGTGCTGGAGCACCTGGGGCTCTTCGCCAAGGTCCGCTCCCGGCCCCTGGTGCGGCCCCAGGCCCTGTACGGCGCGCTGGCCTCGGCGGGCGTGGTCTGCCTGGTCCTGCCGCTGATCTGGCCGGACTTCTTCTTCCCCCTGGTCTGGGGCGGGTTCGTGTTCCTGCTGGAGCCCTGGCTGCACCGCGAGGGCGGGGACTGCCTGCTCTCGGACCTGGAGGCCGGGCGGCCCAGGCGGCCGCTGGTCGTCGCCGCGGCGGGCCTGGTCACGGGGTTCTTCTGGGAGATGTGGAACTTCCGGGCCGGGGCCAGGTGGGTCTATGACCTGCCCATCCAGGCCGGGCCCAAGCTTTTCGAGATGCCGCTCCTGGGCTACCTGGGCTTCCCGGCCTTCGCCCTGGAGTGCTTCTGCCTGACCAGCGCCTTCTTCCTGCTGCGCCGCAGGCTCTCGCTTCTGCCGCCCTTCACCCGCAAGCTGGCCTGGGCCGCGCTCCTCCTGGCGGCCGCGGCCTTCGACCTCTGGGTCATGCGGGGCATCGACCGCTGGACGCTGGCGGGCTAGTTCCCGCTCCCCTCGCCGCCCCAGAGCACGGCCTTGTTGCGGCCCGCGCGCTTGGCCGCGTACAGGGCCCGGGCGGCCCGGGCCAGGGCCGGGTTCACCGAGGGCTCCTCGCCCGCCACCACGGCCACGCCCACGCTCACGGTGAGCTGCGCGCCGTCCTGGTCCAGGCGCAGGCCTTCCACGGCCCGGCGCATGCGCTCGGCCAGGGCCAGGGCGCCCTCGGCCCCGGTCTCGGGCAGGAGCACGGCGAACTCCTCGCCGCCCAGGCGGCAGGCCAGGTCCTGGGAGCGCAGCAGCGTGCGGCAGAGCATGGCCACCCGCCGCAGGGCAGCGTCCCCGGCCTCGTGGCCCAGGCTGTCGTTGATCCCCTTGAAGTGGTCCAGGTCGAGCATGAGCACCGCGGGCGGCGAGCCCCGGCGGCGGGAGCGCTTGATCTCGGCCGCGGCGGCGTCGAAGAAGCGGTGGCGGTTGGCCAGGCCTGTGAGCGGGTCGGTGTGGGCCAGCAGGGCCAGGCGGGCCTCCATCTCCTTGCGCTGGGAGATGTCCATGCACACGGCCAGGCAGTGGGCAGCGCCCTGGATCTCCACGCTGCTGGCGCGCAGGAGCATGTCGCGCAGGCCGCCGTCCGGCAGCCGCACCTGGCCCTCGAAGGCCGAACTGCGGCCCTGGGCCGCCGGGGCCGTGATGCGGGCGAAGTCCTCGGGGCTGAAGCAGCGGCGCAGGGCCTGGGCCGGGCCCAGGGCGGCCTCGCCGAAGAAGTCCCGGGCCTCGGCGTTGGCCTGGATGACGGTCCCGTCCCGGTCCAGCACGAGCAGGGGCGCGGGCACGGCCTGGAACAGGGCCTGGAGCGCGTGGCGGCTGTGGTCCAGGTCCTGGTTGGCCCGGCGCAGGGCCTGGCGCGCGGCCCACTCCAGGCGCTGGAGCCGGTTGGAGCGGGAGAGCAGGAGCAGGAGCACGGCGATCTCCGTGACCAGGCCCAGGACCAGGCCCAGCTCCCGCGCGGCCCAGGGCTTGCCCGCGAAGTGGGCGGCCAGGGCCAGGCCGCTGCCCAGCAGGGTCACCACGGACGTGGCCGCGAAGGTCAGGGGAAAGCTCAGGGCGTAGATGATGGGCAGCACGAAGAGGAAGAGCAGGGCCGCCTCGGTCTGGGGCGAGAGGAGCACGGCGCAGGCCGGGATGGCCGCCGCGCACCAGGCCAGGCACAGGGCGTGCAGGCGGCGGAAGCTGTCCATGCGGGGCAGCAGGGCCAGGCAGCCCAGGGAGACCAGGATCAGCCCCGAGCGGGCCGTGACGGCCTCGGCGAAGTGGGGCGTGCCGAAGAAGCGCAGGTAGTCGTTGGCGAAGAAGAGCGAGTTGAGCAGGGCGGCCCAGAAGAAGGCCAGCCGCGAATAGCGCAGCCATTCGGGCAGGCGGGCGGCGCGGTAGTCCGATTCCAGGGCCGGGTCGCGGAACTCGCCGCCGGGTGTGAGGGAGAGGGTCTGCGCTTCCATGGGATGCCCTTGCCAGGGCGCGCCGGGCTTGAAAAGCCAGGCGAAATGGTAGGGCTATCCTGAAAAGGGCGGGATGACAAGGGGATGCCTGAAAAAAATACGCCAGGCGCCGGCTTTTACCGCCCCATCGATTCGCGCACCCGTTCGGCCGCCTCCAGGAAACGGTCCGGCGAAAGGTGCAGCGCCCCGCTGAAGGGCATGTCCAGTTCGTGGATGAGCCAGATGATGATGACCACCATGAGCAGCATCATACCCATGTACCAGGTGTCGGCCAGGCCGTGGCCCAGCTCGGTGCAGAAGAGCGCGATGATGGTGAAGACGAAGCCCAGGTGGATGAGCAGCCAGAAGGGCCAGAGCAGGCTGCCGTGGATGCTCTCCAGCCGGGCGTGGCGCATGTGCGAGAGCTGCTCCATGTCCTCCAGCATGCGCGTGTGGTAGAAGGTCTGCTGCACGTCGGCGGGCTTGAGCCTCTCCCAGGCCCGCCAGACCGCCTCGTAGCGGGCGCGGGTCTTGGGGCTGCGCTCGCCCTGGGTCATGGAGGGCCATTCCTCGCGGGCCACGCTTTCCAGGTATTCGGCCATGGCCTCCTGGAAGGGCCGCGAATCGGGCAGAAGCCGCGAGGTCCGGGCCAGGGTGGTGGCGCTGTAGGCCTCGTGGGCCAGGTCCTCGGTGGACTGGGTGAAGTTGCCCCAGAGGGTCATGACCGCGAAGCTCAGGAAGAAGGTGTAGAGCGTGGCGAAATAGTTGATGTTGGAGGCCAGCAGGCTGCGCTGGATGAGGTCCAGGCCGTGGTGCCTGCGCCGCCGCAGGAGCATGGCCGCGGCCGTGCCGGTCACGGCCATGGCAATCAGCAGGCCCAGGTTCCAGGCCTCGGGACTCATGCCTCCTCCCGGCCCGGGCGCTCCACCAGGCGGCCGTAGTAGCGTTCGGGCAGCTCGTGTTCCACAGGCCTGCCCCGGCTCATGTTCAGCTTGCGGATCAGGAAGTTCACCCGCTGCATCCGGCGGTAGCGCTCCTGCTCGTCCGGGACCCCGGCCAGCAGGTCCAGGGCCGTGCGGATCTCCTTCTCGCGCTCCAGCTCGGGCGGCAGGCAGCCCGCGTTCTTCAGGATGCGGTAGGCCATGCGCAGGTCCTCGGGCACCAAGGAGAGGTCCTCCTCGGGCAGGGGCAGGCCCTTGCCCGGCAGGTTGTCGAAGCCGCCCTCCTGCATGTGGCGGAGGATGGCCTCCTCGGCCAGGCGCTCGATGAAGAGAAACATGCCTGATCCTCTATCCTTGCGGCGGAATCCGCGCAAGGCCCCGGGCGAACGGCCCTTGTCTTGGCCCCGGCGAGGGGGTAGAGGGGGTGCCGTGAAGAGGAACCCCGCCCCCGCCATTGCGGAGGCCCTGGCCGACACCCTGCGCGGCCGCGGCTTCCGCCTCACCCCGCAGCGCCTGGCCGTGATCCGGGCCTTTGCCGCGGGCCGCCACCCCTCGGCCGAGGAGGTGCACACGGCCCTGGCCCGGGACTGGCCCTCCATGAGCCTGGCCACGGTCTATAAGACCATCGCCCTGCTCAAGGCCCAGGGCCTGATCCTGGAGATCGACTTCGGCGCGGCCGAGAACCGCTACGACATCCTCAAGCCCTATCCCCACCCGCACGCGGTCTGCCTGCGCTGCGGGGCCGTGGCCGATCCCGGCGACGCGGACCTGACCGCACTCACGGCCCAGGCCGCCCGCGACACGGGCTTCGAGATCACCTCCCTGCGCCTGGACTTCTTCGGCCTCTGCCCCGAATGCCGCGGCCGCGCGAAGTAAAAATTTTTCCCTTGCAATGGAGAATGATTCTCTGTAGATTCCTAGTATCGACAATCCGCCGCGTCCCGATCCGGCGCTGCACGGCCTTTTCCGGGGCGGCCAAGCCAGAGAGGTGCCTATGGCCAAGAAGAACAAGCTGACCACGGCCTTCGGCGCGCCCGTGCCGGACAACCAGAACTCGCTCACCGCGGGCCCGCGCGGCCCCATGCTCCTGCAGGACGTCTGGTTCCTGGAGAAGCTGGCCCACTTCGACCGCGAGGTCATCCCGGAGCGGCGCATGCACGCCAAGGGCTCCGGGGCCTACGGCACGTTCACCGTGACCAGGGACATCACGAAATACACCAAGGCCGCGCTCTTTTCCAAACCGGGCAAGAAGACCGAGCTGTTCGCCCGCTTCTCCACCGTGGCGGGCGAGCGCGGGGCCGCCGACGCCGAGCGCGACATCCGCGGCTTCGCCCTCAAGTTCTACACCGAGCAGGGCAACTGGGACATGGTGGGCAACAACACGCCCGTGTTCTTCCTGCGCGACCCGCTCAAGTTCCCGGACCTGAACCACGCGGTCAAGCGCGACCCGCGCACCAACATGCGCAGCGCTAGGAACAACTGGGACTTCTGGACCAGCCTGCCCGAGGCCCTGCACCAGGTCACCGTGGTCATGAGCGACCGCGGCATCCCGGCCACCTACCGCCACATGCACGGCTTCGGCAGCCACACCTTCAGCCTGATCAACGCCAGGAACCAGCGCTTCTGGGTCAAGTTCCACTTCAGAACCCAGCAGGGCATCAAGAACCTCACCGACGCCGAGGCCGAGGCCGTCATCGGCAAGTGCCGCGAGAGCCACCAGCGAGACCTCTACGAGAGTCTGGAGCGCCGCGACTTCCCGCGCTGGACCCTGTACGTCCAGGTCATGCCCGAGAAGGACGCCCTGAAGTGCCCCTACCACCCCTTCGACCTGACCAAGGTCTGGTACCACTCCGACTACCCGCTCATCGAGGTGGGCGAATTGGAGCTGAACAGGAACCCGGAGAACTACTTCGCCGAGGTGGAGCAGTCGGCCTTCAACCCCGCCAACATCGTGCCCGGCATCGGCTTCTCCCCGGACAAGATGCTCCAGGGACGGCTCTTCTCCTACGGCGACGCCCAGCGCTACCGCCTGGGCGTGAACCACCACCTCATCCCGGTGAACAAGGCCCGCTGCCCGTTCCACAGCTACCACCGCGACGGGGCCATGCGCGTGGACGGCAACCACGGCGGCACCCTGGGCTACGAGCCGAACAGCTACGGCGAATGGCGGGAGCAGCCGGACTTCGCCGAACCGCCCCTGGCCATCGACGGCGCGGCCGACCGCTGGAACTTCCGCGAGGATGACGACGACTACTTCACCCAGCCGGGCAAGCTCTTCCGGCTCATGAGCCCGAAGCAGAAGGAGGCCCTTTTCGGCAACACCGCCCGGGCCCTGGGCGACGCGCCCGAGGAGATCAAGCTCCGGCACATCGGCAACTGCCTCAAGGCCGACCCCAAGTACGGCGAGGGCGTGGCCAAGGCCCTGGGACTGCCCGTTCCCGGCGGCAAGAAGGGCGGCAAGAAGAAGTAG
>JAWRKD010000120.1:0-9986 GCA_040307135.1 Desulfovibrionaceae bacterium
GGCCCCCGCCGCTTTTCAAGGGTTTTGCATTTTCGGCGCAAAGCGGGCATGAAGCCCCGAGGCGGGACGCAAGCCCCAATCCATCCGGACATCCGCACGAGGACCTGACGTGGAATTCGTCTTCCAGAACATCCTGAACGCGCTCCAGTGGGGCAGTTTCTACGCCCTCATCGCCCTGGGCTACACCCTGGTTTACGGGGTGCTCCTGCTCATCAACTTCGCCCACGGCGACGTGTTCATGGTCGGCGCCTACATCGCCTACTTCGTGGCCACCCTGCTCCTGGCCACGGTGGGCCTGCCCCCGGCGGCCACCCTGGCCCTGACCGTGCCCCTGACCATGATCCTCACCGCCTGCGTGGGCGTGACGCTGGAGCGGGTGGCCTATCGCCCCTTGCGCCGCAAGGGCGCGCACCGGCTGTACGTGGTCATCACCGCGCTCATGTGCGGCCTCATCCTGGAGAACGGGAACCTGGCCCTGCTCGGCGCCAGCCGCAAGAACTTCCCGGAACTCCTGGAAAAAACGGTCTATACCTTCGGCGGGCTGTCGGTGACCAACCTGAAGGTGGTGGTCATCTTCGCGGCCATCGCCGTGTTCCTTCTGCTCCAGTTCATCGTCACGAAAACCAAGATCGGCATGGCCATGCGCGGCATCTCCTGGGACAAGTTCGCCATCCCGCTCATGGGCATTCCGGTGGACACCATCATCGTCTTCACCTTCATTCTGGGCTCGAGCATGGCCGGGCTGGCCGGGCTGCTCTTCGCCATGGCCTATCCGGTGCTGGAGCCCTACATGGGCGCGCTCATCGGCTGGAAGGCCTTCATCGCCGCGGTGGTCGGCGGCATCGGCGACATCCGCGGCGCCTTCGTGGGCGGCTTCCTCCTGGCCTTCCTGGAGATCGGGGTGGCCGCCGTGTTCCCCTCCACCCTGCGCGACCTCATCGCCTTCACGGTGCTCCTGCTCATCATGTGGCGCAAGCCCACCGGCATCTTCGGCGTGGCCAAGCACCAGAAGATCTAGGAATCCACGATGCAACGATACGCACTGAATCTCCTGCTCCTGGCCGCAGCCGCGGTCATCGTGGCCCTGTCCCAGTTCGGGGCCATCGACCTCTACGTCCAGTCCGTGATCATGTTCATGGCCATCAACGTGATCATGTCCTCGAGCCTCAACCTGGTGAACGGCAACATGGGCGAGTTCTCCTGCGGCCACGGCGGTTTCATGTGCGTGGGCGCCTACGTGGGTTCGCTGGCCTCCATGTTCCTCTTCACCAACAGCAAGCTCTTCGGAGCCGCGCTCTTGCCCTCCGCCTCGTCCCTGGTGCTCTTTCCGCTGGTGCTCCTGGCGGCCGGGATCGCCGCGGCCCTGGTGGGCATCATCGTGGCCGTGCCCTCGTTCAAGACCCGCGGCGACTACCTGGCCATCATCACCCTGGCCGTGAACTACATGGTCATCTCGTCCATCCAGAACCTGGACGTCATCGGCGGCCCGCGCGGACTCACCGGCATGCGCCCAGCCATCTCGGCCATGGAGGGCGTGGTGAACCTGCCCTGGATGATGATCTGGGTCCTCATTGGGGCCTTCGCTTCGGTGGCCCTCATCCGGCGCTACATCTCCTCCACCTTCGGCAAGGGTGTGAACGCCGTGTGCCAGGACGAGATCGCGGCCGAGATCATGAGCGTGGACACCAACCGCATCAAGCTGGTGACCTTCATGCTCTCCTCGGGCCTGGCCGGCGTGGCCGGAGCGCTCTACGCCCACGTGGTGGGCTACGTGAATCCCGGCTCCTTCGACATCCTCAAGTCCACCGAGGCCATGGTCATGGTCTATCTAGGCGGCATGGGGTCGCTTTCGGGCTCGGTGCTCTCGGCCGTGCTCTTCACCCTCCTCCTGGAGGCCCTGCGGCCCCTGCAGATCTACAAGTGGGTCATCGTGCCCCTGATCCTCATCCTGCTCATGCAGTTCCGCCCCGAGGGCATCATGGGCAACAAGGAGCTCCCGGATCTGTTCCCCAGGCTGCGCAAATACTTCACGTTCAAGTAGAGGAAACGATGGCCCTTCTCTCCGTTAACGGATTGACCCAGAAGTTCGGCGGACTCTTGGCCGTGTCGGACTTCAACATCGAGCTTGCGGGCGGCGAGCTGGTGGGGCTCATCGGCCCCAACGGCGCGGGCAAGACCACGGTCTTCAACCTGGTCTCCGGCTTCTACCAGCCCACCGACGGCGAGATCATCCTGGACGGGACCAAGACCCGCGGCCTGCGCCCCCACCAGGTCACGGCCCTGGGCGTGGCCCGGACCTTCCAGAACATCCGCCTCTGGCACGACATGACCGTGCTGGACAACATCCGCGTGTCCCAGCATTACCGCATGGGCTACGGCCTGTTCGACGCCCTGCGCCGCTCCAAACGCTACGTGGAGAACGAGCGCAAGATCGAAGCCATCGCCTACGAACTCCTGGAGGCCATGGACCTCAAGCAGTTCGCCCAGGAATATCCCAAGAACCTGCCCTACGGCCTGCAGCGCAGGGTGGAGATCGCCCGGGCCATGTCCGTGAAGCCCAAGCTCCTGCTCCTGGACGAGCCCGCGGCGGGCCTCAATTCCTCGGACGTGGACGGGCTCATCAAGCTGGTCCGCTGGATCCACGACGAATTTCCCATCACCATCTGGATGATCGAACACCAGATGAAGGTGGTCATGAGCCTCTGCTCCTGGATCAAGGTCATCGACTTCGGGGCCACCATCGCCGAGGGCACCCCGGAGCAGATCCAGAGCAACCCCACCGTGATCAAGGCCTATCTGGGAGACGACACGCTGTGAGCAAGCTTTTGGAAGTGAACGGGCTCAAGGTCCGCTACGGCAGCATTGAGGCCCTGCACGGCCTGACCTTCCACGTGGAGGAGGGCGAGATCGTCACCCTCATCGGGGCCAACGGCGCGGGCAAGACCACCACGCTGCTGTCCATCAGCCGGGTCTTTCCGCCCGAGGGGCCCAAAGTGGTGGAGGGCGACATCCTCTACCAGGGCAGGAGCATCCTGGGCGTGGCCCCGGACAAGGTGGTGGCCGATCTGCACGCGGTGCTCGTGCCCGAGGGACGGCACATCTTCGGCAACCTCACCGTGGAGGAGAATCTCAAGCTGGCCACCTACGCCCGCAAGGACCCCGAGGCCGACATCAACCGCGACTACGAGCGGGTCTATGGCCTGTTCCCCCGCCTGGCCGAGCGCCGCAAGCAGCGCAGCGAGTCGCTCTCCGGCGGCGAGCAGCAGATGCTGGCCGTGGGCCGGGCGCTCATGTCGCGCTGCTCCTTCATCATGCTCGACGAGCCGAGCATGGGCCTGGCCCCGCTCCTGATGTACGACATGTTCCGCACCCTCAAGGAGCTGAACAACCAGGGCCTGACCATCCTGCTGGTGGAGCAGAACGCCAAGCTGGCGCTCACGTTCGCCCACCGCGGCTACGTCATCGATACCGGGGAGATCGTGGCGCAGGGACCCTGCGACACGCTCATGAACGACCCTGAGGTCAAAAAGGCCTACCTGGGCGGCTAGGCTCGCCGCCGCCCCGGCCGGCTAGGCCGGATTCTCTCCGCCCGCCGCCGGTTCCGCGGCAGGCTCCGCGACCGGTTCCTTGCGGCTCCTGTGGATGCCGAAACGGGCCAGTATCTCGGCCAGGCGCACCCGCATGTTCGTGCTGGTCCGCGCCACCATGTCCAGATCCACTTGGGCCACGGCCTCGACCTTGAGACCAGCGGCCTCCCACAGAGCCAGCACAGCCAGGCTGAGCGGCTCCTCCATCTGCAGCAGGGTCATGGTGGCCGCCAGCTCCCGGCCGGTGCGCTGACGGAACACGAGCATTTCTGGCCGGGCCTGGTCCTGGGTCCAGATCTTGGCCTTGCGGATCTTGGTCAGGCCCTTGGCGAAGAGCGCCTCCACCTCCTGCTGCGCGACGCGCCGCAGGCGCAGGGACCGCACCAGGACCTTGCCGCCCTCGGGCGCGGCCAGGTCGCGCAGCAGGTGCAGGAACTGGTTCTCCAGCAGGTAGAAGAGCACCCGCTCCAGGGACTCGAAGTCGAAGGCGCCCATGAGCGCCTTGATGCTCTCGGTCGCGGCCGGGGCAAAGGCGTTCAGGGCCTGGGCGAAATTCTCGCGGGTCACGCCCACGGCGATGACCGCGCCCACGCCCTCGGCCACGGCCTGGTCCACCTGGAACTGGAGGGCCCGGGGGTCCGTTGCCGGAGCCTCGCCGCTCGCCTCGCCCGGGTTGCGGACGGCCCAGAGGTGCTGCAGGTAGCGGTCGCGCAGCTCGCGCATGGCCTCGTCGATGCACACGATGCGGGCCACGAACTCCACGTCGGCCCGCGACAGCACGCCCTCGGGCATGAAGGCCAGCCCCTTGTTCAGGCAGGAGAGCACCACCTTCTGGGTCTTCTGCTCCTCGGGGTCCGAGGCCGAACGCTCGAAGGCCGACTGGATGCGGGTCTTCTCGATGGCCGCGCTGGTGGGGTTGAGCCGGGCCAGGATGTCGTCGAAGGCGTAGCGGATGAAGAGCTGCTGGCCCTCGCGGGTCAGGGCGTAGCGCTCGTTGGCCTGGATGTCCTCGTAGGCGGCCTTGACCTGGCTGGCCACGAAGCGCTCGATGAAGGCCCGCCAGAAGTTCTGGTCCAGCTCCATCTGCTGGATGAGGGCGTTGTACTTCTCCAGGCCCTGGGAGCCGAAGTGCCGCAGGACCAGCTCCTCGAAATTGTCGGTGATGAGCCCCAGGGCATAGACCACGCCCTGCAGGCACTTGATGAGCAGGGCCTCGGTGTTGTCGAGCTGCACGCGCAGCTGCTCGGCGCGCTCCTGGTCCGGCCCGTCCTTGGCCTTGGCGTAGTGGGTGAGCAGCACGATGAACGAGCCGGTGAGCTTGCGCACGTACTCGTAGGCCGGATGGTCCCCGCTGCGCTGGCAGATGAGGTTGATGATGCTGTTCTGCTGGGTTTCCAGCAGGGGGAACTCGTTGATGGCGCCGCGGTTGGTCCGGATGAACTCGAGCAGCAGTTCGCGCTCCATGACCTCGCGCAGGGCGCTGCGCCCCTTGAGCTGCGCGAGCTTGTCCGCATAGGCCGTGATCCGCTGGGCCTGGTCCTGCGGCGGAACCGCGGCCTGGGCCTGGGTCTCGGGACTCTGCTCGGTTTCGGACATGCTGCGCTCCCCCGGAATTCAAAAAAGCGCCTTCAGTGTCAGGAAAGCACAGGGAAAGTCAAGCCATCGGGTGAGCGGACAGGGAACCTTGACGCCTTTCCCGGCCTGGGCCAGAACGGGGCATGATCGTCTGCAACCGCTGCGGCGCCGCCAACAACGACGAGGAACTCCTCTGCCAGGCCTGCGGCCGGAAGCTCCAGTCCGGCCTCAGCGGCCCGAACCAGGGCGGCGATGGATTCAGCGGCCCCCTGGAACCCCTGGAGACGCCACCGCCTTCCCTGGACCTGCGGCGTTTCCTGAAAAAGGGTCTGGAGGCCTGGGCCTACGCCTTGTGCCTGGCCGGAGCCGGGGCCTACGCCGCAGCCACCGGCCGCTGGCTCCTGCTCCTGCCCGCTGTGGGGCTCATGGCTTTGCTGGCGTGGACCCGGCGGGTGTAGCCGCCGCGCCGGGCTCCCCGCCCTGATCGGGCTGGCCGAAGGTGCCCGAGCGCAGCTCGTCCTTGAGGATATCCGGAACCGGCCGGTTCCAGAAGGCGTCTTCCTTGTCCTTCTTGATCTGCGAGGCGGTCTTCACCGCGCAGCACTTGACCTCGCCCCCGATGGCGCACTCCGGCAGGCGCAAGGAGAAGCTCCCGCACATGGTGGCGGGGTTCAGGGTGTAGGGGATGGTCCGCAGAAGCTTGGGCGAGGTGTCGCCGCGCACGTAGATGGCGTCCCCGGTCACGGCGCAGGTGAAGCGGGATTCGCCCGCAGCGTAGTGCACGGAATAGGTGTAGAGTTCGTCGCCGGTCTTGACCACGAAGGCCATCTCGTTGGGCTTCTTGCAGAGTAGCCGCGACAGGGCCGCCACGCAGAGACAGCGGTTCATGTCGTCGGGGCCGGCCTGTTCGGCGGCGGCCGGGGCGGCCAGACAGAGGCTCACGAGAACGGCGAGGATCAGACGCATGGCTCCTCCCTGGGCGAGATCAAGGACGCCTGGAAACCTTCGGAGCTGTCGGTCTCGCACTGCTCCCGGCAGCCCGTGCACTGGAAGCTGCCGTCCTTGACGTGCCAGACCGCCTTGCCCGGCCGGGGACAACCGAAGGCGCGATAGACCGACTGGTCCACGCTGCCGTGGAAGCGGCGGTAGCCCTGCTCGCGTACGTATTCCACGAAACGCATGACAGCCTCAGCCCTCGAAGCTGAATTCCAGGGTGAAGCCGCCGTGCTCGGTCTCGAAGGGAATGGCCATGATCGGCCCCTTGGAGAGGTGGGAGATGCTGTGGTTGTCGCCCATGATCACGGTGGGCGTGCCGGCCTGGAAGATCAGGCCCATCTCGGCCAGCCCGCTGCGGGCTTGGCCCGAAACCATGTTGGTGATCTCGCCCACGGCATCCTTCACGTCGTTCACGATGTCCGAGACCTCGTCCCCGAGCATGTTCTTGACCACAGCCACGGCGCAGGCCTTCTCAAACGACAGGGAAATGACCCCGTTGGAGGCCCCGGTGACCCCGACCACGGCCGAGACGTCGCCCCGGGCCACGGAATCGCGCTTCACGTAGGGCTTGCCCGCCTTGGGCTGGATCATGGCCATCATGGAGAGCACGCTCACGGTGGCGCTCACGAAGGGCTTGGCGATCTTGACGATATCCACGTGCAGACCTCTCAGGGGACGCTGGCCGGAAAGCGGACGAAACGCTCTGCGCGGCGAGTTGTTCTGTACAATGATTGCAGTGTGTTTGCCAAGCACGGAGGCGCAGGGCCATGCCCAGCGGCCTGATCCGGAAATCAAATACGGCTGGGAAAAAGTCCCGCTATTTGCGCTGGCTGCGCGTTCGTGTTACGGTCTTTTTACACCACGGCCCAATGCCTTGATATTCCTTCCTTCCCTCCCCTTCTTGTCGAAAATGCGACAGCGGATCGGCAAAAAATTTTTTTTCTAAACTATGTCTAGAAAAATGCCTGTATTCCTGGAAAAAATCTTTTTGTGCATCTGTGGAAAACTTTCACCAGTTTCCTCTCATCGCCCGTAATTGCCATTAATAGCATAAGGCCGCCAAAGCATGCGAGAAATTCCGGCCGACCCCCTGTACAAAAATCCGCGGTTGCACTACACCTGGCACCACGTTCGCTGTGTTTTTTTAGACCTCCGCGGGTGTGCTCCGCTGGCCCCCTCTGGAGGTTCTGGAAGCGGGCCTTTTTCTCCCTCCCCGCTTCCCTGTGACCGGTCCCCCAACACGGCGCCGCGCGCCGTCTCTCTGGCAGCCATGGAAGACCACGCCCACGTCTGGAACCACCTCCGCGGCCTGCAGCGCCTCTCGCTCTGCGACTGGCCCGGCCGGTCCTGCTGCGTGGTCTTCCTGGGCGGCTGCAACCTGCGCTGCCCCACCTGCCACAACCATGAGCTGGCCTGGAACATGGAACGCCAGCCCCGCGTGCCCCGCGCCGAGCTGCTGCGTTTCCTGGACGCCCGCAGGCACTGGCTGGACGGGGTCACGGTCACGGGCGGCGAGCCCACCTGCGTGGAGGGCCTGGGCGAGCTCCTCTACGAGATCAAGCGCCTGGACCTGCCCGTGAAGCTGGACAGCAACGGCATGCGGCCCGAGGTCCTGGCCGAGGCTCTGGAGGCCGGGCTGGCCGACCTCTGCGCCGTGGACGTGAAGGGCCCCTATTTCAAATATCCGGCCCTCACCGGCGGCGCGGTCACGGCCGCCGAGGCGCGGGCCAACCTGGAGGCCGTGTTCAGCCTGGCCCAGGCCCGGCCCGCGGCCTTCACCTTCCGCTGCACGCAGGTGCCGCTGCTCACGGCGGACGACTTCGAGACCGCTCGGGGGTATCTCCCCTCTGGATTTTCCCTCACGCTGCAACCCTACAGACCCCCCAGGAGATCGTATGCCCTCGCAGATCATGAAGCGCGACGGCCGGTTGGAAACGTGGTCCACGGATAGGATCGCCCAGGCCATCTTCAAGGCCCTGCAGGCCAGCGGGATCAAGGATCCCTTGCTCTCCAAGCGTCTGGGCAAGAAGGTCGAGGCCAAGCTGGAGGGCATCGAGATTCCGGAGCAGGAGTTCGTCCAGGACATGGTCGAGCAGGTGCTCATGGAGTCCCGCCTCTACTCCGTGGCCCGGCGCTACGTGCTCTACCGCGAGAAGCGCCGCCAGCTGCGCAACCAGCGCGAGGCCTACCTGGACATCAAGGAGATCATCGACGACTACCTCGGCAAGGCCGACTGGCGCGTGTCCGAGAACGCCAACATGACCCACTCCTTCCAGGGCCTCATGCTCCACCTCTCGGGCACGGTGCAGGCCCGCTACGCACTGGAGAAATACCCCGAGGAAGTACGCCTGGCCCACGAGCACGGCTACTTCCACATCCATGACCTGTCCTTCGGCCTGGCCGGCTACTGCGCGGGCTGGAGCCTGCGCGACCTGCTCCTGGAGGGCTTCAACCTGGAGGGCCGCTCCTCGGCCGGTCCGGCCCGGCACTTCGACGCCGTGCTCGGCCAGATGATCAACTTCCTGGGCACGCTCCAGAACGAATGGGCCGGGGCCCAGGCCTTCAACAACGTGGACACCTACCTGGCCCCCTTCGTGCGCCACGACCAGCTCAGCTACAACGAAGTGCGCCAAGCCATGCAGAAGTTCGTGTTCAACCTGAACACCACCTCGCGCTGGGGCGGCCAGAGCCCCTTCACCAACCTTTCCTTCGACCTGGTGCCGCCCAAGCACATCGCTGGCGAGGCCGTGATCATCGGCGGCAAGCTCATGGACTCCACCTACGGCGAGTACGCCGCCGAGATGGAGATGATCAACAAGGCCTTCCTGGAGGTCATGTTCGAGGGCGACTACAACAGCCGCATCTTCTCCTTCCCCATCCCCACCTACAACGTGACCAAGGACTTCCCCTGGGATTCGGAGATCGGCGAGCTCCTGCTCAAGCTCACGGCCAAGTACGGGGTCCC
This sequence comes from Desulfovibrionaceae bacterium, assembly GCA_040307135.1. Classification (GTDB taxonomy): domain Bacteria; phylum Desulfobacterota; class Desulfovibrionia; order Desulfovibrionales; family Desulfovibrionaceae; genus Aminidesulfovibrio. Next base: position 9,124 of record JAWRKD010000120.1, read on the forward strand.
CTACTTCCAGAACTTCATCAACTCCGACCTCTCGCCCGAGGACGTGCGCTCCATGTGCTGTCGGCTCCAGATGGACCTGCGCGAGCTGCGCAAGAAGACCGGCGGCCTGTTCGGCGCGGGCGACCTCACCGGCTCCATCGGCGTGGTCACCCTGAACCTGCCCAAGCTGGCCTACCTCTCCCAGAGCGAGGAGGACTTCCTGGACCTGATCACGGAGTACGCCGAGCTGGCCAAGAACTCGCTGGAGTTCAAACGCAAGCTCATCACCAACAACCTGGAGAACGGCATGTTCCCCTGGTCCCGTCGCTACCTCAAGAACGGATACAAGGGGCATTTCTCCACCATCGGGCTCCTGGGCGGTCACGAGGCCTGCCTGAACCTCCTGGGCAAAGGCATCGAGACCGAGACCGGCATCCGCTTCATGCGCCGCACCCTGAACCACCTGCGCGACCTCACCGCCCGCTTCCAGGAGGAGACCGGCAACCTCTACAACCTGGAGGCCACGCCCGCCGAAGGCACGAGCTACCGCCTGGCCAAGATCGACAAGAGCCTCTACTCCGAGATCGTGGCCCAGGGCACGGACACGCCCTACTACACCAACTCCACGGCCCTGCCCGTGAGCCTCTGCGACGACGTGATCATGGCGCTCGAGCACCAGAACCAGCTCCAGCCCCTGTACACCGGCGGCACGGTGTTCCACACCTTCCTGGGCGAGGCCGCCACCGACCTCCAGGCCCTCAAGGCGTTCATCATCAAGGCCTTCAGCATGACCAAAATCCCCTACCTGTCCATCACGCCGACCTTCTCCATCTGCAAAGAGCACGGCTACCTGCGCGGCGAGCAGGACGCCTGCCCGGAATGCG
>JAWRKD010000121.1:0-11854 GCA_040307135.1 Desulfovibrionaceae bacterium
TGAGACACGCGTCCTGGGCGGCGCGGGCAACGTGGCCCAGAACATCGCCGCCCTGGGCGGCAGCCCCGTGCTCTTCGGCTGCACCGGCGACGACCCCGACGGCGCGGCCCTCGTGCGCATGACCGGCGAGGCGGGCATCGAGTCCCGCATCCTCAAGGACCCGGCCCGGCCCACCACCCGCAAGACCCGCATCATCGCCCACAACCAGCAGGTGGTCCGCGTGGACTCCGAACAGCCCGACCCCCTGCCCCAGCACCTCCTGGCCGAGCTGTTCTCCTCCCTGCGCGACGTGCTGTCCCAGGCGCCCGTGATCGTGCTCTCGGACTACGGCAAGGGCATCATCTGCCGGGAATTCATGTCCCGGCTCATGGACCTCGTCACCCCCCTGCCCGACCGGCCGCTCATCCTCGTGGACCCCAAGCCCGTGAACTACGACCTGTACAAGGGCGTGGACCTGCTCACCCCGAACACCAAGGAGGCGGGCGAGGGCGCGGGCCTGGCCGTGAGCGGCCGCGAGAGCGTGCTGGCCGCCGGAGAGGCCCTGTTCAAGCGCCTGCGCTGCAGGCACCTGCTCGTGACCCTGGGCGCGGACGGCATGGCCCTCTTCGAGTCCCCGGCCACCGTGCGCCACATCCCCACCGTGGCCCAGAAGGTCTTCGACGTCACCGGCGCGGGCGACACGGTCATCGCCACCCTGGCTCTGGGCCTGGCCGCGGGGCTCGACCTGGTCACCGCCAGCGTGCTGGCCAACCACGCCGCGGGCCTGGTGGTGGCCCAGGTGGGCGCGGCCACGGCCACGGCCCTGGAGCTGGCCCAAGCCATCGAACACCTGCCCGACACCGAGGTGAACGCCTGGCTGGGCTGAAAAGGGACACGGCGCGGACCTGCGCGGCCCGCGGAAAGGACTCAGTCCGAGGTCCGGGAGCCCGGGCGCGCGACCCGCGCTATGGTTTCCAGGAGGAGCTGAACGTCCAGGGGCTTGGCCGCGTAATCGTCCACCCCGGCCTCCAGAAGCCGTTCCCGGTCGCCGCTCATGGCATAGGCGGTCACCGCGATGATGGGGATCCCCTTCCTGTCCTGCCCGGCCTGGCCGTTGCGGATGGCCCGGGTGGCCTCCACGCCGCTCATGGCGGGCAACTGGATGTCCATGAGCACCAGGTCGAAGTTCTCCCGGCCGAGCCGGGCTAGGCCCGCCTCTCCGCTGCCCTCCACCTGCACGTCGAACCCCTCCCGCTCGAGCAGACGGCGCATGGCGATCTGGTTCACCACGTCGTCCTCCACCAGCAGAATGCGCAGGCCTTCTGGCGATTCCCGAGGCTCCCGGGGCGCAGGGGCCGCAGGGACGGAAAACGCGCGCCCCAGGGGCAGGGAAACGTAAAACGTGGTGCCCTCGCCCTTGACGCTCTCGAAGCAGATGCTGCCGCCCATGAGCCCCACGAGCCGCTTCACAATGGCCAGGCCAAGCCCGGCCCCCTGGTAGCGCCGCGAATAGCAGTCCAGGTCCTCCTGGGTGAACAGGCCGAAAACAAGGTCCTCCTTGCCCTCGTCGATGCCGATGCCCGTATCGGAGACCGTGAAGAGCACCCAGCGGCGCCCGGCCGAGGCTTGGGGCAACACCTGGGCCTCCAGCCGCACCGAGCCCTTGGGGGTGAACTTCAGGGCGTTGCCCACCAGATTGAAAAGCATCTGCCGGAGCAGCCGCGCATCGCCGCTCAAAAGCTCGTCCGCGGAATCACAGGGCGTCACGACGAACTCGATCCCCGTGGCCAGGGCCTCGGGCCGGAAGAGCTTCTCGAGGCTGGCCAGGACGCCGTTCAGGTGGAACGGCTCCTCCATGAGCCGCATGGCCCCGCTCTCCAGGGTGGAGACGTCCAGGATGTCCGAGAGCAGGCTGGTCAGACGCTCGCCGGCCTGCAGGGCGATGCCGATGACCTCGTCCATGTCCCCGGTCCCCTGCGCGGCCCGCAACACCTGGAGGCTGCCGACGATCCCGTTCAGGGGGGTGCGGATCTCATGGCTCATGTTGGCCAGAAACGAGGTCTTGAGCTTGCTGGCCTGTTCCGCAGCCTCCTTGGCCCGGTTCAGGGCCTGCTCGGCCTCCTTGCGGAGCGTGACGTCCACCACGATCCCTTGCAGGGTTTCCCCGCCGGACGACGGCAGGATGCCCAGCGAAAGGTTGACCCACATCCGGGAGCCGTCCCGGCGCACCATGAGACATTCGGTGTTCACCTGGCCCTGCAGGTCGCGCATGGCCGCCAGCAGCCCTTCCTGGCGCTCCTCGTCCTCCCCGAGGTGGCTGCCGACGGAGCCCACGCGGGAGAGCATGTCCCGGGGGGAGTCGAAGCCGCACATGCGCGCGTAGGCCTGGTTGACCCGCAGGTACTTTCCCCGGCGGCCAGCCAGGAAGATGCCCACCGGGGCGCTGTCGAAGAGGTCCCGGTAGTTGCGCTCGCTGTCCTGGAGCTTGATCTGGTCGGCCTTGAGCCGGACGATGGTCTGGTTGAGCTTCCGGAAAAGCACCTGGCTGTAGCCCCGCTCCAACTCGGCCTCGTCCCGGGCGCTGTCCGGAGCCCGGCCCGCCCCCTGCGGGGCCTTGAGAGCCGCGGCGATCGCGTCGAGCATCCGGGCGTTCTCCTCCGGCTTGAGGAAAAAGCCCTTGGCCCCGAGGGAAAGGACGTACGCCTTGTCCTTGGGATCGGTGTAGGTGGCGGTGTAGAAGAAAAACGGGATGTCCCGCAGGCCGGGCTCCTGCTGCATGGCCCGGCACAGGCCGTAGCCGTCCATTTCGGGCATGAGGACGTCCGAAACCACCAGGTCGGGCGGGGTCGCCAGGGCCAGGGCCAGCGCCGAGCTGCCGTTGTCCGCGCCCAGCACCTCGTAGCCCCTGCCCTCCAGGATGGCCTGCAGCAGAACACGGGAGTCCTCGTTGTCTTCGGCGATCAGGATACGCATCGGCTCACCCCAGGACCTGGTTCACCTGTTCAACGAACCGCATCGGATCAATGGGCTTTTCAATGTACCCGTCGCAGCCGGCGGCCAACAGCCGCTCCCGGTCGCCGGCCATGGCGTAGGAGGTCACGGCGATCACCGGAATCCCGGCGCAGGCCGGGATCCGGCGCAGGCGGGAGAGCACCTCGAAGCCCAGGATGTCGGGCAGTTGGATGTCCAGCAGGATGACGTCCGGACGCTCCGCCTCCGCGATCTCCAGCCCCCGCATCCCGGTCTCCGCCTGGAGCGTCCGGAACCCGTTGGCCTCCAGAATGAAGGTGATCAGCTCCATGTTGTTCTCGTTGTCCTCGATGATCAGCGCCCGTTTCATGCCCTGTCTTCCCTCCGTTCCGAAAAATCGACGCAGGTCCCCGGCGCAAGCTCCTTGGGGATGCGGACCCCGAACGTGCTGCCCTGGCCCTGCCGGCTCTCGAACAGCACCTTCCCGCACAAGAGGTCCGTGACGATCTTGCGGGTCAGATACAGGCCCAGGCCCGTGCCCCCGGCCTTGACCTTGAGCGTCGAGTCGAAACGCTCGAACGCCTCGAAAAGCTTCGGCTTGTCCGCGTCGGAAATGCCGATGCCCGAATCCCGGACCAGCAGCTCCAGCTCCTCGCCAAGGTCCCGGGCCGTCACCTGGATGCGCCCGGCCTCGGAGTACTTCACGGCGTTGCTCAGGAAATTGAGCAGGCACTGCAGCAACCGCTTGCGGTCCGTGAGCAGGACCGTCTCTTCCGGGATGTCCACCACCAGCTCCAGCCCCTTGGCCTCAGCCTGCTGCTCCACGGCGGCCACGGCCTCCGCCACGAGCGCCTGGAGGGAGAAGTTCTCCGGAACCACATCCACCCGGCCCGCCTCGATCTTGGAAATGTCAATGATGTCGGTGATGAGCGACAGAAGGTGGTTGGCGGAATGGTACACGCGGCCCAGCTGGTCCCGCTGGCGCTCGTTGAGCTCCCCGGACATCCCCTGCAACAGCACCCCGGTGAACCCGATGATCGAATTGAGCGGCGTGCGCAGCTCATGGGACATGGTGGCGATGAACATGCTCTTCAGCCGGTCCAGCTCCTGAAGCCGCACGTTGGCGGCATGGAGCTCCCCGGCCGCCGCGGTCAGGGCCTCCTCGTTCTCGCACCGCATGAGCGCGTTGGTGATGATCTGCCCCACAAGCTGGAGCAGGGCCGCCTCCTCGCCCGTCCACTCGCGGGGGCCGCTGACCGAGCACAGCCCCAGGAAACCCACCGCCCGCCGGCCATAGCTGCGGGGCACCTCCAGCAGGGAAACGGCCCCCAGGTCCACCAGGCGTCCATACTCGGCGCGGGTTTCCTCGGCGAGCCCCCGCAGGTCCGCCACCTTGACCACGGAGCCGCTCTTCAGGCGGCGGACCCGGTCCGAGAGGCCCGCCTCCACGCCGTTGCGCAGCGAGGCCCCGCCCCCCTCCACCGCGGGCGAGCACCAGGCGTGGGACAAGGCCGCGGCCCCGTTCCGCTCGAAGCGGTACACATAGCCGATATCCGCCCCGGCCAGATACACGATGCGCTCCAGGGCGTTGTCGATGAGCCCGTCGATCTCGTCCACGGCCGCGGCGATGAGGTTGGAGGAAAGCTCCGAGACCAGGTGCTCGAACTCCACCCGGCGCTGCAGGGAATCCTGGGCCGCCTTGCGTTGGATGATTTCTTTCTTCAGCTTGAAATTCCACAAGAAAATCGCGCCGAAAACCAGGGCCGCCAGCCCCGCGGACCAGAGGGCGTAGGCCCGCACCGTGCGGATGTTGATGCCCGAGTCGTACTCCACGGCCACCCAGTTCTTGAGGATGGCGTTCTCCTCGAACTTGTCCACGGTGTCCAGGCCCTTGTTGATGAGCGCGAGGAGTTCGGGCCAGTCCTTGCGTACCGCGAAGTGCAGGTATTCAGAATCGTTGCCCACAGGGGCCGCGATCTTCAGGTTGGTCAGGTTCAGTTTCCGGATCCAGTAGGTGCAGGTGGCCAGGTTGCCCACCAGGGCGTCGGCCTTGCCTTCGGAAACAGCCTCCAGGGCTTCCGGCAAGTCCTTGAACAACAGAGGGTTTATCGTGGTGTGCTGGGCCAGGAAGCCGTGGTGGGAGGAGTTCATCTGCACCGCCACGCGCAAGGACTCCACATCCTCCAGACCGGTGATGAAATGCATGCGCGTGGACGTGATGATCACCCTCTGGAAGCGCGCGTACGGCTTTGAAAACGAAAACGACGCCTCGCGCTCCGCCGACCTCCCCACACAGGGCAGGACGTCGATCTTGCCCTGCTTGGCCAGTTCCACGGCCTGGTTCCAGCCCTCGGTGGGCACCCGCTGCATGGTGATGCCAAGACGCTCGCTCAACAGCCGCACGTAGTCCGAGGATATGCCCCGGTGCTCCCCCTTCTCGTCCAGGAACTCGTAGGGAATGAAGCCGGGGTCCACGGCGTAGCGGATCACCGGATGCTCTGCGATCCAGCGCCGCTCCTCCGGGGTCAGCGCCACGGCCCGCCCCGCCCCCCCGGCCACGGCCTCGGCCTGGGCGCGGCCCGAAAGATACTGGCCGATGACGCCGTACAGCATGGACCCGGAGTCGGCCTTCAAGGCCGCCAGACGCCTGTCCAGCGTGGCGATGAGCTCCGTGTTGCGGGGGGCGTTCTTGGGAAAGGCGAAGCGCAGTTCGCTGGGGTTGAACGCCAGCGGGGATTTGGTCACGGCGTAGTCTTTCTGGTACAATGCCCCGAAAATGGTGTTGACCACCCCGGCGTCGGCCTTGCCCTGGTCCAGGAGCTGGAACACCTGGTTGTAGTTCTCCACATACGTGATGTCGGCGTTCACGGAAAACTGCCGCAGCAGGGCCAGGATGCCCTCCGGACCCTCGGTGTGGATGCTGCCGGCCATCACCGCCACCCGCTTTCCGGCCAGATCGCGGGGAGAGGAGACCTGGAACCCGGCGCGGGTGTACAGCACGCCCCAGTTGATCAACACGGTCTCGGCGCTGAAGTCGAACTCCGCGGCCCTGGCCTCGGAAAAGGCCACATCGACCATGATGTCGATCTCGCCCCGCCGCAGCCGGTCCAGGCACTCGTTCCAGGAGCCCCGGACATACTGGATCGTCCAGCCCTACTGCCCGGCCACGTGCTCCAATATCTTGGGGAAGATCCCCAGCACCTTGTCATTGGAGAAAAACACCTTGGGATAATTGTCGTAGGCGCCGACCCGGAGGGTCTGGCCCCCGGCCTCGCAGCACAGCCCCAGAGAAAAAAGCAGCAGGAAGAACCCAAGGAAAAGAACCGACCTGAAACCTGGTCTGGCGGATCGCATGTGGCCCCCAGCAGGCGCGGCGCCTGGCGTCTCCACAGTCCGCCGGGATCAGACCCCGGCACCCGGCTCCACATTACGGGATATTTCAGTATAAACACAATTCTTTCTTGCCGGTCCGGCCGGATTCCCGAAGCCCTGCCGACGCCGCCGGTTTACGCCGGCCCCGTCCTTGACGTACAAGGGGGCATACCTGACCGCCGCCGGTCCACGGAGGACTCCATGCCCGGAAAGAAGAAATCCGCCGACAACGGCAACAATGTGACCATCAGGACCCTGGGAACCGCCAAGATTCCCACCCCCCTGCCCCACTGCCGCTTCATCCGCGACGACGAGCCCCTGACCTTCATCCTCACCGAGGAGGAGCTGGACGAGATCGAGCCCGGCAAGACCATGAGCCTCACCGTGGAAAAGGCCGGACCGCGCGAACTCCTCTACTTCGATTCCTCCAAGACCAAGTGCGCCATCGTCACCTGCGGCGGCCTCTGCCCCGGCATCAACGACGTGATCCGCGCCATCGTCATGACCGCGCACCACAACTACCACGTGGCCTCGGTCCTGGGCGTGCGCTTCGGCCTCCAGGGCTTCATCCCCCGCTTCGGCCACGACGTGATGGAGCTGACCCCCAAGAACGTTTCGGAAATCCACCAGTTCGGCGGCACCATCCTGGGCTCGTCCCGCGGCCATCAGCCCCCGGACGAGATCGTGGACGCGCTCGAGCGCATGAACATCAACTGCCTGTTCATGATCGGCGGCGACGGCACCATGCGCGCCGCCTCCAAGGTGGTGGAGGAGATCGCCAAACGCAACCTGCGCATCGCGGTCATCGGCATCCCCAAAACCATCGACAACGACATCAACTTCGTGACCCAGTCCTTCGGCTTCGACACGGCCGTGGAAAAGGCCACCGAAGCCATCCAGTCGGCCCACACCGAGGCCGTGGGCGTGAACAACGGCGTGGGCGTGGTCAAGCTCATGGGCCGGGAGTCCGGCTTCATCGCGGCCCAGGCCACCCTGGCCCTCAAGGAGGTGAACTTCGTGCTCGTGCCCGAGGCCCCCTTCCAGTTCGAGGGCGAACACGGCCTGCTCAACGCCCTGGAAGACCGCCTGCGCTCCCGCCACCACGCCGTCATCGTGGTGGCCGAAGGCGCAGGCCAGGACCACTGCCAGATCTCCAACGAAAAGGACGCCTCGGGCAACCCCGTGCTCTGCGACGTGTCCACCCTGCTCATCTCGCGCATCAAGGAGCACTGCAAGGCCCGCCAGATGGACGTGACCGTGAAGTTCATCGACCCGAGCTACCTCATCCGCTCGGTGCCGGCCAACGCCAACGACCGCGTCTATTGCGGCTTCCTGGGCCAGAACGCCGTGCACGCGGCCATGGCCGGCAAGACCGGCATGGTGGTGAGCAGGCTTCTGTCCCGCTACGTGCACCTGCCGCTGGACCTGGTCACCCGCAAACGCAAGAAGCTCAACGTCCAGTCCGACTACTGGCGCTCCGTGCTGGAGTCCACAGGCCAGGAGATCTACACCGACCCGCAGAAGCGCGTCTGCTGAGCCCCGCCTGCCGCAGGGCAAAGAAAAAGGGCCGTCCCCCCGCCGGGACGGCCCTTTTCCATGGAAACTGAGGAGGCAGCCTCAGTCGTTGGCGGCAAGCTTGCGGATCATGTGCTCGCAGGCGGAATCCGCGCACACGTCGCGCTCGGCCTCGATGGCCACGGACAAAAGCTCCAGCAGGTCGTCGGTGGGAATCTCCAGGGCCAGACGGCCGTTGTTCACCGTGCAGGTCTCGCCCTGCTCCTCGATGAGGTAGGCGCGGCGGTCGCGGGTGTGGCCGATGGCCGAAATCACGCCGTAGGCCAGGCCGCCCTCCTGGCGCTCATAGACCTTCTCCACGGTCAGCATGCCGTTGGAGTTGTTGAAATGCATATCCTCGGCCACCAGGCGGCCGGTGAAGGCGATATCGTCCCCCATGTCGTTGGGCAGGGTCAGGCTGGTGACGAACCCGGACATCGCATCTCCGCTCACGTCCCTGGACATGCCGTTCTCCTGGCGCAGGCCGCGAGGCCTACAAAGGCAGCTTGTGCTGTTTCTGGACCGGTTCCTTCCTGCCCTGGCCCGGCATGGGCGTGCCCGTGGCCAGGAAATCCAGGAGCGCCTGCTCCGGCACCCGCCATTGGCTGCCGATCTTCACGGCCCGGATCGAGCCCTCGGTCACCAGCCTGTACGCCGTGCGGGCATGGACCCTGAGGATCCCGGCCACCTCCTGCACCGTCAGAAGCTTCGGTGTCATTGGTGCGTCCGACATTGCCTCAAAGTCTCACAATACTCTTCACTTTACAAGAATTGTCACCCTTAGTCAACGCTTGTCAAAGGATTGCATCCGCGCTCAAAGCCAGGACCCCTGTCCACGGAGGCAACGCAGCAGGCGATTTTGCGTCACGTTGTCTTCACAAAAATCCCTGTCGAGGTAAAGGAAAATAGATGCAACGATACGGGGATGATAAAAAAATCGTCAAGAATTGAGGCCAATTAAAACCTGCCGGAAGGATCCTCGTACCATTGGCCCGTGTAGCCCCGGCAGACGTACAGGGTGAAGCTGCGGGCCGGCTCGCCCCGGTGTTCGGACTGGAAGTGGATGGGGTCCGAGACCGAGGCGAAGAGGTCCGCGATCTTGGACGGCAGGCGGCCCTGCCTGCCCTTGCGCACGAAGATGGCGTCCTGGCCCGCACGGTCCTGGGGGCCGGGCCAGAGGTCGTACTGGTTCATGCGCCGGTCGTCGGCCCAGACGCAATAGGTCCGCGGCTGGCCCGGCACGTAGAAGGCCAGCTCGGCCGTGGTGTCATAGACGTCGCTCAAAAAGAAGCAGCGCTCCGGATCGGGCAGACCCTGGCGCAGCTCGTCGGCCTTGCGGCCCATGTCGCTCCAGCCCTTGAGCCGGCCGAGGATGTCCAGGGAGGGCGGCAGGGGCAGGCCCGGCGACAGGTGCAGGACCAGGAAGACGCAGGCCGAGAGCGCCAGCAGCGCGTTGCGGCTGCGCCTGCGGCCCGGATCGCGCACCAGGGCCGCGAAGCGCTCCGCCGCCAGGAGCGCCCCGGCCACGTAGCTCACCGTGGTCCAGTTGGGCAGGACCTTGGCGTGAAAGCTCCAGAGCAGGAAAAAGCCCCACACCGGCAGGAAAAAGAGCACGAGCAGGGCCTGGCGGCGGGCCGTGGCCGCCTCTGCGCCGCTGCCGCCGCGCCGGGCGCGCAGGGCCGTGGTCAGACCGGCGAAAGAGGCCGCCAGCATGAGCCAGAGCCACCAGGGCGTGGCCAGGCCCACCTGGGAGCCCAGGTATTCCGGGAAGCGGTCCAGCCGCAGCAGCTTTTCCGCGCCCTTGCCCTCCACGCCGATGAGATAGAGCACATGTTTGTAGCCCACGAAATCGTTCTGGATGTTCCAGATGAGCGTGGGCAGGAATCCGAGCGCCAGGCCCGCGGCCAGGGACAGGACGAGCCCGGGCCAGAAGCCCCTGGGCCGCCAGCCCTTCCATTCCAGGTACAGGCCGTAGCCCGCGGCCAGGCCCAGGAAGCCCAGCATGGTGTACTTGGCCAGCAGCCCGAAGCCCAGGCACAGGGCCAGGAGCGGAAAGGCCGCCCGGCCGCGCCCCTCGCCCGCGGCCCAGAGGCAGAACATGGCTCCGGTCCAGCAGAACACGAAGGGGTTGTCCGTGGTCATGAGGATGCCCAGGGCCAGGAACAGGGGGCTGGAGGCGGTCACGGCCACGGCCCAGAAACCCAGGTCCGGCCGTCGCCAGAGCCGGGCGGCCCCGGCGTAGAGCAGCACCTGGAAGGCCGCCGCGCCCAGGATGGAGCCCAGGCGCACGCCCAGCTCCGTGTTCCCGAAGACGAGCGTCCCGGCCTTGATGATCCAGGCGATGAGCGGGCCCTTGGAGTAGTAGGTAAGCTGGAGATGCCGGGTCCAGTCCCAGTACTGGGCCTCGTCCTGCACCAGGTTCAGCTGGCCCGAGGCCACGAACCAGAAGCGGCAGGCCAGACCGGCCAGGATGAGCAGTCCGGCCCAGAGATCGTAGCGGGGGGATGCGGAAGTGTGCGTCAACCAGGCCTCCGGAGTCGTGGCCCTTGTACCCAAGGGCTCCGCCCCTGTCCAGAACCCCCGGCGCCCGGCCGCGCGCGAACCGGCCGAGCCGTTGACCTGCTGGCTCCGGAACCCTATAGCATGGGAAACGCACAGGGGGCTTCATGAACAAGGACTACACCCTGGCGCTCATCCAGTGCGCCATGCAGCCGGACCCCGGGGCCAACCGGGAAAAGGCCCGGGACCTGGTCCTGGAGGCGGCCAGACGCGGGGCGGACCTGGTCTGCCTGCCCGAGCTCTTCGCCGCGCCCTATTTCTGCAAGCGCGAGGACGGCGAGTACTTCGACCTGGCCGAGGAGATCCCGGGGCCGTCCCTGGAGATCATGGCCGACGCCGCGCGCCAGGCCAAGGTGGTCCTGGCCGTGCCGCTCTTCGAGCGCCGGGGTCCGGGCCTCTACCACAACACCGCCGTGCTCCTGGGCCCGGACGGCAAGGTCCTGGGCCTGTACCGCAAGATGCACATCCCCGAGGACCCGGGCTTCCACGAGAAGTTCTACTTCACCCCAGGGGACCAGGGTTTCCCGGTCTTCGACACCCCGCTGGGCCGCGTGGCGCTCCTCATCTGCTGGGACCAGTGGTTTCCCGAGGCCGCGCGCATCGCGGCCCTGCAGGGGGCCGAGCTGCTGCTCTACCCCACGGCCATCGGCAGGCTCTCGGGCGAAAGCGAGGACGAGGGCGAACTCCAGGTGGATTCCTGGATGACCGTGCAGCGCGGCCACGCCGTGGCCAACGGCCTGTTCCTGGCCGCGGCCAACCGCATCGGCCTGGAGGAGCCCGACGGTCCGGGCCTGGCCGTGCACTTCTTCGGCAATTCCTTCGTGGCCGGGCCGCGCGGCGAGGTCCTGGCCCGGGCCTCGGCCGAGCGCGAGGAGATCCTGCTCGCGCGCATCGAGCCCGGCCGCGTGGACGAGACCCGGCGCGCCTGGCCGTTCCTGCGCGACCGGCGCATCGAGTCCTATTTCCCGCTCCTGGAGCGCTACGGCCGATGAGCAACGCCGCAGCCCCGGGCCTGCAGGGCTTCCGCTGGCCCGCGGAATGGGAACCCCAGGCAGCGGTCTGGCTGGCCTGGCCCGCCTCGTCCCTGGACTGGCCCGGACGGCTCCAGGGCGTGCGCTTCGCCTTTGCGGACATGGTCCGCCGCCTGGCCATGGGCCAGGAGGTGCGGGTCCTGGTCCACTCCCCGGCCACCGAACGCGAGGCCCGCAAGCGCATCGCGGACGTGGGCGGCGACCTCTCCCGGGTGCGCTTCACGCCCTGCCCCATCGACCGCTCCTGGATGCGCGACAGCGCCCCGCTCTTTGTACGGAACGCGGCGGGCGAAACCAGGGCCGTGGGCTTCCGCTTCACCGCCTGGGCCAAATACCCCGGCCACGCCCGGGACGCGCGCATCGCCGGGGCCGTGGCCCGGGCCGCGGGC
>JAWRKD010000122.1:0-11532 GCA_040307135.1 Desulfovibrionaceae bacterium
CATGCCCCGGCTCTACGGCGAAATCCCGGCGCCCAAGGCCCAGACGGCGGAGCCCGCGCCCAGGCCCCCGGGCCGCCCCATCCTGCTCTACGTGCACGTGCCCTTCTGCCGCAGCAAGTGCCACTACTGCGCCTTCCATTCCCAGGCCTTCAACCAGGTGACCTTCGCCTGGTACGTCAAGACCCTGCTGGCCGAGATCGCGCTCTGGGGCCGGCGGCTCCGGCGCCCGCGCGTGACCACCCTCTATTTCGGCGGCGGCACGCCCAGCCTGTTCCCGCTCTCGTCCCTGGCCCAGGTCATGGACGCCCTGCGCAAGAACTTCGCCTTCGAGGACGGCCTGGAGGCCAGCATCGAGGCCAACCCGGACTCGGCCTGCGACGTGTCCTTTTTCCGCGCCCTGCTCTCCCTGGGCTTCAACCGCCTGAGCCTGGGCGTGCAGAGCTTCGAGGACGCGCACCTCTCCCTGCTGGGCCGCCCGCACTCCGCGCGCCAGGCCGTGGACACCTTCGCCCTGGCCCGCCAGGCCGGGTTCGGCAACGTGAGCCTGGACCTCATGTTCGGCCTGCCGGGCCAGCGCGCCAGCCACTGGATCGAGCAGCTGAAAAACGCGGTGCGGCTGCGGCCCGAGCACCTCTCCTGCTACGGCCTGACGCCCGAGCCCGACACCCGGCTCACGCGCTCCCTGGACCTGGGCGAGTTCGAGCTGCCCGGCGAGCGCGAGCAGGGCAAGATGTTCGTGCACGGCGCGGAATACCTGGAGTCCGAGGGCTACCTGCACTACGAGATCTCCAACTTCGCGCGCATGGGCTTCGCCTGCCGCCACAACCAGGGCTACTGGCAGGGCCGCGACTACCTGGGCCTGGGTCCTTCGGCCGTGTCCACCATCGGCACGCGCCGCTTCACCAACCCGCGCTGGATGGACGCCTACGACGCCGCGGTGCGGGGGCGTTTCGCGGGCCTGGACTTCGAGGACCTGGACGCCGGGGCGCGGCTCAAGGAGCTGGTGCTCCTGTCGCTGCGCACCGTGGAGGGGCTGGACCTCAAGGCCTACCGCAAGCTGGCGGGCCGCGACCTGCTCAAGAGCGAGCCGCAGCTCATGCAGACCCTGCGCCAGAACGACCTGATCCGCGTGAAAAAGGGCCGCCTGAGCCTGACCAAGACCGGCATGCTCGTGTCCAACTCCATCATCAGCCGGTTGATCTGACGTCTTTCCCGCGGCCCCGGAACCGGCTATGGTGGCCCCATGAAACCCCTGCTCATCCTGCTGGCCCTGGTGGCGGGCGCGTTCATGCCCGTCCAGGCCGGGGTCAACTCCCGCCTGCGCTTGCTCATCGGCGACCCCATCTCCGCGGCCATGATCTCGTTCGCCGTGGGCACCCTGGGCCTGGCGGCCTACGTCGCGGCCCTGCGCAAGCCCTGGCCCGACGCCGCCCTGGTGCACGCAGCGCCGTGGTGGCTCTGGACCGGCGGGCTCATGGGCGCGTTCTTCGTGGCCGCCAGCGTGGTCCTGGCCCCGCGCCTGGGGGCCGCGGCCATGATGGCCTGGCTCATCGCGGGCCAGCTCATGGCCGCCGTGGTCCTGGACCACTTCGGCCTGGTGGGCTACGCCCTGCGCGAGGCCAGCCCCCTGCGCCTGCTGGGCGTGGGGCTGCTGGTGACGGGCGCGGTGCTGGTGCAGCGGTTCTAGCCCGGCGGACATTGACACCCGCCCCGGTTTGGGGCAGTGAACAGCTTCCCGAGGGGGAGTAACCGCATCGGGCAGGGTCAACATCCTGGCGTGAACCGCCTGGCCCTGCCGCGGGCCATGCGCCCGCCGGCCAGACCTTCGGCATGAAATCCATGCCGGAGGCTTTTTTTTCAGCCCCGGCCAGACTCCCCGGAGGTCCCCATGCCGAACGTCCTGCCCCTGATCCTGGCCACGGGCATCACCCTGCCCGGCCTGTACCTACGCCTGGCCGATCTGCACGCCGCGGCCCCGCTCACCGCGCTCCTGGCCGGAATCGCCATCCTGGGCGCCTCCTTCCTCCTGCTCTGGGCCTGCGACGCGGCCCAGGCCGACATGCCCCAGAGCCTGGCCCTGGCCGTGGTGGCGCTCATCGCGGTGCTGCCCGAATACGCCGTGGACATGTACTTCACCTGGATGGCGGGCACGCACCCGGAGTCCAACTACGCCCACTACGCCATCGCCAACATGACCGGGGCCAACCGCCTGCTCATCGGCGTGGCCTGGGCCGCGGTGGCCTGGATCTACTGGCTGCGCACGAAAAAGCGCGTGGTCCTCTCCGCGGACCGGCGTACGGAGATCCTCTTCCTGGGCCTGGCCACGGCCTGGGCCCTGTTCGTGCCCGTCAAGGGCTCCCTGGCCTGGTACGACGGCGTGGTCCTGGTGGGGCTCTACGTCTGGTACATCCGCCTGGCCTCGGGGCGGCCCTGCGAGGACTGCGCGCTGCACGGCACGGCCGCGCTCATCGGCGGCCTGCCCAAGACCCGGCGCCGCCTGGCCACGGCCGGGCTGTTCCTGTTCGCGGCCGGAGCCATCGGGGCCTGCGCCGAGCCCTTCAGCGAAAGCCTGGTGGCCTCGGGCCGCATCCTGGGCGTGGACGAGTTCCTGCTGGTGCAGTGGCTGGCGCCCATCGCCTCCGAGGCCCCGGAATTCATCGTGGCCATCATGTTCGTCTGGCGCGGGGACGCGGCCACGGCCCTGGGCAGCCTGCTCTCGGCCAAGCTGAACCAGTGGACGCTGCTCGTGGGCATGATCCCGCTGGTTTACGGCGTGGCCTCGAAGGGGCTGGCGCCCATGCCGCTGGACGCCTTCCAGATGCAGGAGCTGCTGCTCACCGCGGCCCAGTCCCTGCTGGCCGTGGGCTTCCTGGCCGGGCTTTCCCTGGGGCCGCGGCGCTCGGTCGTGCTGTTCGCGCTTTTCGCGGGCCAGCTGCTGTCCCCGTTCTTCCTGGAGCGCATGCACGCGGGCATCCCGGCCAGCCAGGCGCACCCGTTCTTCTCGGCCCTGTACCTGGGCGCGTTCGCGCTCCTGGCCCTGGCCCGGCACCGCGAGCTGCTGGCCCTGCGCCTGGGATTGAGGACGAGATAGCCGAACGGCCCTGACGGACGCTCCGCGGGAACGGGGGGCGTCCCCTCAAGTATCTCTTTCCCGGACTCGGGCGCGCGGCTCCCGGCGCTCGGACCAGGGGCCGGGCACGCGGCACGGAGGACATACGCGAGGGTCTGCCCTTTGCGCGGCAACGCGGCGGATGGACGCTTTTCAGCGCCTGCGCAGGGCGGGCAGGGTGACGCGAATGGTGGTGAAGCCGGGCCGGGAGGTGTCGGCCGCGATGCTCCCGCCGTGGGCCTGGGCCACGAGCCGGGCCGAGTAGGCGCCCAGGCCCGTGCCGTGCCGCTTGCCCGCGGTGGCGTACTTCTGGAAGAAGCGCTCGCGGATGGCCTCGGGGATCTCGCCCGCGTTGGTCATGGCCAGGACCACGGAGCCGTCCCGGCGCGAGAGGTCGAGCGTCACCTCGCCGTCCGCGGGCAGGGCCTCGAAGGCGTTCCGGGCCAGGTTGTCGAGCATGGTGCGCAGGAGCGCCTCCTCGCCGCGGGCCGGAAAAACCGCGTCCGGCGCGGCCTCGGCCCCCTCCAGCAACAGCCGCCAGCGGCTGCCGGGCCGCATGGCCTGGCGCGCGTTCTCCAGCTCCTCGCGGCAGAGCCGGGCCAGGTCCAGGTCCGCGGGCTCCAGGCGATAGACCCCGGTCTCCATCTTGTAGAGGTCCAGGGAGCGGTTGATCATGGTGAGCATGCGCCGGGCGGCGCGGCCCATCTCGGCCAGGACCACCTCCTGCTGGGCGTTGAGCGGACCCTCCCCGCGGAGCACGTCCGGGGCCAGGATCAGCGAGGTGAGCGGGGCCTTGAGGTCGTGGCGCACGATGCGCTCGATGTCCTCGCGCAACAGTTCGGCCTGGCGGCGCTCGGTGATGTCGCGCACCGAGAGCCGCAGGCCCGCGTTGCGGCCGAGCACGTCCACGATGGGCTGCCAGGCCCCGGCCATCCAGCTCTGGCTGCCGTCCTTGCGGCGCAAGCGGAACACGTGGTCGCTCCGGCTTTGGCGCTCCCGGCGCGAGCGGGCCAGGTCCTCGGCCAGGGACTCGCGGTCCTCGGGGTGCACCAGGGGCAGGGGGTAGTCGGGCATGGCCAGGCACTCCAGCACGGAGTAGCCCGTGTGGCGCTCCACGGCCGGGTTGACCCAGAGCGGACGGCCCTCGGGCGAGAGCCAGGACTCCCAGTTGTGGCCGTAATCCGCGATGGCCCGGAACTCCTCCTCGCTCTTGCGCAGGGAGTCCTCGGCCTGCTTGCGGCGGGAGATGTCGCGCACGGCCAGGATCACGCCCGTGACCGCGCCGTCCGGCCCGCGCACCGGGGCCTTGACGATGTTGGTCCAGATGCGGCCGCGGGCCGCCATGATCTCCTCGTCGCGGGCCACGGCGCGGCCGGTGACGCGCACCCGGTCCTCGTCCAGGGCGTTGCGCTCGGCCTGCTCACGGGGGAAGAGGTCGAAGTCCGTGCGGCCCAGGATCTCGGCCTCGGGCCGCCCGAGGAGTTCGCAGAAGGCCCGGTTCACGGCCAGGTAGGAGGCATCCTCGCCCTTGAGGGCGATGGCGTCGCGCACCGAGTCGAGCATGGTCCGGCGCAGGCAGCCCTGGTGCTCGGCCGCGGCCGCGGCCCGGGCCAGGGCCGTGACGTCGTGGAGCACGCAGAGCAGGAGCGTGCGGCCGCCGATCTCCACGGGCCCGCAGGCCATGTCCACCTGGATCTGCTCGCCCGAGGCCGTGCGGTGCACGCCGGTGTGGCGGCCGCCGGGCGGCGCGGCCGGACGCAGGATGTCGGCGCGCAGGACCTCCAGGGGCGTCGCGGCCGTGTCCCAGATGAAGCTCCGGCGCATCCAGTCCCGCGTCCGGCCATACAGGGCGCAGGCCGGGGGGTTGGCGTCCACCACCATGCCGGCGCCGGGGTCCAGCAGGAGCATGGCCGCGGGGTGGTTCTCGAAGAAGGCGCGGAACAGGGACAGGTCCGGGCCGCCGTCCATGGACAGCAGGCCGGCCAGCTCCGCCCGCAGGTCTTCCCGTTTCACGCCCATGCCGCCTCCATAGCCCTGATTCTGCCCGCGAGCGGACCGGACCACAAGGAAAGCCTGCGAATTATAAGAACGGCGGGTTTGCTCGCGGCGGCGCCCATGCCGGCCGTCACGGCGGACCGGCTACTCGAAGGTGAACTCCGGCCACTTGGTCATGCGGCCCTTGAGGTCCACGGTGCGGCCCGAGAGGGCGAAGGTGCCGTCGCCGTTGTGGTGCAGGGTGCGGCGCTCGCGGCGCGCGGGGTTGACCCAGGCCCGCACCACGTCGAAGATGAAGAAGTAGCGCTCCTCCACCAGGCTGTCGTCGCAGATCCGGCACTCCAGGTTGTACAGGCACTGGCCCACGAGCGGCGGGGCCACCAGCCCGGCGGGCAGGGCCGTGAGCCGGAAGCGCCGGAACTTGTCCACGTCCGCGCCCGAGCAGTTGCCGATGTCCACGACCCTGCGGGCCAGGTCCGCGCCGGGCACGGCGATGACGCACTCGCCCGTGGCGGTGAGCGCGTTCCAGCTGTGGTTCCAGGGTCCCAGGCCCAGGCCCACCTGGGGCGGGTCGGGCAGGAGCACCACGTGGGAGCTGGCGGTCATGACGTTGGCCCGGCCCTCCTGGGCCGTGACCACCAGGACCACGGGGCCGGGCTCCAGGCAGCGATAGACCCGCTCCAGGGCCAGGCGCTTGAGGTCCCCGCGCTTGGAGGCCATGGCTAGTCCTCCTTGTAGTATTCCTGCATACGGAAAAAGTGAGTTCTAGGCTGACAAGTGAGTAAATATTTGTCAATAACACCTTCATAAACACTAATCATCTCGGACCACTCCAAACCCAGAGGGAACTATAATGCTGAGCGCTGCTAACGCCAAAACGCAATGCTGGGCCATACTGGTTCCTATATTTATGCTGGTTATCTATCTTTCGGTCGTTGGGTGCGATAGCCAAAATAATTCCAAAAAAATTGTAGATGTTGAAAAAGAAAACACTCAACTTCGCCAGCGTATCTCTGAGCTTGAAAATAAAATCGATGAACTTTCGAACAATGCTACAAATATGCTTGCAGAAGCAAATAAATATCTGGAACAAAAAAGATGGAATGAGGCTATTGAAAAAGCTAAGATATTAAAGCAAAGATATCCGTTGGTCCCAGAAGCCTCCCAAGCAAATCATGTAATATCAACTGCCACAAATGAACTTGCTGCCGAAAAAAAACGAGCAGATGAATTAAAAGAAAAACTAGAGAAGGATAAAAAAGATAAAGAGAAGAGACAAAATGAAGCCCTGCGCGGGCTTGATAAAAATTATGACAAAGTAAGGGAAATTAGTTGGTACACCCCTAAAAGCGGAGGCGGATACGGCAACTCGCTTTTCCTTTATATTGGAGCCGAAAAAGGTCACGCGCCATGGCTTCGTTTTAAGATTAGATACTGTGGCGACTGGTGGTTATTTATTAATAATGTAGATATTAAAATTGATGACAGACCAAGCTACAAATATTTTCCTCAAGATGAAATTCATCATGACAATGGCTCTGGACTTGTTTGGGAAATAATTGATGACCCATTCAACCCAGCAACTGAAGCAGTTGTAGAGGCCATTATTAAATCAAATTCCACAATAATACGATTCAATGGGCGCGATAATAAAATCCGTGATTTTACTGTAACAAAACAAATGAAAGATGATCTGCGGCGTGTTCTCGACGCTTATGCAAGTTTTAAATAATATTAAAATAATTACGCCGAGATGGCCTACAATCTTGTATACTAAAATGCCAATCAGTCCTCCTTGATGACCCGGCCCAGGACCACGAAGGAGATGCCCTGGGAATTGGCCGTGCCGATCATGACCGCCTCCACCACGGGCGGGATCATGGCCTGGGCCGACTTCCAGCGCACCAGGAACTTGGCCCCCGAGCCGCCGGAGCTGTCCTTCTCGCCCACCAGGAACTCGCGGGTGGCCAGGGGCGGCACGGTCACGGGCTTGTCCAGGTAGCGGCGCACGAGCTTGCCGTCGGTGTCGTAGTAGTCCACGGAGGCCAGCTCCATGGCCCGGTCCGGGTCCGCGTTGCGCACCGAGAGCGTGGCCGAAAGGTCGAAGGGCCGGTCGCGCAGGCCCTGATAGACGTGGGAATAGAGCGCCACGTAGATGGTCTGGCCCAGGCTCTGGTGCAGCCGGGGGCCGAGGCCGCCCGGACCCATGCCCTGGCCGCCGCCCGGACCCATGCCCGGGCCGGGGCCGGGCCTGCCGAAGTCCTGGGCCAGGGCCGGAAGCGCCAGACAGAGGACCAGGGCCAGAAGAAGCAGCGCGCCGCGTTTCATGACATCGCTCCGTGTGCCGCCCGGCTTGCGGCCGGACGGGCTTGCGGCTAGAGTGGCCGCGAGGTGAACATGACCCTGCACAAGGACCTTCTCGACATCCTGGCCTGCCCGGCCTGCAAGGGCGGCCTCGCCCTCCTGCCCAAGGAGGACGGCCTGCTCTGCGAAAAATGCGGCCTGGTCTATCCCATCGAGGACGGCATCCCGGTGATGCTCACGGACCAGGCCGTGCCCAAGGCCAAGTGGACCGGTTCGAAGCCGTAGCAGGCCGTTGAAAAAGGCGTGACGGCTGCGTTGCCGCGAGCGCTCCGGCCCCTCGCTGTTGCAGCGCGCGGCCGCACGTTTTTTTTCAACTCCCCGGTCCGTTCAAGAACCGCCAGGGCGCGGCGCGGGAAAAACCCAAGGCCGACGCGTATTCCCCATACGCGAGGATTTGGTTTTTTTGAAGCAACGCGGCCCTGGCTGATTTTTCAACGGCCCGGCGCAGCGGCCTTCCAGCGCGCCGCCAAATCCGAAGCCTCCCGCCGCACGCCCTCGTCCAGATTGCGGTCCAGCTGCTCCAGGGCCAGCCGGGCCTCTTCCTGGCCGCGCTCGGCGGCCAGGGTGAACCACATGTAGGCCTCGGCCAGGTCCTGGGGGGCCAGGCGGCCGCCCGCGAAAATCCGTCCCAGTTCGTACATGGCCTTGGCGTCGCCCTGGTCGGCCGCGGCCCGGAACCAACGCCCGGCCGCCGCGCCGTCGCGGGCCACGCCCTGGCCGGACAGATAGAGCCCGGCCAGCAGCTCCTGGGCCTCGGGCAGGCCCGCCGTGGCCGCCTGCTCCAGCCACTTGGCCGCCTCGGCCGGGTCCGGCTCCGCGCCCTTGCCCTCCAGATAGACATGCCCCAGCTCCAGCTGGGCCTTGGCCAGGCCCTGCCTGGCCGCGGCGAACAGCCAGCGCAGGGCCTCCCAGGGCTCGTCCCCGGGCACGCCCCGGCCCTGCTCGTACATGCGGGCCAGCTCGTACTGGGCCTCGGCCAGGCCCTGGTCCGCGGCCAGGCGCATCCAGCGCGCGGCCTCGGCGTCGTTCCGGGCCACGCCCTGGCCCCGGGCGTAGAGCAGGCCCAGGGCGCAACGGGCCCGGGCGTCGCCCTGCCCGGCGCGCTCGGTGAGGGCCTGGAGGGTCAGGGGCTTTTCCTCGGGCTCGCGCGAACAGCCGCATGCCAGGAGCGCGGCCAGGACAGCGGCCGCAATCCACCATTTCATGGCCCCACCCTACCCCAAGGCCCGGCAGGGGGGAAGGGTCCCTGCGGGAGCTCCACGAAAAGGCCGGGGCCGCACCCCGTCAAGCCCCAGATTCCATGATTTTTCCCCCCCTTTCGCCCCCTTTTTCCGCAGGCCCAGGAACCCGGGGGTAGGCTCGGCCGCAGCGGGCGAGGATGGTCCTCCCACCCCGCGCGGCACGGCATGGCCGTCCGCAATCCCGGCGGCCCGGCCGGGCGCTCGCGGTCCCTGGGGACACCCGCGGGCCCTGCCCGGAGACCCGCCCCCGTCGCAACCCGAAGGAGGAAAACCCATGTCCCTGCTCATCGAGAACAGTTTCGTGAACCAGTACGTGCAGGAGGTCCACGCCGCCTACCAGCAGCGCGGCTCCAAGCTGCGCAACTGCGTGCGGCTCCAGACCGGCGTCACCGGCGGCACGGCCGTGTTCCAGAAGAACGGCAAGGGCTCGGCCGGCCGCAAGACCCGCCACGGCAACGTGCCTGTGATGAACGTGGCCCACTCCACCGTTTCCTGCACCCTGGAGGACTGGTACGGCGCGGACTACGTGGACCGCCTGGACGAGCTCAAGTTCAAGCAGGACGAGCGCGCCGTGGTGGCCAACGCCGGGGCCTGGGCCCTGGGCCGCAAGATCGACGAGCTGCTGCTCGCGCGCATGGCCGAGAGCGAAAACGCCGTGGAGGCCGCCGCCGCGGGTCTGACCAAGGCCAAGATCCTGGAGGCCTTCGCCCGGCTCAACTCGGCCGACGTGCCCGACGACGGCCAGCGCTTCGCCGTGGTGGGCGCGCGCCAGTGGAACGAGCTTTTGGACATCTCGGAGTTCAAGAGCGCGGACTACGCGGGCGACCGCTTCCCCTGGCTCCAGGGCGCGGAGTCGCGCCTCTGGCTGGGCATCACCTGGCTCTTCCACTCGGGCCTGCCCCTGGCGGAGGGCGTGCGCACCTGCTTCGTCTGGCACAAGAGCGCCGTGGGTCTGGCCGAGGCCCAGGACATCAAGTGCCACATGGACTGGGTGCCGGAAAAGGCCGCCCACCTCGTGGACCACATGCTCTCGGCCGGGGCCTGCCTCATCGACGCCGAGGGCGTGGTGGCCGTGGCCTGCCAGGACGAGGACGCGGCCGAGTAGGCCGGGGAGGACAAAAATGAGCTACGATTCCAAGATGATGCGCCTCATGGGCGGGGTCCCGGGCCAGCAGGTCTTCTGCTACCGCAGCGCGGACGCCGCGGAAACGGTCACGGCCCAGGGCTACTTCGACCAGGCCGTGGAGGACTACAACCTGAGCGCCGGGGACCTGATCCTGGCCGTGCTCGGGGCGGACGGCTCCCAGGCCCCGGCGGTCTATGCCGCGCGCGTGAGCGCGGGCGTGGTCAGCCTGGGCGGCGCGGCGGCCCAGTAACCAGCAGCAGGGGCCGGGAAACCGGCCCCTTTTCCCGGAGGCGGCCATGGCCGTGAGCGTCATCGAGATCTGCAACAACGCCCTGCTCGACCTGGGCGAGGACACCATCATGAGCCTGACCGACGACTCCAAGGCGGCCCGGCTCTGCAACCAGCGCTGGCCCGGCGTGCGCGACGCGGTGCTGCGCACCCACCCCTGGAACTGCTGCGCGGCCCAGGCCGTGCTGGCGGCCTCCAGCGAAGCGCCCTCCTGGCGCTGGGCCGCGGCCTATCCCCTGCCCGTGGACTGTTTGCGGGTGCTCGGCGTGGCCGGGCCGGACGGCCGGGAGGTTCCGGCCTGGGAAGTGGCGGGCCGCAGCGTGCTCTGCGACGCCGGGGCCCCTCTGCTGCTCTCTTACGTGCGCCGCGAGGCCGACCCCCAGCGCTACGACGCCCTGCTCTGCGAGACGCTCTCGGCCCGGCTCTCGGCCGTGCTGGCCTATCCCTTGAGCGGGTCCTCGACCCTGGCCCAGAACTGCTGGCAGATCTACGAAAAGAAGCTGCTGGAGGCCCGCGGCGCGGACGCCCGCGAGGGCACGCCGCCCTCCCAGGCCCCGGCCTCCTGGCTGCTGGCGAAACTGGGGGGAAGGTAGCGGGTCAGGCCGTTGGCGGCTCGCCCTGCCAGAACCCCAGGAGCAGGGCCATGCACAGGGCGCAGAGGAGCGTGGCCTGGGCGTAGAGCGCCAGGCTCAGGGGCAGCCAGGCCAGGACCAGGATGACCAGGTTGCCGAACTGCTCCATCATGGTGGAGCCGTGGCTCTGGCCCAGGAAGGTGAAGGACGCGGCCAGGAACAGGGCGTGGGCCAGAATCCCGGCCAGCAGGCCCAGGATCGCAGCCCGCAGGAAGCTCAGGCCCTGGCCCCGGGCAAAGGTCTTCCACCCGGCCAGGAGCATGGCCGCGAACCAGCTGGCCGCGGCGCAGAACACGGCGAAACGGTCGGCGGTGAGCCCGCCGGACAGGACCACGGCCACCCCTCCCATGCCGTGGGCCAGGGAGGCCGCCAGCCAGGGCGGAACCAGGGCAGGGACCATGCCCTATCGTAGCGCGTTCGCGATACCAGGGCAAGGACGGGGCGGGATTTTGCGGAGGCTACATGCCCTTGGCGGGTCCGGCGAGCCGGACCGCCAGGCCCAGGAGGCCCAGGCCCACGATGACCAGCCACACGGCCAGGGCCATGCCGCCCGCCAGCCGCGACACCCCGCCGCCCGCCTGGAGAAAGGCGATGCGCTCGAACCCCTCGAGGCCCAGTGCGTCGGCCTTGGCCACCCGCGCCAGGGCCTGGAACACGTACCAGTAGTCCGCGAACAGGGCGAGGGCCACGGCCACGCCCCCGGCGCCGTGGGAGTCGCCGGGCAGAACCAGGCTCAGGACCAGGGGCAGGACCAGGACCACGGCCCCGGCCGCGGAC
>JAWRKD010000123.1:0-5352 GCA_040307135.1 Desulfovibrionaceae bacterium
TCCTCAACAGGGGGCATCGAGGCTCCAGATGGCCTGAAGGCGCTTGAGCAAAGGTTCCAGCTTGTCCAGGCGCAGGCTGTTGGGGCCGTCGCACAGGGCCTTGTCCGGGTCCGGATGGACCTCCAGGAACACGCCCCGGGCTCCGGCGGCCACCGCCGCCTTGGCCAGCACGGGCACGAATTCCCGCTGGCCGCCCGAGCAGCCGCCCTGGCCGCCCGGCAGCTGCACCGAGTGCGTGGCGTCGAAGACCACGGGCGCGCCCAGGCCGGACATGATCGGGATGGAGCGCATGTCCACCACCAGGTTGTTGTAGCCGAAGCTCGCCCCGCGCTCGGTGAGCCAGATGCGCCCGCAGCCCGCGCCGCGCAGCTTGCCCAACGGGTTCTTCATGTCCCAGGGCGCCAGGAACTGGCCCTTCTTCACGTTCACGATGCGGCCCGTGCGCGCCGCGGCCGTGAGCAGATCGGTCTGGCGGCAGAGGAAGGCCGGGATCTGGAGCACGTCGGCCACCTCGGCCACGGGCGCGGCCTGCTCGGGCAGGTGGATGTCCGTGAGCACGGGCAGGCCGGTCTCGGCCTTAACCCGGGCCAGGAGCGTGAGGCCCTCCTCCAACCCTGGCCCCCGGAAGGCGTCCAGGGAGGTGCGGTTGGCCTTGTCGAAGGAGCTCTTGAAGACCAGGGGCAGGCCCAGGTGTCCGGCCACGGCGGCCAGCTCCCGGGCCACGGCCAGGACCAGATCCGGGGACTCCAGCACGCAGGGTCCGGCGATGACGAACGGCCCCGCCAGCGAGGCCGCGTACAGGTCGGCTGTGTTCACGCGGACCTCTTGTTCTCCTTGGCCGCGCGGATGAAGTCACGGAACAGCGGATGGGGCCGCATGGGATTGGACTTGAACTCGGGGTGGAACTGGCAGCCCAGGAACCAGGGATGGCCGGGCAGCTCCACGATCTCCACCAGGGCCTCGTCCGGGGACAGTCCCGAGAGCACCAGCCCCTTCTCCTGGTACATGTCCGCGTACTTTTTGTTGAACTCGTAGCGGTGGCGGTGGCGCTCCTCGATATGCGTCTCGCCGTAGGCGTCGTGGGCCTTGGTCTCCTTGGAGATCTTGCAGGGATACGCGCCCAGGCGCATGGTGCCGCCCTTTTCGCAGTCCGCGTCGCGCTTTTCCACGCGCTTCTTGCGGAAGTCGTACCACTCGGTCATGAGGTAGATGACCGGATGGGGGGTGAGCTTGTCGAACTCCTCGGAGTTGGCCCCCTCCAGACCCAGAACGTTGCGGGCGAACTCAATGACCGCGCACTGCATGCCCAGGCAGATGCCGAAGAAGGGAATCTTGTTCTCGCGGGCGTGCTTGATGGAGAGGATCTTGCCCTCGATGCCACGGGAGCCGAAGCCGCCGGGCACGAGGATGCCGTCCAGGCCCTTGAGTTTCTTCTCGAAGTTCTTGGGCGTGACCTCCTCGGAGTTCACGTACTCCAGGTCCACGGCCACCTCGTTGGCCACGCCGCCGTGGATCAGGGCCTCGTGCAGGCTCTTGTAGGCCTCCTTCAGATCCACGTACTTGCCCACGATGCCGATGCGCACCCGGCCCTTGGGCTCGGCGATGCGGCGGTTCAGCTCCTTCCAGGGGTCCAGCTCGGCGTTCTTGGCCGGCAGCTTGAGCAGGATGGCGATCTTCTGGTCCACGCCCTCGTGGTAGAAGCTGAGCGGCACCTCGTAGATGCTCTTCACGTCCACGGCCGAGAACACGGCGTCCTTGTCCACGTCGCAGAAGAGCGCGATCTTGGAGCGCAGGTCGCGGTCCAGGGTCACCTCGGAGCGGCAGAGGATGATGTCCGGCTGGATGCCGATGGAGCGCAGCTCCTTGACGCTGTGCTGGGTGGGCTTGGTCTTGAGCTCGCCCGCGGCGCGCATGTAAGGCACCAGCGTCAGGTGGATGTAGAGGACGTTCTCCTTGCCCAGGTCGTTCTTGAGCTGGCGGATGGCCTCCAGGAAGGGCAGGCCCTCGATGTCGCCCACGGTGCCGCCGATCTCCACGATGACCACGTCGTCGTCCGGGCCCGGGGCGTTGCGCACGGCCCGCTTGATCTCGTCGGTGATGTGCGGGATGACCTGCACCGTGCCGCCCAGGTAGTCGCCGCGGCGTTCCTTGGTGATGACCGAGTGGTAGATGCGGCCCGAGGTGTAGTTGTTGTTCTGGCTCATGGGAACGCCCAGGTAGCGCTCGTAGTGGCCCAGGTCCAGGTCGGTCTCGGCCCCGTCGTCGGTGACAAAGACCTCGCCGTGCTGGAAGGGGTTCATGGTGCCCGGGTCCACGTTGATGTAGGGGTCGAGCTTCTGGATGGTGACCTTGAGCCCGCGGGCCTGGAGGAGCGCCCCGATGGAGGCCGCGGCCAGGCCCTTGCCCAGGGAGGAGAGAACGCCGCCGGTGATGAAAATGAACTTGGCTTTCATGTGAAGTCGCCCCTTCGCTTCTTGTCCTCAATGAGAGAGTGCACTTGCCTTGCCACCCCGTGCCGGATGCGGCCGCCGTGTTGACGCCGAACGGGCCGGGCAGTATGTTTCCGGGCGTCGCGCCCCGGCGCCCCGCAACGGCCCCCCTGAGGAGGATTCCATGGCCCGCGTCAACGCACTGGTTATTACCGGATACGGCACCAATTGTGAACAGGAATCAGCGTACGCGGCGAGACAGGCCGGGGCCGACGAGGCGCGCATCGTTTATTTCTCGGACATCGCGGCCGGCCGGGTGCGCATCGAGGACTCCAATTTCCTGATCTTCCCGGGCGGCTTCCTGGACGGCGACGACCTGGGCGCGGCCCATGCCGCGGCGGTGCGCTGGCGGCACGCGGCCACGGCCGACGGCAGCCCGCTGCTGGACCAGCTGCGCGCCTTCCTGGCCAAGGGCGGCGTGGTCCTGGGCATCTGCAACGGCTTCCAGCTCCTGGTCAAGCTGGGGCTTCTGCCCGCCAGCCAGGGCGAGTACTTCGTCAAGGAAGTGTCCCTGTCCAACAACGACTCGGCCCGCTTCGAGGACCGCTGGGTCTGGCTCAAGGCCAACCCGGCCTCGCCCTGCGTGTTCACCAAGGGCCTGGACCGGCTCTACCTGCCCGTGCGCCACGGCGAGGGCAAGATCATCCCCAGGTCCCAGGAACTGCTGGACGACGTGGTGCAGAAGAACCTGGTGGCGCTCCAGTACTGCCACCCCGAAAGCGGCGAGCCCACCCAGGAGTATCCCTACAATCCCAACGGCGCGCCCCTGGCCATCGCCGGACTCACCGACCCCACGGGCCGCATCCTGGGGCTCATGCCCCATCCCGAGGCCTTCAACCACCGCACCAACCACCCGGGCTGGACCCGCGGGGAAGAGGCCACCCTGGGCCTGGCCCTGCTGGAAGGCGGGGTGCGGCACCTGCGGGCCCAGTAGGCCCATGACCCGCCCCCTGCCGCCGGACGAAACCTCCCTGGGCGGGACTTGGCGCGGCTTCATGGACCTGGCCCTGGCCGAGGCCCAGCAGGCGGCCAATTGCGGCGAGGCCCCGGTGGGGGCCGTGCTCCTCTCCCCCAGGGGCGAGGTCCTGGCCTCGGCCCGCAACGAAAGCATCGGCCTGAACGACCCCACGGCCCACGCCGAAATCCTCTGCCTGCGCCGGGCCGGGGAGCGGCTCGCCAACTACCGGCTCACCGGCTCCATCCTGGTGGTGACCCTGGAGCCCTGCCTCATGTGCCTGGGCGCGCTCCTGCATGCCCGGGTGGCCGGGGTGGTCTTCGGCGCGGCCGACCCCAAGGCCGGGGCCCTGGTCTCCAACCTGGACGGCGCGGCCCTGCCCTTCGCCAACCACCGGCTCTGGGTGATCCCGGGCGTGCTGGCCGAGGAATGCGGCGGCCTGCTCAAGCGTTTCTTCCTCCAGCGCCGCAAGGAGCAGACCGGGGCTTGCGCACCGGGCTCCCAGCGTTTATAAACGCCTTCCCGCGGAGAGGTACCGAAGTGGCCGTAACGGGCCCGACTCGAAATCGGGTTGTCGGCTAATAACCGGCACGTGGGTTCAAATCCCACCCTCTCCGCCAGAAAACGCCGCGGGCGGCACGGAAACGCTTCCGTCGCCGCCCGCGATTTTTTTACGCCGGGAAAAAACGTGCCGCCTAGTTCGCCTGCTGGATGACCTGCACGTCGTCCTTGTTCACCATCACTTCCTTGCCCTTGGGATCGCAGAACTTGTAGGTCCCTGATTTCTTGTCGTATTCCGGCTCGCCCTTGGCCTGGTAGGTGGTTCCGTTCTTCATGTTCACGTTGTAGATCGTTGCGCCGCAGGCGGCGAGCCCCACGACGAGGCAGAGCATCAGCAGCATCGAGAACACACGCTTCATGGCCGACTCCTCCGTGAATCCGGGTAGCGGGAACAGGCGACGTGCGCGCACGCCGCAGCCGAAGGTCCGTTCCTGATTCCTGCCCCACAGGCCGCGGCGCGTCAACCCGGCGAACTGGCGCTCTCCTTGCAGGAGCGTCTGGAACGGCAAAAACTGCCCTGCGCCAGGAGGACCGCCATGCGCATCACCACCGGCATGATCGCCCGCTACCTGCCCGAACTGTTCGGCGCCGGCTCCGACGAGACCACCACCAGCCTGGCCGCCGCGGCCGGGGCCCAGGTTGCCGCCCGCAAAAGCATGCTCACCAACGATGACAACCGTGACAACGCCCTGACCCAGGACGAGGTGACCATCTCCGAGGAGGCCTTCAAGAAGCTGGATGCGAACAAGAACAACGAGATCACGCAGCAGGAGATCGAGGATTACCTCAAGAAACACCCCGAGGCCGTGACCTCCTATGTGAAGAACTACGCCAGCATGGCCAAGGGCAGCAATATCCTGGACAAGGTCATGGGCTACGCCCAGGACACGGAAACCACGAGCACCGCCAGCAAGGCGGCCAAGAAGTACGTGACCAACAATGACAAGGACGGCGACGGCAAGCTGAGCCGCAGCGAAACCAAGCTCAGCGCCGAGGCCTTCGACAAGGTGGACGAAAACGAGGACGGCCTGCTGAGCGCCGAGGAGATCGCGGCCTATCTCAAGAACTCCGAGAGCGTGCTCCAGAGCTACAACGCCAGTGGAAGTTCCTCCACCAGCGACACCACGGCCTCCCTGCTCTCCATGCTGACCAAGAAGGTCTAGACGGAGCTACGTTCCGGAGCCGTGCGGCTCCAGGCCGAACAGGACGGCGTAGCGGCCGTAGCCCCGGGCCTCCAGCTCGGCGGCCGGGATGAAGCGCATGGCCGCGGAATTCATGCAATAGCGCAATCCGGTGGGCGCAGGCCCGTCCGGGAACACGTGGCCCAGGTGGCTGTCCGCCCCCTTG